>NZ_JAKIVI010000008.1:0-169074 GCF_023614015.1 Acinetobacter sp. ACZLY 512
GCAAGAGTGAACCACCTGATCCCTTCCCGAACTCAGAAGTGAAACCTCTTCGCGCTGATGGTAGTGTGGCGTTAGCCATGTGAGAGTAAGTCATCGCCAGCTTTTAAATACTAAGCCCCCTTAACATACGTTAAGGGGGCTTTTTTATGCCTAAATGAAAGGGAAATAGAAAAATAAAACAAGAAATCAATCAATCTCACATTCAATAAGACATAAAAAAAGGGCAGATGCCCTTTTTTAACACTTAAATTTTAACAGCAAATTTAACCCACCAAATGTCCATATTGCACATAAAGAAAGATTAAAACAGCTAAAGCAACAAGTGGTGCTACGATTTTTGACCACGTTGGCACAACATCATGCACGACTTCGTTTACATCATGTTTGTCCGTGTCGTGGTGAGCAGTATGAACCATTTGATTGAATTCCTTCATTGTTTCGTCTAATGATACATCTTCTTCAATACTAGGTTTAGAGCCTATCAATTCTGTTAGTTGGTTTGTTGACCAAACCCAATCATCGGCTTGCCCAGAAAGATGGTCAATTTGTCCGATCATCAGCTCATTTAAGCCTGTTTTACCTAAATGACCCGTTTGCTCTAACTGTTTAAGCTCTGAAAGCTGTAATGCTAGAATTTCGCTGAGACTACTCTCAAGCTGTTGTTTAGACAATGTCGATTGGTTTTTAGGAGATGTTGTAAGATGCCTTGCAATCTCTTGAATATAAAGCGGGTTTTGATCCTGTATTTCAGTATAGAGCTTGTCACTATCCTTGCGCCACAATTGAATTAGCTTACCCAGTACCAATGCGTTCAATTCAAAAACTTGTTGTTGACGCGTTTGAGCTGTACTGCCATTAAGTAAATTTGGGGATTGAAGCAAACTTTGTTCAGCAAAATAATGCACTAAATCAAACGCCATCTTACACTCCGTGATGATCTAATCTAAAAGTCTTAAATTTGGTTTCTTCTTGCTTGTTTCAGGTTCAGTTTTTTCTTGCTCTTCCGATTCTAGAGCATTTTCTGGCATCTGGATATTTGAATATTCACTAGGATCAAAGAAAAGTCCTTGTCCATTTTCACGTGCATATATGCCAACGACCGCGTAGATCGGTACATAAATGTCACGTGAAACGCCACCAAAACGTGCTGAAAAGGTGATGGCATCATTGGTCATCTGAAACTGATGCACGGCATGTGGTGCAATATTTAATACGATTTGTCCATCTTGAATGAATTGTTCTGGAACAGAGGTGTAAGGCTGTGTCGCATCGACCAAGAGATAGGGTGTCAGCTGGTTATCGCAGATCCATTCATAAATTGCACGAGCCATATATGGGCGAGTTGGACTTAACGGTATTTCAGTTTCAGACATTGTGTACTCATCTATAGGTTAATTAAATTACTATAACGACTTTTTTCCTGCGCAGTCATCGATTTAACAAAAGCAGGACGACTAAAAACACGATTACAATACAACGTAATCGGGCGACTGCTGGTTTTAGGCAGCTCTACCCCCATGAGAGATAAGCGTATAAACATTGGGGCAAGCATGCAATCAAGAATGCTAAATGTTTCAGACATAAAGTAGGGGAAATGTTGAAAGAGTGGCACTAGCGATAGCAGCGTATTGCGTAATTCTTTTTGTGCCTTCTGCTGTTGTTCAGGCTGCAATGTATCTGAATGGCGTAGCATGATGTCTGCGAGCTTAAACCAGTCATTTTCAAAACGCCAGATATATTGTCTTTGTTCTGCCCGTGCCGCTGGAGAATCGGCATAGAGCTTGTTTTGACGATATCGATCGTCGATGTATTCTGCAATAATCGAAGCTGAAAACAACTTTAAGTTATTTTCTAGCAGCATTGGCAGTTGGTTGTAGGGGTTTAGACTGGCCAGATCTTCATCTTCATAATCAACGAAAACCGGATGATATTTGATTTGTTTCTCGGCCAATAAGAAGCGGATCCAGTGTGACCTGAAATCATCTGCATGACTGTACAATGTGATTCCTTGGACAGATGGATTTTCAACTGGCATAGCTTAAGATACTAAAAATTCTAAAGGTTGTAGGATACTAAACTTGGGTCTAAAAAGATAATGGCACGCGTATTAGTTATTTATTTTATAGCATAAAGCCTTCATTATTTTAACCCAAACTGTAATGATAGATGCTGCAAATAATCATAAAAAAACCTCGGAAATCCGAGGTTTTTTGTCCAATTCGCAAACGAATTAACGTTTAGAGAATTGAGGACGTTTACGAGCTTTACGCAAACCAAGTTTCTTACGTTCAACTTCACGAGCATCACGAGTAACGAAACCAGCTTGACGTAGAACAGGTTTTAAAGTTTCGTCAGCAGCGATAAGCGCACGAGTAATACCGTGACGGATCGCGCCAGCTTGACCACCAATACCACCACCTTTAACAGTGATGTAAAGGTCAAACTTTTCAGTAACTTCTAAAAGTTCTAAAGGTTGACGAACAACCATACGAGCAGTTTCACGACCGAAATATTGCTCTAAAGTACGGTTGTTAATAACGAGTTTGCCTGTACCAGCTGACAAGAAAACACGTGCAGTTGCGGTCTTACGGCGACCTGTACCATAATTAGTAGCCATGTGCTGTATCCCTTAGATGTCCAAAACTTGTGGCTGTTGAGCAGCATGCGGATGCTCAGTACCAGCGTACACTTTCATTTTTTTGATCATTGCATAACCAAGAGGACCTTTTGGTAACATGCCTTTAACTGCTTTTTCAAGAACAGCTTCAGGCTTGTGAGCGATTAACTTTTCGAAGTTAGTCTCACGGATACCACCAGGGAAACCAGTATGGCGATAGTATTTCTTATCAAGTGATTTTTTACCAGTCACTTGAACTTGTTCAGCATTAATCACAACGATGTAATCGCCAGTGTCAACGTGAGGAGTATAAGAAGTTTTATGCTTACCGCGTAAACGACGAGCGATTTCAGTCGCAAGGCGACCTAAAGTTTTGCCAGAAGCATCAACAACATACCAGTCGTGTTGAACTTCAGCTGGCTTAGCGCTGAGAGTTTTCATTAAACCACTACCTATTATAGTTGGTTTGGACTATGGAATCTGTCCAAACAAAAGGAGTGCAAATTCTATATGAATTTGGGTGGAATCACAATCAAAAAGTTCGCCAAAACCGAGAATTTCAGACTGTTTGCATACAAAATTGATCAAATGGCAGTTTAAGAAAAGTGATGTAGATGTAATCTTTCGCTTTCATTTTTTTAATTACACAGCCATGCATTGATATTTAATACAAATCCACTCAAATGGCTGTGTTGTCTGAGGCATCCATAGGTATACTCAGAGCTTAGCGGAGGATAAATACCATGATGCCCTTATATGTAACCTCAGGAGAGCCGGCAGGCATTGGCCCAGATATTTGCTTGAGTTTGAGTCGCCATCGGTTTGAACGACCTGTTGTGGTCTTGGCAGATCGATCGCTATTACAATCTCGCGCAACACAGCTCGGATATGAGGTTGAGTTACTAGATTATACAGGTCAGCCTGATGCTGCGATGTCTGGACAGCTTTATGTGGAACATGTTCCGTTATTTAAACCTGTTCAAGCCGGACAGCTTGACTCTGCTAATGCAGCGTATGTGATTGAACAATTGACGCGCTCAGCCCGTTACGCAATCGAGCAAAAGAGTGTCGGCGTTGCAACAGCTCCCGTACAAAAATCGGTCATTAACGATGCCGGTATTGCATTTAGTGGTCATACTGAGTTTTATCAAGAAATGGCAGGGGTTCCACGCGTGGTCATGATGCTGGCAACGCATAGTTTGCGTGTTGCGCTGGCGACTACACATCTGGCTTTACGAGATGTTCCCGATGCCATTACTCAAACGCGCTTGATTCAGGTGATTGATATCTTGCTACACGATCTTCGTCGTAAATTTAAAATTGCCACACCACGAATTTTAGTCTGTGGTTTGAACCCTCATGCGGGTGAAGATGGTTATTTAGGCCGTGAAGAGATTGAAATTATCAATCCGGTTTTACAAGCCTACCGAGATCGAGGGATCGATTTAAGTTTGAGTCTGCCTGCCGATACTTTATTTGCACCCGAACATTTAAAAGATGCAGATGCCGTGCTGGCGATGTATCACGATCAGGGATTGCCTGTGTTAAAATCACAAGGCTTTGGTGAAGCAGTGAACATTACACTCGGTTTGCCTTTTATTCGCACATCGGTTGATCATGGAACCGCGCTGTCTCTGGCCGGAACCGGATTGGCAAAAAGTACAAGTTTACATGTGGCGGTTGAGCTGGCTTTGGCGCTGGCACGTCAATAATCGAATTACGTTGGAAGTCTTTATGTATCAAATTAATGCCCTAAACCCCAAAGAAGAAGGGCATAAAGCTCGGAAACGTTTTGGTCAGAACTTCTTACACGACCAACGGGTTATTGCAAAAATCGTCCGTTCAGTCAATCCGCGCCCAGGCGATAATGTTGTCGAGATTGGGCCTGGTCTGGCAGCACTGACTTCACCTTTGATCGGTGAGTGTGACGCCCTCACAGTGGTCGAACTCGACCGCGACTTGGCGGCAGGCTTGCCTGAGCGTGTTCCATACCCGGAACGCTTAACGATCGTTGAAGCCGATGCACTCAAATATGATTTTAGTCAGTTAGCGACGCAAGAACGTCCACTTCGTGTGGTGGGTAACTTGCCGTATAACATCTCGACGCCTTTGTTGTTTCATCTGTTGGAATTCGGCGACAAAGTCAAAGATATGCATTTTATGCTACAAAAAGAAGTCGTTGATCGTATCACTGCTGAGCCTAATACCAAAGAATATGGTCGTTTATCGGTCATGATTCAGTATTTCTGTCAGCCTACGTTTTTATTTGAAGTGCCTGCTGGCGCATTTAACCCACCTCCAAAAGTCACCAGTGCGGTATTTCGTTTAGTGCCGTATAAAGAAAAACCGATTGTGGCCAAAGATGAAAAAGCATTGTCTCGTTTGGTTTCTCATGTATTTACGCAACGTCGTAAAACCTTGCGAAATAGCCTAAAGGGTATGCTTGCAGACGACGCTTTTGATAAGGCGGGTATCGATCCGATGGCACGCCCGGAAACTTTAACGCTGGCACAATTTGTGGCGTTGTCTGATCAAATGGTGCCGTAAGTATGACCACGCGCTACAACTATGTGATTGGTGATGTTCAGGGATGCTTTGAAGCGCTCAAAGCATTGCTCAAAGAAATTCAGTTTGACCCAGATTTAGATAAACTTTGGTTTGCAGGCGACTTGGTAGCGCGTGGGGAAAACTCAGTCGGTGTACTGCGTTTTGTTAAGAAACTGGCCGAGCGTGGATGTGCCGAAACGGTTTTGGGAAATCATGATTTAACCTTGATTGCCTGCGCTCGTGGACACAAAAAAGTAAAAGCCAGAGACAATACCCAGCAAGTGCTTGATGCGATTGATGGCGATGAGCTCATAGATTGGTTACGTCGCCAGCCACTGTGTCTGTTTCCCGATCGGCAGACAGTGATTACCCATGCTGGAATTCCGTGTATCTGGACGGCTGAACAGGCATTTGACCTTGCATGTGAAGTGGAAACCTATATCGGACATAATGATCTGACTCAACTCGATGCCTTTTTATCTGAAATGTATGGTGAAGCGCCTACATTATGGTCAGATCAATTGACAGGTATGGACAGACTGCGTGCTATTACCAACTACTTAACCCGTATGCGTTTGACCGATGTGCATGGGCGTCTGGAATTTAGTTTTAAAGATGAACTGACAGAACCTATGCCAAAAGGCTTTTTGCCGTGGTTTGATTTTGACTGTCCAGCGGCACATACACACCAGATCTTTTTTGGTCATTGGGCGGCCTTGCAAGGCATGACCATTAACGAACGTATTCAAAACGTAGATGGTGGCTGTGTATGGGGGCGTCGACTCATCGCATACCGATTGGAAGATCAACGGGCTTTTAGCGTTCAAAACCCGCTTGCAGAAGATTGGTAATCAAGTATTGAGCCGCAGTGACAATCACTGCGGTCATTAATACAGTTAAGATGAATGTATTTAAGACTGTAGCGAGAGGACCAAGGTTGGTAACCAAAGGGCAGTAAATACGCCATTGAGTGCCATGCCAAAAGCGGCATAGCGCCCAGCAACAGGGCCTCGCTGCCATGCTTGAGCGGTGCCAATGGCATGTGCTGCAAGACCAAGTGCCAGCCCAGAAGCACGTTCATCATGAATATGTTTTAAAATCCATGGCGAGAAAGCAGCTCCAATCACCCCCGATAAAATCACAATTAAGGTAACCAGTGTCAGTGGTGCATGTAGAAGCGTCGCAATGTTCAGTGCAATCGGTGTAGTCACGGCACGGGTCATAAAGGCCAAAATCGTCGGATGCGACATATGTAGTAAATAAGCCAGACTCACGGGCAGGGCCACAGCACTAAAGCTGGCAAAGCATAAAATACCGATCAGTGATTTGAGTGGCAGATCATCGTAGCGCATGGCCGCCAACGGGATGGCCAATGCAACGGTGACATAGCCAAGCAAATGACTAAATAGTCCGTTTACGCTGTTCATATATTGCTCATAGGGCAGTCCAACCAATGCCAATAATGCAACCACAATAAACATTCCAAATACCAAGACCGGAATTTGAGGTACGCGCTTATTTAAGGGCTTGGCACATACATAGGCAATCAAGGTAATGATAAAGCCGTAAAGAATGGTGAACATGTATTGACGATCTCCTTACAGCCAATGTTTAGCCATTTTGGCATAAACCCAGAGCGGTAATAATGTACTGACGACTAACACAGCTAAAAATAACGGAATTTCACTGCCCATGTGGACCAGCATCATGAGAGAGCCGGCACAGATGGGTAAAAAAGCAAATCCGCTTTCTTTCATAATTTTATTGTTGGTATCGACCAGCCGCGGAGGTACTTTTTTGAATTTACGCCAGATCAGTAAAACAGCAAGTAGCCCGATTAGTCCCACTAAATTGCCTAGCTCGGGATGACCGAAATGTCCCATTCCCCATACCGAGCCTTCTCGAAACAAGATAATTAAGCCGAGCGTGCCGAACCATGCCAGCCAGTCAATCTGTTTTACCCAATCCATGTCACTGTTCTTTTTTGTCTTAATAACTCAAGTTTTAACCGATTTAGCGTTTGATTTCAAACTCTTCGAGTGGTCGTTTGAAACGCGTTGCCTGTTCACCCAGCACATCGTCTAATGAAATATGCGCTTGGCGAATCAACTGTTCGAGTTTTTGCGGAGCAATCATGACCTGCAAATGTAAATGTCCTTCGTCATCGAAGGCCTCCGATCGAATCACATTCAGATTGTACAGTTGCGTTCGTAACTTGCCATGCGTGGGTTTGAGTGTAAGCTCAAACATCTGATGTTGACCCATCAGGCATTCTTTGACTGCATTGTGTAGTAAATCGATGCCTTGACCGGAATGCGCAGAGACATAAACCCGCTCTGGCTCATGCGGACGCGCATAAATCAGTTTAGGTTCCTCACCGCTGACATCAATTTTATTATAAACACGTAACACAGGAGCCTGTGCACCTATTTCTTTGAGTACACCTTCAACGGCTTCAATTTGTTCGAGCATGTCAGGGCTGCTACTATCGATCACATGCAGCAATAGCGTTGCCTCTAAAGTTTCTTCAAGTGTGGCTTTAAAAGATTCAATCAGATCGTGCTGCAAATTCCGCACAAAGCCCACGGTATCTGCCAACACCACGGTACCGATTCCATCCCAATCTAACCGTCGGAGCGTCGGATCGAGCGTGGCAAATAATTGATCGGCTGCATATACGTCGCTACTGGCCAAATGATTAAACAGGGTAGATTTGCCCGCATTGGTGTAGCCCACCAAAGAGACCGTCGGAATGGCTGCTTTTTGACGCGCGGCACGGCCTTGCAACCGTGTTTGCTGTACTTTTTCCAGTTTGTCTTTGAGCTGGGTAATTCGAATACGGATCAGGCGACGGTCTGTTTCGAGCTGCGTTTCGCCGGGACCACGCAAGCCGATACCACCTTTTTGTTGTTCAAAACCAGCAGACCAACCACGTACTAAACGGGTCGAGAGATGTTTAAGCTGAGCCAATTCAACTTGCAGCTTACCTTCATGCGTACGCGCACGCTGTGCAAAAATATCCAGAATCAGCCCAGTGCGATCGATCACTCGGCATTTCATGATTTTTTCTAAATTTCGTTCTTGCGCAGGCGTGAGCGCGTGATCAAAAATCACCAGATTGGCCTCTAGCTCGTGTACTCGCTCGGCAATCTCTTCGGCTTTTCCGGAGCCAATAAACAGCTTTGGATCGGGTTTGACGCGCTGCGCAAAAACATGATCTAGTTGTTCTGCACCTGCAGACGATGCGAGTAACGCAAACTCATCGGCATCGAGATCGTCGAGGATATTGACGCTCACACTGACCAAGATGACGCGTTCTTTTTGATGCAGCTCCACAGATTCCACAGGCGCTTTAACTCATATAAATGGAAAAGGACTATTCTAGAATAATCCTTGAGATGTGGCGAATGAAATTGCATTTAGGCCTTTTAACCAGAGCATTTAAATCAGGCTATGAAATGCTTTTACCGCTAAAATAATCGCACCCGCATATAAAATGGTCCATCCAGCAATCATCTGTAAGATTGGGCCAGCATGAGTGCTGTGGTGATGCTGTTGCTGTTGAAGAGTATTCATATTGCTCTCCTTGTAATCTTAATTATCGATAAAAATATAATAGTTAATTGTTAAAAAGAATTGAAATTGAATTTATTTATACTGACGTTCGGTTTTTATCATCAATACAAAATTTACCAGATCGGTATAGAATGTACCCAACCTGAATGCATCATGATCTTTATGACAGAACACACTGCTGACACACAGTCATCATTAAACCCACTGACTCGCCTAGCGTTATATAGCAAAAAATTTGCGCTGGGTTTGGGCGTTGTTGGAGAAGGATTTTATCTGGTATACCGCCATGGTTTGTACAAGCATCCAAATGATCCTGCCAATACACGCTATGTGCAATATTTTTGTCGGCGCTTGTGTAAGGTCTTTAATCTCGATGTGCGCGTGCATGGTGAAATCCCGCGTGAGCCTGCTTTATGGGTCAGTAATCATATCTCGTGGCTAGATATTGCAGTCTTGGGCTCTGGTGCGCGCGTCTTTTTTCTGTCTAAAGCAGAAGTGGAAAAGTGGCCGATACTGGGTCAACTCGCCAAAGGCGGTGGCACTTTGTTTATCAAACGTGGTTCGGGAGATTCGATTCGAATTCGCGAGCAAATTAGCGCATTTTTGAAAAAAGATATTCCGGTACTGTTTTTTCCCGAGGCAACCACCACCGATGGTAAAACCATTAAACGCGTGCATGGCCGTATATTAGGTGCTGCACTTGAAGCACAAAAGCCAGTACAGATTTGCCTGATTTGCTATGTTAATCAGCACGGCGAGCTCGATACGGTGGCACCATTTATTGGTGATATGTCTTTTGTTGAACATGTGAAACGTGTATTGGAAATGCCAAAAGTCGTAGCACATTTGATGGCACTGCCTGCCATTTCGGTAGAAGGGCATACACTTAAAAGCCTGACCGATGAAGTTCAGCACAAAATGCACGAAGGCCTTGAAGAATTACATCGGCTAACATTGAAGCAGACGCCACTGACTACATAAAGCCTTCGATCGGTAACCAAGAGATCAGCTTAACCCCCGCCTTTTGCCACCATTTCATACGCGGTTCCTTGGTATATACCTTGGTACCCGTCGGAGTTTGGCGATACCAATTGATTTTATGGTTGGCATCGAGCACCAATTTATAGGCATATTTGGTCAGTTGCTGATCCATGGTTTGATGTACTGCTTGTGCCAGTGGCGGGCTATTGAGTACAACACCAATTTCAGTGTTTAAGTACGATGAGCGTGGATCGAAATTAAATGAGCCAATAAACACCTGTTTTTGATCGACTTCCATTAATTTGGCGTGCAGGCTTGAGCGGCTCAAACCTTTCATGCTGACTTTGGCCTTCTTCACCAATTCATCGGTATATTTGTCCATGTCTTCTTTTTCAAGCGATGGCAAAAACTCGTATAATTGCACACCGTTTTCTAATAGCTGCTGACGGTATTTGGCATAAAAAGCATGCACTACGGGCACATCGTTGGCTTTAAATGAATTGGTCAGTACCCGAATTTTGATGCCTTCATTGGCCAGGTTGGTCAAACGCTTGGCGCCTTCTTTTTCAGGTACAAAGTACGCCGAAATCAAATCTAAATTTTCTTGCGGCTTTTCAATGTTCTTGATCAATTGAAAGTTGAGATGCTGTTCTTTCTTGGCCTTGGCCCGAATTTTATCTGGAGAGTCTTTCACAACAGTCGCTTTAACCCAGTCTAACTGGATATTGTTGTTGAGCCACTGGTCAAAAGCATGCGAACGAGTGGTGAGATCCAGATAGTTTTGTACACTGACCTTGCTAAAGTACTGATCGAGTTGCTGCTTTAAATCTGGATAGCGTAAACGGTGCTGATCTGAGTTGACAATATTTTGTACCGAGTAGGCGTATTTATCGTTCCAGTATTCGTCAAACGACGAGACAATATCATCCACGGCAGCGCCTACGAGCAATACGTCGACATCAGAAAACTGGTAGTTGTCGCTCACGTTATAATACTGATTGGTCATGTTGCGCCCGCCAATCAGTGCCACCTGATTATCGGCGATAAAGCTCTTGTTATGCATGCGTCGATTGATACGCTTTAAATCTAGCACCATATCCATGGCGCGGTATTGACGAAAGCGGTAGGGATTAAACAGTTTTACGTTGATATTTTGGTGCTGCGACAGCGCCAGTAATACGCCTTCCATTTTTTTAGCATTGTTATCATCAATGAGTAAGCGTACTTTGACGCCACGATCGGCAGCACGAATTAAGGCATGTAGCGCCAGTGCACCAATTTTATCGTTATCCCAAATATAGTATTGTAGATCGAGAGACTTTTCAGCCTTGTCAATGAGTCTCAAGCGCGCAGCTAATGCCTCTAAGGGCTCGTACAGTACATGATAGCCTGTCAGATCTGGATTCTGCTGCTTAAGCGGCGTAATAATTTTTGAGAGTGTGGTGTCTGACGTATCTACTTGATTGGCATACTGAGCCACTTCTGGGCCTGGTTTGGGCAGTGTGCTACATCCACTCACTCCAAGCACACCAATGAAGGCGCAGGCAACCATAGCACGCGGTATTGCGTAACCGTGTGTCATGGATTTGAAACCTTGTAGAGGAGTTTTAGATGATTTCGCCATAATACGTACAAACAAAAATCTGGGCTAGAGTATAATTATTCCATATCTAAAGATAAATAAATGAAATAAAGATGTCTGAGCACGATCTTATTTCCTTTGAGAGCAGGTATGTCGAATTCTAGTTCAATCATTTTTTACTTCTATATATGTTTTGTGCTGTTAGCAGTTTGGGCCATTGCACAGGCTTGGTTGAGTCAATCACGTACCGAGACCATTCATCCCTTTAAAGCGTTCGTTCATTTATTGGTGTTTTATCTGTCTTATCTCTTGTATCCCTTGGCGCTGTTTAGTGCTTACGCGGGATGGACTGGATACTACAGTTCTCAGCAGGCAATTTTTATATGTGTCTTGAGCCTTGTGTTGATTTACGCCCGTTTTATCGAGCCGCATTTTATTCATGTACATCACCATCAATACCGTCTTAATCCCGAGCAACCTTTTCATACACCGGTTAAGGTGGCACTGATTGCCGATTTGCATATTGGACTATTTTCTGGGCATGAGCGTCAGCTACGTACACTGGTCAAAAAACTTAATCAGTTACAGCCAGACTTAGTGGTGGTCGCTGGCGACTGGACTTACGAACCTGAAAATACATTGGTAGAGGAGCTGAAAATACTCAGTGAAATTCAGGCACCCGTTTATTCGGTACCGGGTAATCATGATGAACAGTATCCTGGTCCTCCGATTCAGCAATTGCTGAAAAATGCGCTTGAAAGTAATAATGTGATAGATATTGAAGGAAAAATTATCGATTTTGACGAGTTTCGTTTGATTGGCATCGGTGATTTATGGGCCGGCAAAACCGATATGCGTGCCATGCCTGATTTGCCACAGGATAAACCGTGGTTAATTCTTTCGCATAATCCGGATACCGTCGATATGGTGCCAGCCTTGCCTACACGTCCTTTAATGCTTTCTGGGCATACCCACGGTGGTCAAATTGAATTGCCTTGGGTTACCAGCTACATTATGAAAAAAGTTTCGATTTTAGGCCACAAAAAGGGCCTATATACACACGAACATGCCGATGTTTTTGTGACAGTTGGCACCGGGATGGTGGGGATTCCGTTTCGTTTTCGGGTACCTCCAACCATCGATATGATTGAGTTAATTTAATGATTAAACACTCCTCAATTAAGTGATCCAGAACAGAATGGCGATAATAATCAGTCCAATGCAAAATAGCAAAACAAGCTTAGACACGTCTTTTTTCTTGGTCTGATCTTCGATGCCATGCATCTGATTGGGCATGACAGGCCGAGATGCGAATGTATTGGGATGACGACTGGTATTGTTGCTTTCTAACAAAGACGAAGAAGATGAACCTTCTACCTCATTTCGACGTTTGATCAAATCAATAAAACATGCATCTAGACTCGGGTAGGTGCGCCTATAAAATTGCTGCATGATTTGATTCCAATGAGGGTGCTGTTCATCAATCCGCTGTTTTTGACCATTTGAATCAATAACATGCATGGTGCGTTTAGCATAGTCGACCTGTATTCTTTCATAACTTAAAGGGGAAGACGCTAAGGGGGGATTTGGCTCTAGCCAGTCATCCATTTGATCTGGATCTTGTTCGATCAGATCCACTGCTTGTTTGGCATCTTGCAAGGAGTAACCACCGTGATCAACCAGATATTTGATGGCTTTGATCTTATCGCCGTTTTCAATGAGTCCGATCAGTTCATCTAACTGGGTTTCATTGAGCCTAGAGTCCAAGGCGATAATGGATGTTGTTGAGGGCGAAGAGAATAAAATTTCAGGCTGCTGCTCGATTTGATCTGCCAGCATTTTTGCTTGCTGCAAGGAGCAGTGTGTGTGATCCACTATGTATTTCACGGCAGCAACTTTCTGGCCGTGCTGGATCAACTTTGAAACATCTTGGCGTTGTTTTGGAGTAAGGGTTTGCATATTATTCTGATCATTATTGATGCGTTGATCTTATTGTTTAAAAGAATCATTTGGGAAAACAGTGGCTTTTTGTAGCGGTATAAAAAAACCAGCCTAAGCTGGTTTCTTAGAACGATAAACACTTAAATCTGATTATTGACATCTTGGTCTTTGGTTTCACGAATCAGTAAAAAGGCAAGCAGAGACAGCAAAGAAGCGGCAGACATATACCAACCAACTGCCTGTAAGCCATAACCTTCTGCAAGTTTTGTTGCAATGAGTGGCGCAAACGATGCACCAAAGATACCTGCAAGGTTAAAGGTGAGGGCAGAACCGGTATAACGAACGGATGTTGGGAATAATTCTGACAATACTGTACCAATCGGCCCGTAGGTCAGCCCCATAATTGAAAGACCTATGCACAAAAACAGGAACACAAAAAAAGTACTGCCCGATTCAAGCAACGGCGCAAACAATAGACCAAACACTGCTGCTGCCAAACAAATGCCAACCGATGTTTTTTTACGGCCAAATTTTTCGGCCATAACAGCAGAAATTGGAATAAACGCAGCAAAGCAAAGTGTTGCAATCAGTTGAAGCTCTAAAAATTCGCCTCGTGCATAGCCAAGTTTATTGGTGCCCCAATTCAAAGCAAATACGGTGGTTAAGTAAAACACCACAAAGGTACAAATGGCTGCAATAGTACCTAAAACCAGCTTAGAGAAATGTTTGGTAATCACTTCTTTAAATGGAATGTTGACTTCTTTTTGCTTGTCGAGCACTTTTTTGAATGCGGGTGTTTCGTGTAGTTTCAAACGAATATACAAACCCACAAGCACCAAGACTGCACTGGCAATAAAAGGAATACGCCAGCCCCACTGCATAAAGGCAGCCTCCGACATAAAGGCGCCCAAGGCCAAAAATGAGCCCGTGGCCAAAATAAAGCCGATTGGTGCGCCAAGCTGCGGGAACATGCCATACCATGCCCGTTTGCCTTCTGGTGCATTTTCGGTTGCCAGTAAGACTGCGCCACTCCACTCACCACCTAAACCCAGCCCTTGGCCTAAACGACACAGTGCCAGCAACAACGGTGCCACAATCCCAATTTGGGCATAGGTTGGCAGCAGGCCGATACAGACCGTAGAAATCCCCATCGTTAAGAGTGCAGCCACGAGCGTTGCCTTACGTCCAATTCGATCGCCCAAATGACCGAACAAAGCCGCACCGATTGGGCGGGCAATAAAGGCAATTGCAAAGGTGGCCAGCGACTGCACGATGGCTGCACTGCCACTACTTGCTGGAAAGAACAAATGCGGAAAAATGATGACCGCGGCGGTGGCGTAAATATAGAAATCAAAAAATTCGATGGTGGTGCCCACAAGACTGGCGAATAAAACGCGAGTTTTAGAATTTGTGGCAATTTCAGGATTTGCTGTAGTTGTGGTTGACGACATAAATAACCTTACACTTCTTAAAATAAATTCGTTTTTTTGGAAGCGTAATTTTTTAAAAAAGCGATAATTTCTTAAAAAAGTAGCGACAGTTTGCTGCTGATAACGCAAGAAATCAGGGTCACTGAAATTTCAGGCTTTATCGGCTAAATCACGTACCAGTAGATCGCAAAGAAGTGTGATCCTGCACCTAACAGTACAAAAAGATGCCAGATGGCATGGGTATATCTTACCTTTTTTAAGGCATAAAACAATGCTCCAATCGTATAAGCCGCGCCACCAAAAATCAGTAAATTCAAGGCATCTGAACCAAGAAACTTGCGCATATCATCGACGACCAGTACAGCCAGCCAGCCCATCACCAAATAGGCTGCCAGCGAGATCTTTTGAAAACGATGAATAAACACTAGCTTAAACAAAGTACCGATCAAGGCAATGATCCAAAGTGCAATTAGAAGATAGGTGGCTTTGGCTGTTGGAATCGCAATACTCAAAAAGGGCGTGTAGGTGCCCGCGATCAGATAATAAATGGCTGTATGATCGAGCTTTTTATACCAGTGACGTTTTTCTTGGGTTTTAGCAAAGTGATACAGCGTGGAGCTACTAAACAGCAACACCAAGCTTAAGGCATAGACCAGCAGCCCGATCCATTGCGCTAAGGGTAAGCTGCTACCTTTGATCAGTAAAAAAACTGCTCCGATCACCGCGAGGCCTGCACCGAGTGCATGACTCCATGCATTGAGCTGTTCTTCAAGCGGATCGTAATCTTGCACAGGAGATTGAGCCATTCATTATTCTTTCTATTAAAAATACACTTGTATAGTAATTCAATTTTGTTTTTAAAGTAAGTCGATTTAAACTATGTTGCTTAACACACAAGGTTTTTGATTATGTCCGTTCAGGCTTCCGAAATATCATCGCAACAACAGTTCCTTGAACTCATTCAAGAATCGATTGAAAATCAAGAATTTGATCGTTTGATCTTGAGTCAGTATAAAGGTGATGAGCCTGAGCTGGAAAAAATTACGTGTCGTGTTGTGGAATTGCAACAACAAGTTAAACTCAATGTGCTTTACCATTACACCACCAAAGATGTGACCAAAAACTACCCGCTAGATGAAGCACTTGATTGTGTCGAATCTTATTTGGCAGCGTGTAAGCAGGCGAATCTGTTTAGCTCGCGCTTAGATGCACAACTGAAAAAAAATAAAAAGAAAGCCATGCTCACCGTACAACAGCGTCAGCCAAACCGTACTCAACCTGCCACGACACTACAGCATAATCGAGAAAAACAGCGTTATATCGATGCCAGTGCGCCGTTTTTACAGGGGCTCGGTATTAGTGACAGTCATGGCAAAATCATTCCGGCGATGGCCAGAAAATGGAAACAGATTAATAAATTTATTGAAATTTTTTCTCATGCCTATGAGCAAATTTCGCTAAAAGACAACACCATCAAGATTGTCGATTTTGGTTCAGGCAAGGGCTATCTAACGTTTGCTTTATATGATTATTTGCAACAGCAAACCCAGACTCAGCCACAGATTACAGGCGTTGAGTTACGTTCGGCTTTGGTCGAGTTTTGTGAACAGCTTGCGCTAAAATCAGGATTTGATCATCTTGATTTTTTTGAAGGTGATGTACGAACCTATCAACCTGAACGCTTAGATGTCATGATCGCGCTGCATGCCTGTGACATTGCCACAGATTTTGCCATTCATACCGGTATTCGGCTCAATGCCTCGATGATCATGTGCGCACCTTGCTGTCATAAGGAAATCCGACCGCAATTACAAAGCCCGAAAGTGCTTAAGCCGATGCTGCAATTTGGTATCCATGCGGGTCAGCAGGCCGAAATGCTCACCGATACCTTACGTGCCTTGTTGCTCAAGGCGCATGGCTATGACGTTAAGGTCTTTGAATTTGTTTCACTTGAGCATACCAGTAAAAACAAAATGATTTTGGCCACCAAGCGTGAACAGAATGAACAGCCAGATGCACACATCTTGGAACAGATACAGGCATTAAAACAGATGTATGGTATAGAGAAACAAACCTTAGAATTGCTATTAAACGATCAGATCGCGATTGAAAATGTAGGATGTAAATGTTAAATGACTGAAAACGTTACATCAAACTTGCAACTTGATCTTCAAATCGGAGATTGGCGCAGCCTCAAACAGGATGCCAAATATATTCGGACACTGGTATTTATTGAGGAGCAACACATTCCTGAACAAGAGGAATGGGATGATCAAGATCAGGTTTCACAGCATTTTGTGATCTATCACGATGGTCAGCCAATTGCCACAGCGCGCTTGCTTCCAAATCGGAGTATTGGGCGCGTGGCGGTTTTAAAAGCGTATCGCAGTATGAAGATTGGACACCAGCTTATGCAGGCCATGATTGATTATGCAAGGCAGCACGATTTGCCTGATTTAAAACTTTCTGCGCAGGTCTATGCAACAAGTTTTTACACACGTTTGGGCTTCATTCAACGCGGTGAAACTTATGACGATTGCGGAATCGAACATATTGAGATGTTTTTATCTTTAACTACATAGACATTAAGTAGCGCTTGGGTGTGATGGTTCCTTTGGGAAATCAGGAATTAAGTATCCATGATCTATTGTCCAATCGGTTAGTCGGTTAGTACTTTGGAAAGATCAGAACGAATTGATCTGATCTCAATCGAGTTAAGCCATTCCTTTATTTAAGCGATTGCCATGCTTCCATGGCGGCGTAGCCAGTTTCTTGACCCACCCGATAAGTATATTCGAGTTTTTTACGATCTTTACAGAGTCGACTGGCCAAGCCTTTTTTGTTGGGAACACACACCTCCAAAATACGCTGCTCGTTTGGCTGACGTAAAAATTTCACTGAGTCGTTATAGCGTAAACAGCGCGCTTGGAGACTTGAGGCAAAACCATGATGGTGTTTGAGCATGTACTTGGCCAAGAACTGATCGCCCTTACTGCTGGTTTTGGCATAATGTTGCGGCCGTGTACGAATCACCATGAGTGCATTGACATCGTGTTGTTGCGCGGCCCATTGAACTGGTAGGGCATCGGCCACACCGCCATCAAAATACGGTTCACCCATAATGTCGACAGGCTGTCGGGTGAGCACAGGAATGGTACTTGAGGCACGAAGGGCGCTGAGCAGATTGTCCTTTCCTGCACGTAGATATTCGGCACGACCACTTCGTGCATGCGTCAGCACCATATAAAAGTCGGGATTTTGGGCAAAGAGTGCCTGCTGATCGAGTGGGCGTTCTGCTTCACCCACCTGCCACATCCATTCAAGATCGATTAAATCGCCGCCCTTTAAAAAGCGTTTATAGCTGATAAATTCTGGACGCAAAGAATGATCGATATAAAACTGAAGCGTGCGACCGTGTTGACCAGCCAAATAGTTGGCCAGATTGGTCGAGCCTGATGACACCCCGACATACAGATCAAAGGGATTAAACTGTTTTTCTAAAAAGGCATCGAGTACACCTGCGGTAAAGGCACCGCGCATACCGCCGCCTTCAACGATAAGTGCTTGACGTTGGGGAGTAGACACAATAAAAACTCAAAAATTAGGGTTGTTGCGAAGCGGGAGCATGGGTATTTTGGGGCGCAACCGACGCATGGGAAGTATCGTGCTTTTGGCGTTGCTGACTAGGCATGTAATCGGGTTCGCTGCTCATGGCGAAATATAAAAAAGTGAAAAAAATGGTGGTAATTACCCCCACAATCATAACGAATTTCCAGCCTAATCCGGTAGATTCCGCATCATTAGAATGATTTGTTCGGTTCATACTTAGCCGTCCACATGCAGAGCATAATGAAAACAGCGTTATAGCATATTTTGCTGATGTGAACTGTGTTAAATCATCATACTTCAGCCATACAAGTACGCCTTATCTATACAGACAAGGCGTACTGCGCATAACCGATCATTACTGAATGGGCTGATTGGTAGCCGCTTTTTCTTTCAACAGCGCAGGTGGTGTGAAGCGTGCTCCATAACGCGCCTCTAATTGTTGCGCACGTTCTAAAGCCTGTGCGGTTCCGTGCTGATTTAAAAACTGAATAGCACCGCCTGTCCATGCAGCAAAGCCAATACCAAAAATTGACCCCACATTGGCATCGATTACCGATTCAAGGACGCCTTCTTCGTAGCAACGTAAGGTGTCGAGTGCCTGAACAAACAAGAAACGATCAATCATGTCTTGTTCAGAAAGGGAATGCGGTTTTTGCCAGCGGGAAAGTCCCGGCCACAAAAACTTTTTATCATTTTCAGGATATTCATAAAATCCTGCACCGGCCGCCTTACCTTTGCGGTCGAGCTCATGAATCATGCAATGAATCAGATCATCAACTGGAGATTCAGGTAAGGTTTTTCCTTCTGCTTGCAAGGCACGACGGGTTTCTTGGGTAATGTGTTCTGTCAGCGTAAGTGATACTTCGTCTTGTATGGCCAGCGGACCAACAGGCATACCTGCTTTGAGGGCTGCCATTTCAATCTGTGCTGGATGTACGCCCTCGGCCAGTAAACGCATTCCTTCATTGATAAATGTGCCAAAAACCCGACTGGTAAAAAAGCCACGACTGTCGTTGACCACAATTGGAATTTTACCAATCTGCTGGACAAAATCGTAGGCTTTGGCCAGCGTTTCAGCAGATGTGCGTTGGCCTTTGATAATTTCGACCAATTGCATTTTATCGACCGGGCTAAAAAAATGTAGGCCGATAAATTTTTCTGGATCTTGACTGGCTTGGGCCAAGCCACTAATTGGCAGTGTAGAGGTGTTCGATGCAAAGATACCCTCTTGAGCCAAATAAGGTTCTGCCTCTTGAGTCACTTGTGCCTTAAGTGTTTGGTTTTCAAAGACTGCTTCAATGATCAGATCACAGTCGTGTAAATCTGCCGCAGTTGCGGTTGGCACAATTAAGGCAAGAATCTGATCGCGTTTTTCTGCGGTCAGGCGTCCTTGTTGAACGCGCTTATCTAAAAGCTTGTGCGAGTAAGCTTTGCCTTTTTCAGCATTTTCAAGAGAGATATCTTTAAGGACAACAGCAATGCCTTTTGTGGCTGTAGCGTATGCAATGCCGGCCCCCATCATGCCTGCACCTAAGACGCCTACTTTTTTGGCCTGCCACTTGGCGATGTCTGCGGGCCGACTTGCACCAGATTTGATGGCATTTAACCCATGCCAGAAAGTACCAATCATGTTTTTGGAAATTTGCCCGGTGGCCAGTTGAGTGAAGTAGCGCGACTCAATGCGAAGGGCGGTATCGACATCGACCTGAGCACCTTCAACTGCTGCTGCCATAATCGCTTCCGGTGCTGGATAGCATCCCTTGGTTTTGTCGCGGAGCATGGCAGGGGCAATCGCTAAGATCTGAGCCACAGCAGGGGTTTTGGGATCTCCGCCGGGAATCTTGTAGCCTTTTACATCAAACGGTTGCTGACTTTTCGTGTTGGCTTTGACCCACGTCATGGCTTTTTCTAACAGCGCTGATTCATTTTCAGCAGTATCGTGTACGAGGCCAAGAGATTTTGCTTGCTCGACACCAAATTGTTTGCCTTCCATCAAGTAAGGAAATGCAGTTTGTAAGCCCAACAGCCTCACCATGCGAACAATCCCTCCACCACCGGGAATTAAGCCCAAAGTCACTTCAGGCAAACCAAATTTGGTTTTTGGGTCGCTGAGCGCAATTCGGTAGTGACAGCTGAGTGCTATTTCCCAGCCGCCGCCGAGTGCGGTGCCATTTAACGCCGCTACAACAGGCACGCCTAGCGTTTCAATGGTGCGTAAATTTGATTTCAGTGCTTCAATCATTTGAAAAAAGTCGCTGGCCTGTTCGGGCTGAACCTGAATCAGTTCGTCTAGATCACCGCCAGCAAAAAAGGTTTTCTTGGCCGAGCGAAAGATGATGCCTTTCAGATCCGTTTCGGCTTTGAGCTTTTGAGTGATTTCATCGAGTGAATCACGAAATTCTGCATTCATGGTGTTGGCAGATTGCCCTGTAGAATCGAGTGTGAGAATCACAATCTGATCTGCATTTTTTTCGTAGTGAATTGCGCTCATGAGATTCTCCTTACACTCGTTCAATGATCGTCGCGATACCCATCCCACCGCCAACACACAAGGTGGCCAGCCCGCGTTTTTTATCTTGACGCTCTAGTTCGTCTAGCAGTGTGCCCAAAATCATGGCACCCGTTGCACCCAGTGGGTGACCCATGGCAATTGCACCACCATTCACATTCACTTTATCTTCTGGCACCTGTAGTTCATTGATAAAACGCATTACCACAGCCGCAAAGGCTTCATTGACTTCAAATAGGTCGATATCGTCAATGGTTAAGCCGGCTTTTTGTAAGGCTTTGCGGGCTGCAGGCGCAGGCCCAGTCAGCATAATGGTTGGATCTGTACCGACCAGCGCGGTTGCCAGTACTTTAGCGCGTGGTTTTAACCCTTGTTCTTTGACTGCTTTTTCAGAGGCAATAAGTACAACGGCTGCACCGTCTACAATGCCGGATGAATTTCCCGCATGATGGACATGATGAATTTTTTGCGCTTCTGGATATTTTTGTAGGGCTACGGCATCAAAACCCATTTGCCCCATTATTTCAAAGCTGGCATTGAGTTTGGCTAAACCTTCTAGCGTGGTTTGACCTTTGATAAATTCATCTTTTTCTAAAATCATGACGCCTGAATGATCTTTTACAGGCACGACAGATTTATCGAAATAACCTTGCGCTTGCGCCGCAGCGGCCTTTTGTTGTGAACCGACTGCAAACGCATCGACATCTGCACGAGTATATCCATCGAGAGTTGCAATCAAGTCTGCGCCAATGCCTTGTGGTACAAAAGACGATTTTAAGTTGGTTTCTGGATCGAGCGCCCATGGGCCACCATCTGATCCCATTGGAATACGTGACATCGACTCTACACCGCCAGCCACCACAACATCTTCCCAGCCCGAGCGGACTTTTTGTGCTGCCAGATTCACAGCCTCCAAGCCTGAAGCGCAAAAGCGGTTGATTTGCACTCCAGCCACATTATCGCTCCAACCAGCGGCAATTGCAGCGGTCTTGGCAATATCGCCACCCTGATCACCCACTGGCGTCACACAGCCCAAAACAATATCATCCACTTTGGCTGTATCGAGCTGATGGCGTTGTTTAAGTTCATTGAGTAAGGTTGTGAGCAGGGTGATAGGTTTTACTTCATAAAGTGAGCCATCTTTTTTTCCTTTTCCACGTGGCGTGCGGATGGCATCGATGATGTAGGCTTCGCTCATCAGTGTTCCTTCTTTTGATCGTCAATATTGTTATGTTTTGCAGTGTAATGGATTTTACCTGCAAGACAATGACGAGAAGGTCATCTGGTCAGTGATGGTTTTTGCCAACGCCATAAAAAAAACGTCTGGATTAATCCAGACGTTTGAAGAGACAGAATGCTCAGTGACTTCTTAATGATAGCCGTGCAACTGACGATACAGACCCGGTGTAACTCCGGTCCATTTTTTAAATGCACGATGGAAGGTACTGGTTTCACTAAAGCCGACTTGTTGTGCGACATCTTCAAGCGTCAAATCTGGATTGAGCAGCAAATGAATTGCGGCGTCACGACGTAACGCATCTTTAACTCCCTGATAGCTCTTGCCTTCGGCTGCCAGACGACGACGTAAGGTTTGTGGCGACAGATATAGCATCGAGGCCACATCATTGAGTGTCAGCATTTCTTCGCCAATTTGGCTCTTGAGCACCTCACGAATCCGAGAGGTGAGCGAATTGGTATTTTTAAACTTGATCAGGAGCTGTGCAGGGGCGGCCTTTAAAAACTCTTCAAGGGTTTTTTCGTCTTGGCGAATAGGCAAATCCAGATAATCCGCAGCAAACGTAATTTCGGTGCGTGGTGCATCAAACTGCATGACCGGTGCAAAAAACAGTGCATCGTATTCGTCTGCATGTGCCGGACGCGGATAGCTAAAGTGGACGCGTTCTAACGGCAGGCGACGTTCGATCAGCCATGATGCCAGACCGTGCCAGATCATCAGCATACTCTCGGTAATAAAATGATCGGGATCGAGTGTTTTGGGAATAAGAGGCACTAGACGTGCTTCGTGTTTGTCGCGTTCAAGCGTCACCGACCATTCATCGCCAAAAAGTTTATAAAACTGAGACGATAGCTCAAGCGCTTGGCCGAGAGTTTTGGCATGAATAATCAGTTGGCACATAATGGCAAAGGTACCCAGACGACGCGGCTGCACATCAAAACCGACATGCTCGTCTTGAGTGACCATCCACAGCATTTTGATAAAGCGTGTGTATTGTTCTGGGGAAATACGGGCTTTAGGCTGGCGTAATAATTCTGCCTCGATTCCAACGTGGGACAGTAAGGTTTCGACATCCATGCCTAGGCGTTTTACGCCTGTTAACGCCGCATTCACAAAGTGGATACTAATGGTATCGCGGTTTACGTTTAATCCTTCGGTCTCTTTGATGTTCACTTGCAGTTGGCCTAAATGACTTTAAAAAATATTGGATTGGCGATTTACAACACGGGTAAATCATTTTCTTTATGTTAAATTGCCGAAATGATCAAGGTAAATGGCTGAACATGACATTGTGTCCTTTGTTTTACATTTTTATGATGAAGTAAAATAGTCAAAAAGAGTGATAACAAGATCATGAATACCCCATTAGCTGGACTGCGCGTTCTGGATTTTTCAACGTTATTGCCCGGACCATTTGCCACCTTATATTTAGCAGATTTAGGTGCAGATGTCATACATATTGAGTCACCGACACGTCCAGATTTGGTCCGAATTATGCCACCGTATGCCAATGGGCAGGCCACAGCACACAGTTACCTAAATCGAAATAAACAATCGATTACGTTAGATTTAAAAGACCGTGCAAGTATCGAGAAAATTTACGCCAAAATTCAGGAGGTTGATATTGTCGTTGAACAATTTCGGCCCGGCGTCATGACGCGTTTGGGGTTAGATTATGCAACCTTAAGTGCGCTCAATCCGGCTTTAATTTACTGCTCAATTACCGGCTATGGGCAAACTGGAACATATCGGGATCGTGCCGGACATGACATTAACTATGTGGCGTTATCTGGTATTGCTGGATATGGGGGACGTAAGGCATCGGGGCCACCCCCAATGGGCATACAAATTGCCGATGTGGCCGGCGGCTCATTGCACGCCGTGATTGGCATTTTAACTGCCGTGATTGAACGGTCAAAAAGTGGGCTAGGTCAGCATGTCGATATTTCAATGACCGACTGTGCTGCTGGGCTAAATGCCATGAGTGCCGCAGCGACATTGGCAGCAGAGGAGCCATCCCGTGCAGAAAGTGAGGTCCTCAATGGAGGCAGCTTTTATGACTATTATGAAACCGCTGATGGACGATACTTCTCGATTGGCGGGCTAGAGCCGCAATTTATACAGGCGCTGGCGGTGGCTTTGGACTTACCGATTCTGGCGCAAAAAGCTGCATCGTTTCTCGATGACGATCGTCTCGCGGTTAAAGCGGCATTAAAAGATAAAATAAAAAGTAAAACTTGGGAGCAATGGCGAGAGATTTTTGCTTCGCTGGATGTTTGTGCCGAGCCCGTTTTATATTTAGAAGAAGCCTTAAATTCAGAATTGGCCGTTGAGCGAAATTGGTCAGTTGAGGTGCCTTTGGCATCGGATTCAGAAAAGGTCGAACGACAACTGGCCTGCCCAATTAAATTTTCACGTTCTGAGGCTCAGTATCGGTTTACCGGGCAGACTTTGGGGGCTGGTCGCTGGGATTGAAGCACCAAAAATGACCACTTGTTAGTTTTTTTTCATAAAAGTTGTAAAAAATGAAGCAAAAGTTACTTTTTTGATGGGCGATTGATTAAAATAATTCGTAACACAATCTCACACAACCACATAAAAGGTTACGTAACAATGAAATTAGGGACAACATTCGCTGTTTCTTGTCTCTCAGTGTTATCACTGAGTATCTGGACGCAACAAGCTGTAGCCGCTTCTGCGTTTGATCCATCAAGCCCATGGATGCTAGGGGACTGGAACGGCAAACGTACCGAATTACAACAAAAAGGCTATGACTTCAGCATGGGGTACACTGGGGAAGTGGCGACCGTACTGGATTCTAAAGATACTTCAAGCCACGGTACAGAATATTCAGGCCAACTGGCACTCGGCACCCACTTTGATTTACAAAAGCTTTTGGGTTGGCAAGATACCGAAGCACAAATTACCCTGACCTATCGTGATGGTCGAAACTTGACCAATACAGCGCCTGCGCTAGCAGGACAGGTGAGTTCGGTTCAGGAAGTTTGGGGACGCGGTCAAACTTGGCGTTTGACAGATTTGTGGATCAAAAAGAAATTTTTTGATCAAGCATTGGATGTGAAGGTCGGTCGTTTTGGTGAAGCTGAAGATTTCAACAGCTTTGCCTGTGATTTTCAAAACCTTGCACTGTGTGGTTCACAAATGGGCAACTGGGCCGGCGATCAGTGGTACAATTGGCCTGTTAGCCAATGGGCGGCACGTGTAAAATACCAAGTGACCCCTGAAGTCTATGCACAAGTGGGCGTATTCGAATATAATCCTGAAAACTTAAAGCGCAGTAAAGGCTTTAATTTAAGTACAGATGGCTCACACGGTGCCTTAATTCCGGCAGAGCTTGTCTGGACACCAAAACTCGGTGCAAACCAATTGAAAGGTGAGTATCGCGCGGGCTATTATTATAGTACTGCCGATGCCAATAAACTGGACGATCAAGGTAATGCACTTGCTGAAACCGGTCACAAACAAGGTGGCTGGATCACGGCAAGACAACAAGTGACTGCTCATCAGGGCAATACAGAACGCGGCTTGTCGATTTGGGCAAATGCCGCATTCTTTGATGACAAAACGAATGCAATCAGTGATGTGCAAAACATCGCGCTCAGCTACATTGGTGCCTTCGATTCGCGTCCAAAAGATGAAATTGCACTTGGTTTTGCCCGTATTCATAAAGAAATCGACGGTTTCGACAATGAATACAATGCAGAGCTTTACTACGGTATTCATGCTGCAAACTGGTTAACGATTCGACCAAACGTACAATATGTACGTCATGTCGGTGCAATCAAAGATGGAAATAATGCTTGGGTTGGCGGCATCAAATTCCAGACAGTATTTTAATTTGAAATTGTATTAACCAAATTTCTGTTGAGACGCAATATCGTTGTGACTCAGCAGAAATTCAGTCGTTATACGAAGTATATGCCCCTCATATACTTCCTATAACAGATTAAAAAAACAATTTATTCGAGGTGGTATTATGTCTCAACCATCTTCAAATTCAGGATTACGAACCTTGACCGTAGTGATAGCTGCGGTGATTGGCCTATTCCTGCTCGTTGGAGGTATCTGGCTCACTGTACTCGGTGGGTCAATTTATTACGTGATCGCGGGCCTTGCATTACTGGTTTTTGCATGGCTATTACGCAAGCGTTCAACAGCTTCATATTGGTTGTATGCCGCATTAATGCTCGGCACAACTATATGGGGTGTGTGGGAAGCTGGAACAGATTTCTGGGCTTTGGCACCACGTTTAGACATTCTGGGTGTATTGGGTCTTTGGATTTTAATTCCAGCGATCAGCCGTGGCATGGACAATGCCAAATCGGGCAAAATTGCGCTATCGTCGACGCTTGCAATTGCAATCGTCGTGATGGTTTATGCCATTTTTAACGATCCGCAAGAAATCAATGGTGTGATCAAGACTGAACAACCTAAAACTGCACAAGCAGTTGAAGGTGTTGATCCTGCCGATTGGCCTGCGTATGGTCGTACCCAAGGCGGTGTGCGTTATTCACCTTTGACTCAGATCAATGATCAAAACGTGAAAGACTTGAAAGTGGCATGGACTTTCCGTACAGGCGATCTTAAAAAAGAGGGCGATTCTGGCGAAACCACCAACCAAGTCACGCCAATCAAAATTGGCAACAACATGTATATGTGTACCACACACCAGTGGTTGATTGCACTTGATCCTGCGACAGGTAAAGAAAAATGGCGTTTTGATCCGAAACTTAAAGCGGATAAAACCTTCCAGCACTTAACCTGCCGTGGCGTGATGTACTACGATGCCAACAATACCACCGAGTTTGCAACCAGCTTAAAGGCGAAGCAACCGACTGTATCGGCTGAGTGTCCACGTAAAGTGATTTTGCCTGTAAATGACGGCCGTTTGGTTGCAGTAAATGCAGACACCGGTAAAAAATGTACAGACTTTGGTGTAAATGGTGAAATTGATTTACAAAAATCAATGCCATATGCCTATCCGGGTGGTTATAACCCAACTTCACCAGGCATTGTATCGGGTACCACCATTGTGATGGCCGGTTCTGTGACTGACAACTTCTCGACCAAAGAACCATCAGGTGTATTACGTGGTTATGACGTAAATACAGGTAAGTTGGTTTGGGCGTTTGACACAGGTTCAAAAAATCCGAACGCGATTCCTGAGCATCCTGAAGAGTTTGTCAATAACTCACCGAATGCATGGGCACCGTTGGCATACGATCCAAAACTCGATATCGTTTATGTACCAACAGGTGTCGGCACACCAGATATCTGGGGTGGCGACCGTTCTGAGTTAAAAGAGCGTTATGCAAACTCGATGTTAGCCATTAATGCAACAACAGGTCAAATTGTCTGGAATTTCCAGACCACACATCACGATTTGTGGGATATGGACGTACCGTCACAGCCATCATTGATGGATGTTAAAGTAAAATCGGGCGAAACGATTCCTGCGATTTATGTGTTGACCAAAACTGGTAACGTGTTTGTACTTGACCGTCGTAATGGTAAGCCAATTGTACCCGTGACTGAAAAACCTGTACCACAAACGGTTCAGCGTGGTCCACAAACTAAAGGTGAACGTTATTCTGCAACTCAACCTTTCTCTGAGTTGAACCTTGCGCCAAAAGACAAATTGACCGACAAACAAATGTGGGGTGCCACGATGTTTGACCAGTTAATGTGTCGTGTATCATTTAAACGCTTGAATTATGATGGCATTTATACGCCACCATCTGAAAACGGTACTTTGGTATTCCCGGGTAACCTTGGTGTATTTGAATGGGGCGGTATGTCGGTCAACCAAGATCGTCAGGTTGCAGTCATGAATCCATTGGCACTTCCATTTGTGAGCCGTTTGATCCCGATGGATCCAAACCGTCCACAAAAAGCCAAAGGTGCCGGCACGGAGCATGGTATTCAGCCAATGTACGGTACGCCGTATGGTGTTGAAATCAGTGCTTTCCTTTCTCCATTTGGTTTGCCGTGTAAGCAGCCAGGCTGGGGTTATGTGGCGGGTGTCGATTTGAATACCCATGAGGTGGTTTGGAAAAAGCGTATCGGAACCATCCGTGACAGCTTACCAAATTTATTCCAGTTACCACCTTTGAAAATTGGTGTACCTGGTTTGGGTGGAACGATTTCAACTGCTGGAAACGTGATGTTTGTTGCTGCAACACAAGACAACTACATCCGTGCATTTAATGTCAGCAATGGTGAAAAATTGTGGGAAGCGCGTTTACCAGCCGGTGGACAAGCAACTCCAATGACCTATGAAATCAACGGTAAGCAATATATCGTGATCATGGCCGGTGGTCATGGTTCATTCGGAACCAAGATGGGTGACTATCTTGTGGCCTATGCATTGCCTAACTAAAAGCTAAGATTTCAATCTGATTTGCAAAGAAAGGTGTATTCGCTTCGGCGAGTACACCTTTTTTATTTTCAATGTTGGGTGAATAAACTAACTGATTATGGATTAAAGCTCATTAGAGTAAAATAATGATAAGAGTTCATTAAACTAAAAAAAGGCAAGAAGCTTAGTATTACGATTATTTCACAAAAGGCCAGACATCTGGATCAACATAATCCTGATCGATTCGATAGCCATTTTTAATAGCCTCTTTTTCGTCCATTTCTCTAGCATTCTGGTTTTGTAAAAGCTGTTGTTTAAATGCTTGCTCTAGCTCTTTTGAGGTGATTTCGTAACCATTAGGAATAGAGTTTCTTTCATCATACCGAATGGTTTCCAATGCATAGCGAACGATATATTGCTCTTTACCATCTTCTGTTTTTTTAGTTTGATCAATATCAAGGTTCAAAAGAATACCCTTGGCATATAGACGATATCCAATCGAGTTTCCAACGCTTTCACTTATAATTTTTTGCCACTCTTCGTAACTGAAGATATAACCAGGATCGATAACATAACCCGATTCCATTAAATATCGAAGATTATCTTCTTTTGCGATGCGCGGCATACTCCTTATAAAATAATTTTTCCATCCTGCCTGATTGATTCGTTTCATTAACTCGACATAGCCTTGGTAAGCGTGTTCGGGCGTTACAAACTCTTCTTTATTCAAACCTGAGTTAATGCGAAGTTTTTGAATCCCATCTTCTGGATTAAATGAAGTGCCTAAAACGGAAAAGACGTGATCAATCACCAAGCTATTGACACCATTTTCAATCTTGATCTTTCCTAAGTTTGGGGGAATAAAATCTAATTCTTTAAATCCTGCGCCAGAAGGGTGGCTTTCGGAACGGCTAAGCTGATGCTGAGCAAAATCTTTAAATCCTTGTGGGCCGAAATGTAAAGAATAAGGCGGTTGATTCATAGAATTTTTCTCTAGTTTTTTTGGGGCTGGTTGACAAGCAGTGACAAGTAAACTGATGAGTAAACTTACGATGAAATAAATAATTCGATTAAATCTTTCCATCATTACTGTCCTTGCCCACTTTAAAATCTGCTTGACTGTTGCCCCAGCCTGCAATGATCGTTAATTCCTTTTCTAAAAAAGAACGGCCCTTATCGTCCAACATTAGATCGTGATATTTTTCGGCTGCTTTTTCAATCCACTCCATACG
This sequence comes from Acinetobacter sp. ACZLY 512, assembly GCF_023614015.1. Classification (NCBI taxonomy): domain Bacteria; kingdom Pseudomonadati; phylum Pseudomonadota; class Gammaproteobacteria; order Moraxellales; family Moraxellaceae; genus Acinetobacter; species Acinetobacter sp. ACZLY 512. The sequence continues at coordinate 29,641 of NZ_JAKIVI010000008.1, forward strand.
GCTATCATAATTTTCAACTTTTGTATGTGGTAACGGTTCGCTATAGACCGACTCAGGTAATTCATCAATTACACCATTATGGCGCCCTTGGTAGGCTCGTTTCATGCTTTGCATATTGTATGTACTTGGCAAAATAGTTTGAGACACTCTGACGGGTTTGACGGCCTCAGCACAGTAATCGCTTGAAAGCACCAAGGTACTATCTGGTAGTCTTGTAACACGTTGAAAGATGGCTTGTTTTTCTACTTTCCAGTCATTCCAGACTAATTTTTGCAAAATGTTGAATTGTTCTTGCACAGCGATCGCCATCAAATGCTTGAATAAAATACCTTTTGATACTTTAAAATTTTCCTGTCTACTTGTTCCTTTTCTCTTAAAAATAGCTTCTATTTTGGGCAGATACCCAAATGCATCTATTATTTCTTTGGTGCACTTTAACTGCTCAATGATCGGTAAACAGCCTGACCAAGGGATATTATAAACTTGAGATTGAATATGGGTAAATTGAGAAACATTTCTTAGTTTTTTACAACTTTGAAACGTGGCTGGCGACATGCTCCAAGCATAGTGCCAAGGTGCAATGTCCATAAATAACCATAAATTGCCTTTGGCAAAAGAGTGAATAGGATCTCGTACTAGACCAATAGGAAACCATTTATAACCCCATGTTGTTAATCCATGTTTAAAAATTGCAGCGACTGTTTTTGAAGCAAATGCGCCGAGTCCCATCCAATAGTAACGACCAATTAACTGTTTATTGCCATGTATTTCTTGTTCAAGATAAATTTTTGCATAAACGGAGGCGATTCGCCGTGCTCTCGCTTCATATCCAGGTTCTAATTTATATAAATTTTTATTTTTATCTTTTAAGTTAGAAACACGTTTTATTGCTACTTGTTGGTGGATTTCCCAGAAGGTTAAGCAATCGCATTGAAGGGTTTTGCAGCTGTTTTCTTGGGTGTTGGTATTTCCTTCCCAATTCAAAGTTCCCATTTGCTTTAATCTCCTTCGTCTTCAACTTCTAAAGAAATCCAGTTTAAATCAACACGCAAATTTTCTTCCGCCGGAGTATTAATACGTTTTGATAAGCCTTTTCGATCTGTTGTAGAGACAAAACTTTGTTCTTGACTGGAAACACGATATTCCACATCTGACATTTCTTCACCAGATGGTAAAGTTAATTTAAATTTTTCGTTGTAAGGTTCAAATGAAGGCAAACCTTGAATATTCACTCCAACTTCTGAACCCTGTTGAAACAGATGCTGGCCAGCTTTAGCCTCAAACTTTGAAGGTGTAATAATGGTGATACCATTTTTATTAATGATGATTTGAGAACCACCTGCCATAGCTTTACCTATTTTTTATTAATTTATAAAAATAGCCCAATGTGGACTAATATAAGAAAAATAAATCAGTATTTTCGAGTAGAAAATGACATTTATCATCGCGATTCAATTAAATGATAGCATTATTGTTGCAGCAGACAATAAGAAAGTTGTAGTCGAAAACTCAGATGAATTACGATTTCGTTCAATTCACGCGACCAAAATTCGAATGTGGGAAAATGGGATAATTACTGGAGCTGGAGAAGATATTGTCATACATAGAGCGGTTGAACTCTTTAAAAGTATTGCAAATCAAAATTTAGATAAATTACCTCTATGCTTGAATGTATCCAGAGAAATCAGAGAGTTAGAGATTGGTTCAAATCACGATCAGGTTGAAAATACAAAATTACTTCATTCGAGTTATTCAGAAAAAGGCGCTCAGCTTTATATCACTCAAAGATTTGAATCCAGTCAACCCTATATAATGAGCACTGTAGAATCGATGGAGATTATTGTTTGGCTATTTGACCCCAATATTGAGAAAATTCGTTACGATTTACAACAACTACAACAAAATTTAAGAGACTTCACTACATTTTCCACGCAAATAGAGTGGGTGCATTATTATCTTCGCTATTTATGTCCAATTTTTAAAAAACAAAGTCGACAAGATTCATGGATGAGTCAAAGTTTTGATTTCTTTTTTCAAACAAAAGAGGACTATTTAATAGGTCATATTCCCAATACTCAAATTTCAGATTTAGATATTGAATTCAAAGAAATTATACCAGCTAGCGTATCGATATAAGACCGGTCATTTAGCTTATAGCCCGAACAAAAAGATTTACAATAGGAAGATTGATCCTAAGAGTGTGTACTTAAGATGAGATGTAAAACCGCACAGCACTCTTATCAATAAAACCGTTATTAAATATCCAAAAAAAGCATTTTGTTGATGAATCAAAGCTCGTTATGCTAGACGCCTTTATAATGAATCTACTAGCCATACGCCATGTATTTATATACTGATTTCGATCAACAGTTGATTAATGAACGCGTTGCTCAGTTCCGTGATCAAACCGAACGCTATTTAGCTGGAAAGCTCACCGAAGATGAATACCGTCCATTGCGTTTGCAAAATGGTCTTTACGTACAACGTTATGCACCGATGCTGCGTATCGCGGTACCGTATGGCTTGATGAATTCAAAACAATTACGCAAAATTGCAGAAATTTCAAAAGAATATGACCGTGGATATGCACACGTTTCTACGCGTCAAAATATTCAGTTGAACTGGCCAGCACTTGAAAATGTACCCGATATATTGGCAGAGCTTGCTACAGTACAAATGCATGCCATTCAAACCAGTGGTAACTGTATTCGTAATACCACTACAGATCAGTATGCGGGTGTTGTTGCAGGTGAAATTGCCGATCCGCGCCCGACCTGTGAATTGATTCGTCAGTGGAGTACTTTCCATCCAGAATTTGCGTTTTTACCACGTAAATTCAAAATTGCGGTGTCTGCACTTGAAGAGAAAGATCGTGCTGCAACGTCGTTTCATGACATTGGTGTCTACATTGTCAAAAACGATGCAGGTGAGATGGGCTACAAGATTAAAGTGGGTGGTGGTTTAGGCCGTACCCCAATTATTGGAAGTGTCATTCGTGAGTTTTTGCCACGTGAAGACCTCATTGCCTATTTAGATGCTGTCCTTCGCGTATACAACTTACACGGCCGTCGTGATAACAAATATAAAGCACGTATCAAAATTTTGGTCAAAGCTTTAACACCTGCGGTATTTGCTGAGAAAGTAGAAGCCGAGTTTGCACAAATCCGCGAATCTTTAAAAATTCAGCCTGAAGTGTTAAATAAACTGGATCAGGTGTTCACACCATTTACTTATCAAGCGTTGAACGACGAAGATTTTAGTACAGTGTTTGCCGAGCATCCAAAATTCAAGCAGTGGTACAACATCAATACCAATGCCCATAAAGTCAAAGGCTATCGTATTGTAAACATTAGCTTGAAGCGTGCAGGGGTTGCGCCAGGCGATATGACCACAGAAGAAATGAATTTGATTGCGGATCTGGCAGACCAATATACCTTTGGTGAGCTACGTACCACACACGAACAAAATATTTCACTGGTCGATGTGCCTCAAAAAGATTTGTTTGCCTTGTGGCAAACGCTTGAGCAGCACAATATGGCCCGTGCGCATATTGGCTTCCTGACCGATATTATTTGCTGTCCGGGGGGTGATTTCTGTTCATTGGCAAATGCGAAATCGATTCCAATTTCAGAAGCCATTACCCGTCGTTTTGAAGATCTCGATACCATCTATAATTTGGGTGAGCTTGATCTGAATATTTCAGGCTGTATGAATGCCTGCGGTCATCACCATGTCGGTAATATTGGTATTTTAGGCGTAGATAAAAAAGGCGCAGAATTTTACCAGATCACGCTCGGCGGTAACGCAGATCACGATGCTTCGATTGGCGACATCTTGGGGCCATCATTTGCAGCCGATGCCGTACCTGATGTGGTAGAAGAAATTTTAAATACCTATCTGGATTTACGTCAGGATCAAGAACGTTTTATTGATACCTATCGCCGTGTTGGCATTCAACCTTTTAAGGAGCGCGCATATGCTTAATCCAGCATTACAGGTGCTTGCTAAAGACGGCAGCATTGCAGATAACACCTATCAACCGATTGCCGAAGACGGTGTGATTCCGGCAGGGGATGTGGTGGTGACCACTGCACAACTGGATCAACTTACCGCGATCCAAGGCAAAAAAGCGCTATACATCACGGTGAATGACTCACCAGAAACGCATCAATTTCCGCTGGATCAGCTCGATGCGATTTTTATTGAGTTTGCAGGTTTCAATGATGGCCGTGGTTATTCATTTGCTGCATTGTTGCGCCGTCAGGGGTATCAAGGTGAACTACGTGCAGTCGGTGATATTTTCAAAGATGTACTGAACTACTTAAAACGTTCTGGCTTTGATACGTTTGTCATTAAAGAAGGCAAAGACATTCAGGAAGCTGCTGCGGGCTTAAATGACTTCCGTCAACCGTATCAGGCTTCTACAGCCGTTCCTCAGGCCGACTATCAAACTGGGGCTTAAACCAGTTGACATTAAAAAAGCGGGCTTAAGCCCGCTTTTTTAATTGCTGACAAATGTGTTCGGGCCATTTAAATCAGATCATGGTGTATGTGAGTATCACGTTCTATATCAGGCAATTTAAACCAAATGATGAGATTGATCGATTAAAAGTAAGCTCGCAATGATGATCATCAATGCACCCGAAACTTGGCTGATACGCTGTGCCGCATGTGGCCGGGTTTTGAGCAGTGCATGAGAACCAAAACCCACCGCATAATAAATCACGCTACATGTTGCCAGATGAATCATTCCCAGCACTAAAATTTGGGTTGAAACAGTAAAACCAGAAGATAAATCGATAAATTGTGGTAGCAAAGCAAAAAACAATAAAAATACTTTCGGATTTAACCCGCTAATGCACAGACCTTTAACCAACCAGTGCCGTGTCTGACTCGTGGTAGTGAGTAACGCGGAAGAATGACGAAGCTCAGCGGGATTTTTGAGTAAGCCGATTCCGAGCCAGAGTAAATACAGTGCGCCTGCTGCTGTTAATACCTGAAGCAATAGAGGTGAACCATTCACAATCGCACCAATGCCTGTGGCGACAAGGAGTGTACTCAACGCATGCCCGAGCAGCAGTCCAAACACAGCAGGAATCACCACTCGTCCACGGATCCCCGCTGTGATGGCATAAGCCCAATCGGCGCCGGGAGTTAAAATAAACAACGCGGAAACACCCCAAAATGTCAGCAAGGTATTCATATTCATTGTCATCTTCCTAAATTGAATAAGTACGAGCGGCCGTAAATGAGCGTAACGGTATGTAGAAAAGCATAGCCAGAACAGATTAGAATGTGCTGTTAAAGACTTGCTCAAAAAATGACAAAAAGGAGAGTTTCTTCTATATGGATAAGATAGATAAGAAGATTCTTGCGGAACTTCAGCAAAATGGACGATTATCTTTGACTGAGCTGGCTGAAAAAATTGGTTTGAGCCTGTCGCCGTGCCATCGTCGTGTACGTGCACTCGAAGAATCGGGTGTGATTCGGGGGTATCGTGCCCAGCTTGAACCTGCACTGATTGGACTACAATTTGCGACCATTGTGTTTGTCACGCTACGTGATGGTGACAAAGCCTCGGTGAGCGCATTTGAAGAAGCGGTGATCGAGATTCCACAAATCGTGCAGGCGCAGCGTTTGTTTGGTGATCCCGATTATATGCTGCATGTGGTAACTAAGGATTTGCTGAGTTTTCAAAAACTCTACGATGAGCGCCTTTCGGCTATGCCGAATGTACAGCGTTTAATTTCGACCATGGTCATGAAAAATGTGGTTACCGATCGTTTATATCCTATTTAGTCAGGTTATATGGTCTTCATTTGAGTCGATCGATGAATTCGCATTGATAGCTACCAAAAAACGATGTGTAATCTGCTTTAAAAAGAGAAATATCAAAGCGGTTATTAAAAAATTTACGCAAAATTTACGCCCTGTGTTTTTTGATATATAGAGAATTTACGCGTTAAATTTCCATACTAATGTCAACGTATTTAAACGATGGCATTTGCAATGTGGGAATTTATAACCGTGTTTGTGCTTGCGCTGATTTTGGCCTATCCGCTCGGTCATTATCTTGCCGATGTGATGCAAGCCAAACCGATGAAAAGCGATCGTCTGTTTCGTTGGATCGAACAGCCCCTCTATCGAATACTCGGCGTTCGGCAAACTGGAATGAACTGGCGGCAATATCTGGGTGCGTTCGTAATAAGTAACGTGGTGTTGCTTGTAGTGAGTGTAGTGATCCTCATGACGCAGGCATGGCTTCCACTCAATCCAGACCATGTTCCCAATATGAAATGGGATTTGGCCTTACATACCACCATTTCTTTTTTAACCAATACCAACCAGCAGCATTATTCGGGTCAGGCACAGCTCTCTTATTTGTCACAAATGACCGTGATTGTGGGCATGCAGTTTTTATCGCCGATCATTGGTTTGGCCTTGCTGACGGCTATGCTGCGTGCACTTTTCTTACAATCGGGTAAAACCCAAAGCAAAGACAAACAACATTGGCAAGAGATCAATCTTGGCAATTACTGGCTGGATTTGATACGTCCATTACTGCGCTTCTTTTTGCCTTTAGCTTTTGTTTTTTCATTGCTGCTGACATGGCAAGGTGTGCCTGCGACATTATCGGGTGGGCCGGTTGCGCAAAATCTGGATCAAAGTGTCGAAGTCAAAACACAGCATATTCCATTAGGGCCAGTCGCGCCGATGGTCGCGATCAAACAGTTGGGTAGTAATGGCGGAGGCTGGTATGGCCCAAACAGCAGTGTGCCACTTGAAAATCCAACGCCGTTCTCCAACGTGATTGAAATGTTGGCGATCTTACTGATTCCATTGTCTGTGGTGTTTATGATCGGACGCTTTGTACAGCGCCGTAAACTGATGTGGATGATTTTTGGCACCATGCTGCTGATGTCGTTGGCATCTACCATGTTGTCGATGTGGACCGAAAAATTTTCACTCTTGCCCAATGTGGCACAAATGGAAGGTAAAGAAGTCCGCTTTGGTGTGGAAGCATCTGCGCTATGGAGTAGTTTGACCACGCAGGTGAATAATGGCTCGGTCAACATGATGCACGACTCGTCTTCACCCCTAAACGGTTTGGTGCAGCTCTGTAACATGTTAATCAATGCCATTTGGGGCGGTATTGGCTGTGGCGTGTTGCAGTTCTTTATTTACCTGCTTCTTGCAGTGTTCATTGCAGGGTTAATGACGGGACGCACCCCCGAGATTTTCGGCAGAAAAATTGAAGTCACCGAAATTAAATTACTGGCTTTTGTGATCTTGCTGCAACCCGTCGTCATTTTAGGGCTTACCGCACTCGCGATTGCTTTTCCGTCATTGACGGCCAACTCCAATCCGGCCTTTCATGGCATCAGCCAAGTGTTTTATGAATATGTTTCTGCCTTTGCCAATAACGGTTCTGGTTTTGAAGGTCTGGGCGACAACACGGTGTGGTGGAATTTAAGTGCAAGTGTCGCGCTATTGGCGGGCCGCTATAGCGTGCTCATTGTGCCTGTATTAATCGCGGTCAGCTTGGCCACCAAGCCTAAAGCCACAGAAGGTAAAGGCTCATTGCATATCGAGTCACCCACCTTTGCCCTCACACTGATTGGCATTGTACTGATCTTAACGGTATTGCAGTTTATGCCAGTACTGGTTTTAGGCCCAATCGCAGACTATCTGTCGGTCCATATTTAACGCTGGAGCACGCATTATGAACTCGTCTCATGCGAACAAAATGACGATCTTGAATAAAGAAATTATTCAACAAACTTTTTATAAACTGCTTCCGCAGCATGCATTTCGAAATCCGGTCATGGCGTGTGTGTGGGTCGGTACGGTGCTTACCGTCGTGGCGACACTTATGGGCAGTACCAGTCTGGGCTTTGGTTTGCTTTTGACACTGATCTTGCTGGTCACGGTGCTATTTGCCAACTACGCCGAAGCAGTTGCAGAAGCCAAAGGGCGCGGGCAGGCTGCATCATTGCGTCAAGCACGTGAAAATCTGATGGCGAATAAACTCACCGATCTTGATTCACCTCAGACACCTGAGCTGATATCGGCCAATCTACTTAAAAAAGAGGATTTGGTACTGATCAAAGCGGGCGAGATTATACCCGCCGATGGTGAGATTGTGCGCGGCTTTGCCACCATTAATGAGTCGGCGGTGACGGGTGAATCTGCGCCTGTACTGCGTGAAGCCAATACCGACCGCTCTGGTGTGATTGCGGGCACGAAAGTGCTGACCGATCAGATTGTTGTGCGTGTGAGCAATGAAGCGGGTCATAGCTTTCTCGATAAAATGATCGCACTGGTCGAAGGAGCAAACCGTCAGAAAACGCCGAACGAAATTGCATTGGGAATCTTATTAAATATCATGACCATCACCTTTATTGTGGTGGTGGTGACCTTGCCTTTTATTGGCTCAATGGTAGGCATCAAGATCAGTGTAGTTTTACTGGTGGCTTTATTGGTCTGCCTTATTCCGACCACCATTGGCGGTTTGTTACCTGCAATCGGGATTGCCGGCATGAACCGTGCCCTAAAAGCCAATGTATTGGCTAAATCGGGTAAAGCGGTTGAAGTCGCTGGTGATATTGATGTGTTATTGCTAGATAAAACAGGCACGATTACTTATGGCGATCGCCAGGCCACGGCGTTTTATCCGCTCACTGGTATCGGGATGAGTGAACTGCGTCAGGCAGCCATGATGACCTCTTTTGCCGACCCGACACCAGAAGGGAAGTCGGTGGTGAGTTTAGCCAGAGAAATGGGCGAAACTGTACAAGAACCCGAACAGGCAGCGTTTATTCAGTTTAGTGCAGCAACTCGTTTATCCGGTGTTGATCTGGCCGATGGTCATCAAATTCGTAAGGGCGCGCTTGATGCAATTTTAGGATTCACCGAGCAAGATATCCGCAACAATATCGAGCTAAAAACCCGCGTAGAGCAAGTGGCATCTAAGGGTGCTACGCCGCTGGTGGTTGCCGCCAATCATACGATTTTAGGCGTGATTGAATTATCGGATGTGATCAAGCAAGGTATTAAAGAGCGTTTTGCTTTACTGCGCGAAATGGGCATCAAAACCATTATGGTGACAGGTGATAACCCACTGACCGCAGCCGCGATTGCCGCAGAAGCGGGAGTTGACGACTACATTGCCGAAGCCAGACCGGAAGACAAGCTGGCCTGTATCCGAAACGAACAAGCCGAAGGAAAACTGGTGGCCATGGTTGGCGATGGTACTAACGACGCACCTGCACTGGCACAAGCCGATATTGGGCTGGCCATGAACTCGGGGACTCAGGCGGCCAAAGAAGCCGGTAACATGGTCGATCTGGATTCAGACCCAACCAAATTGCTGGATGTGGTTGAAATTGGTAAACAGCAACTGATTACCCGTGGCGCATTAACCACCTTTTCATTGGCCAACGATGTTTCTAAATACTTCGTGATTTTACCGGCCTTGTTTGCTGTTGCGGTACCGCAGCTTGAGGTTTTAAACATTTTGCACTTGGGTAGCCCAAAAAGTGCCGTGATTTCGGCATTGATTTTCAATGCCTTGATTATTCCAATGTTGATTCCGCTGGCACTCCGTGGCGTCAAGTTTAAACCTGCCAGTGCATTGCAACTGCTACGCCGTAATATGCTGATCTACGGCGTGGGGGGTGTCGTGTTCCCGTTTATTGCCATCAAACTGATTGATCTTGTGGTCGCGGTGTGGATTTAGGAGCCAATGATGAATACTTTATTGAATCATCCAGATTTAAATACAACTGCTGTGGAATCATCGACTTCGTTATGGCGAGCCAGTATTGGGCTGGTCGTGGTGGGTTTTGGGCTGTCGGGTGCTCTTTATTCGACAGCCAGTGTGTCGGTTGCACAGCTTATTTTTCCTGAACAGGCCAACGGTAGTCTGATTGAACGTGACGGCAAAATTATAGGATCGAGCTTGGTGGGGCAGCAGGTTAAAAGTGCAGCCTATTTTCAGCCACGCCCGAGTGCCAGTAATTACAGTGTCGATGGGATGTCGGGAAGTAATCTGGCAGTATCTAATCCGCAACTGCAAAAGCAGATTCGTGAGCGTAGCATTGCTTTTGCTCAAAGCAATCAGATTGGTGGTGCTCAGGTGCCAGATGATATGATCACCGCATCGGGCAGTGGAATAGATCCGGATATTTCTCCTGAAGCTGCCCAGCTACAGATTAAACGCGTTGCACAGCAACGTCGTTTGGGTGAGCAGGAGGTTCGTCAACTGGTGATGCAATATACCCAAACGCCGCAATTGGGACTATATGGAGAGCCGCGTGTGAATGTACTCAAGCTGAATCTGGCACTACTGGATCAACGCTCGACTCAACCCGCTCGATAGGACAGAACTGATGCAGATTGACCGCAATGAAAAAGCCGATGCTTGGTTGGCGCATACGCAACGTGAGCAATCTGGGCGTCTTACCATTTTTTTAGGTGCTGCACCCGGCGTGGGTAAAACCTATGCCATGCTCACGCGGGCGCATGAGCTGATGCAGCAGGGCAAACAGGTCGTTGTGGGGGTGGTAGAAACTCACGGTCGTGCCGATACAGCGCGGTTGATTGCGGGTTTAAATGTGATTCCACGTCGAGTGGTCGAGTATCAAGATCGTAAACTTGAGGAAATGGATTTAGACCAGATTCTTCACATTAAGCCTGAAATTGTGCTGGTCGATGAACTGGCCCATCGTAATGTGCCAGGCAGTCGGCATGAATATCGCTGGCAAGATGTCAATGAAATTCTGGATGCCGGAATCAATGTTTATAGCACCCTCAATATTCAGCACTTAGAAAGCCTAAACGATGTGGTGTATCAGATTACCGGCATTCGCGTGACCGAAACTGTGCCCGATGCGTTACTCAAGCGATTGAAAGATATTCGTCTGGTCGATTTGCCTGTGCCTGAACTGCTTGAGCGCATGAAACATGGCAAAATCTATCTAGACGATATGGCACCGCATGCCTTGCAGGGCTTTTTTAAACCTGCACATTTAACTGCACTGCGTGATCTGGCGATTCAGACTGTGGCGGGGCAGGTCGAAATTGATTATCGGGAAAAATCTGTGGCGCAGGGGCGCATCGTCCCGATTCAGAATCATGTGATGCTGGCCATCGATGGTTCTGTCTTTGCTGAGGATCTGGTGCGCCGTGCTCACCGCATTGCCGAGCGCCGCAATGCAACGTGGAGTGTAATTTCAATTCAAAAAAGCAAAACCTCCTCGGCGCAAAGTCTGGCCGTGAGCAAAGCATTTAATCTGGCACGTAAACTGGGTGCCGACACCTATTTGCTTTACAGTCATCAAATTGCGCCAACCATTTTGCAGGCGGCCTATGATTATGGTGCTTCAAATATTTTGCTGGGAAAAAGCCCCAAAAAAACACTTCTTGAGCGTATTCGCTCCGAGCATATTGCCGATCAGCTCCTCGACAAGCAGCATCCCTTTGAAATTACCTTTGTACAACCACTCAAAGCAACATCGTATTCGGCACAGCCTGCTGTGCCCGATCAAACATGGCTGCAACAGTACACTCATTTTCAAGCGCGAGAACTGATCGAAAGCGTATTGATTGTACTGGCAGGATTTATTATCGCGGCCATCAGTGATCATTTTATTGGCTATACGGAGCTGGCGCTGATTTTTGTGGTGACGGTGCTGGTGGTGGCCATGCGTGCCCGAATGCTCATGACCTTGCTGAGTGTTTTCGTTTGTTTTTTACTGTACAACTACTTTTTTATTGAACCCCGCTTTACCTTTAGAATTAGCGCAGAGCGTGGTGTGATTACCATCGTGATTTTTATTTTATCGGCTTTACTGGTTGGGCGTCTGGCCAATCAGTTACGCGCACAGGTACTGAGTTTAAGGGTGGCCAATAGTGTATCGCTGCAACTGCAAGAGCTTGAGCGTAAACTCTCGACGTGCGTAGATATTGCACAGGTGCTTAGTGTATCTAAACAGCATCTGGAGAGTGCACTGAAAGCCACGGCATGGTTAAGAGTGGGCGAACTTGAGGCGGGTGATCGGAGTCAGTTAAATCACAAAGACCACATTGCAGCCGACTGGACACAAAAAAATGGTCAGCCCTGTGGGCGTTTTACCAATACCCTGACCCAGTCTGAGTGGTGGTTTAATCCGCTCAATCTGGCGGGGGAGCATGGTGTGATTGCACTGCGCTTTCATCCCGATTTAGACGTGATCAGTTTTGAGCAGCAGCGTTTGGCCGAGCTGATGATTGAAGATATTGCACAAACGCTGGCGCGGGTTTTACTGTCATTTCAGCTCGAAAACTCACGGGTGGTGGCCGAAACCGAAAAACTTCGATCAGCGCTCTTGTCGTCGGTATCGCATGACTTACGTTCACCTTTGGCCGCCATGATTGGCTCGGCAGATACGCTAAAATATTACAGTGCGCAATTGTCAGATACAGATCGGGACAGCCTGCTCGACACCATTCACATCGAGGGCGAACGGCTTGATCGTTATATCCAAAATCTACTCGATATGACGCGTTTGGGCCATCAGGGGCTGACGTTAAGCCGTGCATGGATCAGTATCGATGAGTTGATAGGCTCGGCGACCCAGCGTTTAAAACGCTATCAACCCAATATTCAGATAGACACCAACATCGCGCCGAATTTACCCGCTTTGTATGTACATCCGGCATTAATCGAACAGGCATTATTTAATGTGCTTGAAAATGCAGCCAAGTTTTCACCTGATGCTGTTCCCATTCAGGTGCAGATCAGTGCAGTCGATGAGCAGTTTCAGATTGATATCATCGATCTGGGCATCGGGATTCCCGAGCAGGAGCGTGAGCAAATTTTTGATATGTTTTATACCATGCAGCGTGGTGATCGCGGTAAAACCGGTACTGGGCTTGGGCTTGCCATCGTAAAAGCCATTATCGGGGCACATATGGGGAGCATTGAAGCAATGGCTGGGCCGTATGGTCAAGGCACCCAAATTCGAATACGATTACCTCAACACCAAGAATAACGATGATTTATGTCGCACAGCTTTAATACACAGGCCTCGATTTTGATTATCGACGATGAGCCACAAATCCGTAAATTTCTCGATATTGCCTTACGCGCGCAGGGTTATGCGGTGCATGTGGCTGAAACCGGTATGAAAGGGCTGGAAATTTTGGCCTCTCAAGGGGCCGATCTGCTGATTTTAGATTTGGGCCTACCCGACATGGATGGTGCAGAGGTATTAAAAGAGATGCGGCAATGGTCGCAAATTCCGGTCATCGTACTCTCTGCACGTCCAGACGAGCAGCAAAAAATTAAATTGCTCGATGCGGGTGCCAATGACTATGTGACCAAACCATTTAGTATTCAGGAATTATGTGCCCGGATTCGGGTGATGTTTCGTCAGCAACCGAGTCAAAGTGAGCATAATCTGGTCTTTAATGATGGACAACTTTTTGTCGATGTCGCGGAGCATAGCGTGAAACTGGCTGGAGACGAGGTGGTACTCACCAAAAAAGAGTTTCAGCTACTGGCCTTACTCATTCGGCATCAGGGTAAAATTGTGACCCAAAAGCAGATCTTGTCGGAGCTTTGGGGCATTACGCATGAAGAGGACACGCATTATTTGCGTATTTTGGTCAAAAAACTCAGAACCAAGCTAGGCGACTCAGCGCTACAACCGCATTATATTTTTACTGTTGCGGGCATTGGTTTGCGCTTTCAAAGTGATGTTGGTAGCGCTTAACGAGATGAGACCAAGACGCCTCACATCACAAATTCTTCACTTTCATTTGGCTAAAGTGATGCACTAAAATCGCTGTGTTGTCTCAGCAATTCCTAGTCAATATCAATGGTGAACGTGTGACCCAGACCCGTGAATATCAAGATGATGAGATTTCCCGTATTATTGAAATGGCGTGGGAAGACCGCACGCCGTTTGAAGCGATTGAGCGAGAGTTTGGCTTAAATGAGTCGGCTGTGATTCGTCTGATGCGCCAGCATATGAAATCGAGCAGCTTTAAGCTATGGCGTGAACGAGTCACTGGGCGCAAAACCAAACATTTGCAACTGCGTTCACCCGATGTAATTCGTGGTTACTGCACTCGCCAGTATAAACATCATTAAGTCTTGAGTTTAGTGCGCTGTCGATGTCTTGGCGCGCTCACGCTTGGCTTCACGTTTGCAGCGCTCTGAGCAATAGCGCACTTCGTCCCAGCAGCGCTCCCATTTTTTACGCCACGTGTAACTGCGCTGACAATATTCACAAACTTTTTCAGGAAGATGCTGTTTTTTCATGGCTTATAACTGATCCAGATGTGTAAGTAAGTGTTCTGCATGCGCCAGTACTTTATTCTGATCTTGCATTTTGTCTAGACTACGATAGACCATGTGCATGCGTGCATTAGAACGAAAAAATGTTTCATGGCGCTTTACAAAGTGCCAGTACAGACTGTTAAACGGACAACTGTCGTGGTCTGTTTTGGTTTTAACGTTATAGTGGCAGTGCTTGCAGTAATCAGACATCTTGTTGATATAGTTTCCCGAGGCGGCATAGGGCTTACTGGCCATCAAACCCCCATCTGCATGCATCACCATTCCCAGTGTATTGGGCAGTTCGACCCATTCATAGGCATCGGCATACACTGCCAGATACCATTCACAAATTTCTTCAGGTTTTATTCCAGTTAAAAGTGCAAAGTTGCCTGTCACCATGAGACGTTGAATATGGTGCGCATAGGCATGCTCTAGCGTATTGCGGATACACTCTGACATACAGGCCATTTTAGTTTTGCCAGTCCAGTAGTAGGCGGGTAAGGCACGGGTATTATTGAGCGCATTTTCCTGAGCGTAATCGGGCATGTTCAGCCAGTAAATACCTCGGATGTATTCGCGCCAACCTAAGATTTGCCGGATAAAACCTTCTACAGCATTGAGCGGGGCATTGCCTGCATGATAAGCCGCTTCGGCCGCTTCACAGACTTCTTCTGGTGATAGCAGCCCGCAATTGAGATAGGGAGATAGCAGGCTATGAAACATAAAATCGCTTCCATAGACCATGGCATCTTGGTAATCGCCAAAATCATTGAGCATGTGTTCAATAAAATGTGCCAATGCTTTTTGAGCATCACTGCGGGTAGTGGCCCAGCGAAAGTTATCCAAGCTGCCCAAATGATCTTTGAATTCACGTTTGACCAGTGCAATCACATCCTCATCGATAGTATCACGCTTAAACTGCAAACGTTCAGGCAGTGGGGTTTTACCCGACCATGGCTTACGGTTGGAATGATCGTAGTTCCATTTTCCACCTTCGGGCGCATCGTGCTGCATCAGGTAACCCGTTTTTTTGCGCATCTCTCGGTAAAAGTACTCCATACGCAAGACTTTATAGCGAGCAGCCCAGTGTCGAAACTCGTTTAATCCACAAAAAAAGCGATCATCTTCTAAGCACTCAACGGGCACCTGTAGTTTTTTGGGCCATTCCTGCTCGATCTGTTGCTGCAAACGGTATTCGCCGCAGTGTGTGACCACAACTGCCTCGGCGTTTAAGCGCTTTTGCTGCTGCTCTACATAATCGAGTAGTGACCGAATGGGGCTTTTGGCATCGTAGACGTGATATTGGATTTTCCAGCCATCTTGCTTGAGTGCCTTGGCAAAGTGGCGCATGGCACTAAACAACAGTGCAATTTTTTGTACATGATGCTGAACATAAGTGGCTTCATCGACCACTTCTGCCATCAGGATCACATCTTGCTCACGATCTAGAGCCTTTAAGGTGGCCAATTGCTGGCTGAGCTGGTCTCCCAAAATCAAACCAAGTCGCATGCGCAGTCCATGAACTAAATGAGTTAGTTTTAGCCTAAAAGAATGGCGATCAATTTTTTGTGAATTTGTGCAATCTTAATTTAGTTCACCGGAAAATCCAGCGTAAAACACACGCCATTTTCGCTTTGATGTACGCTTGCTCGTCCATTATGAAGCTGCATGATCGACGCGACAATGGATAGACCCAAACCACCGGAACGGCCTTGTTGATGGCGTGAAGATTCGCACTGATAAAAGCGTTCAAATACATGCGGCAAATGCTGTGCCTCAATCTGAACGCCCTGCGTCAATACGGCAATCTCGACATATGTACGCGTATCTAAAACATGCTGCTGTACTTTAACTTCTATTTGACCGTGCTCAACGCCATGTAAAATCGCATTTTCAATCAGATTTGAGACAGCGCGCTGAAACAGTTGATGATCTGCCACAACTGAGCTGGCTTCAAGTTGTGCACTAATCTCGATGTGTTTTTCGCTGGCCATTAAATCGTAAAAGCTCAGTAAATCTTCTAAGGCATCCTGCACATTGAGCTGTTCTGTGTGCAGTTGGATTTGCTGTTGATCGGCCCGAGCCAGAAATAACATGCTGTCAATCATACGTTTTAAACGTGCATATTCTTCCAGATGAGACACCAACAGATCTTCATAATCATGTAAAGTACGAGATTCTGAGAGTAAAATTTCGGTTTGCCCGACCAGATTGTTCAGTGGTGTGCGAAACTCATGCGCAATATTTTCAGAGAATCGATTTAACTGCTGATACCCAGCCTCGATACGTTGCAACATGTGATTAATTGCATCGGTTAAAAGTTGTACTTCACTGCTTTGATGCGCCACCTGAATCCGATGTTGTAAAGACTGAATATCGATTTGCCGGGTTTGCTCGGTCAGCTCGCGAAGCCCTCTTAAGCCAAAGCGGCACAACAGCCAGCATAGAAAACTCACCATCGCGACGCCAAGCAGCAAGTACTTGATCAGATCATCGCGAAATGAATATAAAATGCCTAAGCGTTCCGACCACTGCTTGCCTGCAATGAGCTGATACGAAACACCATTTAGACTAAAATTTTTCCATGCCAGACGCGTTGCATTACCCGTCTGATGAACATTAAAAAAAGCAATCTGTTGGCTCGCTTGCAACTTTGGAATTGGGATATTCAACGGGTTGATATCGATGAGTTTTTGTTGGCCCTGAATCAGAATAAATAAGTTGTCCTGATTGCCGAGCATGTTTTGATAAATTTTAGGTTTGGCTACAATTTGCTGTACGTTGTCGCTGTCTTGAATCAACGCCTCCAAACGTTCAATACGTGAAGCTAAAGCTTGATCTTGCTCGCGCACCAAAATACGGTCTATACCCAAATAGGTCAGCACGCCCACCAGACACAAAATGAGTGCACATGCCGTGGTGACCAGTAAGGTAAGCCTAAATTCGAGTGAGCGAACGTTCATTTTAAGGAGTCTCTTCTGAAAGCTTATAACCTAAACCACGAATGGTATGAATCAGTTTGAGGTTGCTGGCATCGTCGACCTTACTGCGTAAGCGGCGGATGGCAACGTCAATAAAATTGGTATCGGTATCGAAATTGATATGCCAAACCTCAGAGGCAATTTGCCGGCGAGACACGATTTGGTTGGCGTGCTGCAACATAAAGCGCAGCAGTTCAAACTCTTTTTTGCTCAGATCAATCGGTTGATCTGCCCGATACGCTTTGTGCTGTAATAAATCCAGACTGAGGTCGGCTAATTTCAGCACATTCTCGGGCTGTATGTTTTGCCGACGCAGCAAACTGCGAACCCGCGCCAGCAACTCAACATACGAAAAAGGTTTGGCCAGATAATCGTCTGCACCAAGTTCTAAGCCTTTCACGCGGTCGGGAATCTGGTCTTTAGCGGTCAAAAAAATTACCGGCACTTGCGAAAACTGACGCAAGATTGTCAAGACCGACCAGCCATCCAGATCGGGCAGCATCACATCCAGAATCACCAAATGAAAAGACGCTTGTCTCAATCGCTCCAAAGCTTCGAGTCCGGTATGTACACATTCGGCCTGATATCCCGATTCGACAAAGCCCTGAACCAGATAGCGCGCGATTTTGACTTCATCTTCTACGACAAGAATACGCATCATGCGACGTTCCATTTCTAAAATGACAAGACTGTAATCCAACTGTCATGTTGCAGCTGAAGGGAATCTCTAGAATAACCACAGTATAGAGAGGGCGAATCAATGAAAAAAGTGATTGCAGGGCTGACATTGGCCTTAAGTATGAGTTCTTACAGTTTTGCAGAAAATGTGCAACTGGCAAAACAATACAATCTGGATTTAAACACCGCAGAAAAACTTGCCAGCAATGCCGAACAAGCCTGCCAGCAAATAAACAAACATCTGGCTGTGGTCGTGCTAGACCGTGGTGGGCAGCCGCTGATAATCAAGCGCCATGAAACCGTGGGGCCACATAATGCGCTGGCTGCACAGAAAAAAGCTTTTACGGCACTGTCGACCAAAACCCCGACCACGGTATTTAGTCAAAATGCCCGACAAAATATTGAATCACAAAATCTCACGTCATTTTCAGAATTATTGCTGCTTGGAGGTGGTTTTCTGGTGGTTTATCAAAATGAAGTGGTCGGTGCGATTGGTATAGCCGGCTCTGGTGGTTCAAAAAATGATGACTGGTGTGCCGAACAGGCCATCAAAATGACTTTTAAGTAAAATCGAGGAGTAATTTGAAATGATCAAGCAATGTGTATTTGCCGCCGGTATGACCTTAAGTGCATGGGCAATGGCAGCAGACAATCCTTTAAGCGTGCATGTACTGAACTTACAAACTGGTTTGCCATCGTCCGATGTTGCGGTGGTGCTTGAGCAAAACCAAAAAGGGCAGTGGGTTAAGCTCAATGAAAAAGTGACCAATGAAAACGGACGTATTCCGGCTTTGTATCCAGACAATAAAAAACTGGAGCAGGGAGTATACCGTGTGACCTTTAAAACTGGAGATTGGTTTAAAAAACATAACGAAAGCAGCTTCTTTCCAGAAGTACCCGTCATTTTTAATGTAGATGGTGCGGTAAAGCATTACCATATTCCACTACTACTTAGCCCGTATGGTTACTCGACGTACCGTGGTAACTAAGTACTGAAAGATTAAATCAAATCTCTGGCAGCACACCATAAACTAGGCGTGTTGCTCGAGTTTTTAGCTATTCAATTGATTACATTTGATCTTGTAATATGAAGCTTACACATCTCTGTGGAGGTACTGAACTACCTGTAGTAGAGTTTGATCAATTTTAAGATCACCAGTGAATAAACCAGACCATGTTAGAGACTTCTCGATTGATTCTTAGACCATGGCAAGAATCCGATATTGCGCCGTTTATACAGATGGGCCTTGATCCCGATGTGATGCATTATTTTCCGTCTACCTTAAGCCCCGATCAGAGTCGTGACTTTATCAAGAGCATCAGATTGAAGTTTGATGAGCATCCATCATGGGGACTATGGGCAGTGGAACTTAAACAGAATCAATCTTTTATTGGATATATTGGTTTAAATGCTCAGCCATCACAATTTGATTTTTCACCCTGTATAGAAATCAGTTGGAGACTTGCGAAAG
This sequence comes from Acinetobacter sp. ACZLY 512, assembly GCF_023614015.1. NCBI lineage: Bacteria > Pseudomonadati > Pseudomonadota > Gammaproteobacteria > Moraxellales > Moraxellaceae > Acinetobacter > Acinetobacter sp. ACZLY 512. The sequence goes on from NZ_JAKIVI010000008.1 coordinate 49,098, forward strand.
CCGCTTGGAGACAGGGATATGCCTTTGAAGGAGCAAAAGCCGTATTAGATTATGCGTTTGAGCAGTTAAAGCTTGAGCGAGTGGTTGCCTTTACAGCGGCTGTCAATATGCCTTCAGAAGCATTAATGAAAAAGTTAAACATGACAAAAGTCAAAGCATTTGATCATCCTAAATTAGCAGCAGAGCATTTGCTTGCACGGCATGTGCTTTATGAGATTCGCGCTGAGGATTTTTCTAATTTAATTTAGGATTGTATCCAAAAAACTAGAAACGGTAATTACCTTTTCTTAAAAACTAAGATCTAATACTTTTATGATTTATTTACATACTATTTTTAAAATACATCATGCTAAACTTAATGAAATATTAAATCGTATAAGATTTTGATAAATAATAAAATTAAGTAAGGGGTTTGAAATGCGTTTTACTGCAACTGGTCCAAATATTCCAAATGAACTTATAGATGCTCAAGAGCGTGGAGAGTTGCTATTCTTTTGTGGTGCAGGAGTGTCTGTTCCAGTCAATAAGCAGTTTGATAGAACTTTCAGTGCTCTGTTTTAATCTTAAATTGATGGTTGTATTCAAGGATGAATTGATACTTCACTCCGGCAGGCTTCCAAAGCAGCGTGAAAGCAGTGCTTTCACTTTAAGATATCCCGCTCTTCTTCAGTTTGCTTAAGCTGACTTTTAAGGCGTAGAATTTCTTTCTTTGCTTCAAGCAGTTCATGTTCATCATGGTTGTTGTGTAATGGATGTACAGCTTTTACAGCTTTAAGCCATTTATAAATACTGTGTTGTGATACATCTAAACGTTCTGCCACATCAGTGACAGAATATCCATGTTCAGTAATTCATTTAACAGTTTCATCTTTATATTCTGGGGTATAGCGGTGTCCATTCATAATGTTCTCTCCTATACAAAAAGAATAGACGATATTTGTCTAGGAGAGTAGTGGCAGTCCAATATCTAATTAAAAGGTGCCTACAAAATCGGTAGCTATTCGGTCATCAGTAAATAAACAAGACCATGCTAGAGACTTCTCGATTGATTCTTAGACCATGGCAAGAATCCGATATTCTATTACTTTTGACTTAATAATTTAGAAACTGCAATTTGAACCTGTTGTAAATCTCTATTGTCGCCTGATTTCTCATTGACGGCAGTCGCTAGATATTGATTCAAAACGGCCAACGATTTTTGATCTATCGTACTTAGCTGAACTGATCCATTTTCTTTAAGATTAAACGCAATAGAATGATTCAAATCTTCTTTTGTGCTTTGAGACATATTACTTTGAAGAAGACTTTGTAAATGATTCGAGTCTGTATCGGTAATGGCTAATTTAAAGAGGCTGTTCATGTAACTGAGACTTGCTTGAGAATTATTGTTGGCTGCTCTAACAACATCTTGGATAATATTAGAATCGCTGGCTTTACTATAATTGTAGAGCAAAGTTATAGCCATATCGCTTAAATTCTGTGCCTCATTTCTACTATTAATTGATCTTAGATCAGTACTTAAAGTATCAATAACATTCTGATTAGCTGAAATTTTTGAATCTATATCTATAGAATTTAATATTTCTAGTAGATCATGACGAGCATTTGCGCTTTTTTCACCTAACTTTGCAATATTGCTATATGTACTTGTAATATCTGGAATTAAATTCGGATTTTTTAAGTACATCAAATGATCTTTGATAATAGCCTTAAATGCGTTATCTTCGCCGCGCCAATTATATTCTTTAAATAGTTCCCATAGTATTCTTGATTTTTCATCGTTAGTTAAGTTATTATTATTCATAATGTTAATATCTACTAATTTAGAAAAATCACTTAAATACTTTTGAATATTTTCCGAATTTCTAGTTAATATGGCATGTGTATCTTCCTGACGAAATGGAGCTTTATCAATAAAGTCTGTAAGGGACTGAATATACGATTTGATATTGATATCGGAATTATTTGAATTTTGTTTTTGTTTCAATTCATTATTACTTAATCTCCCATTTTGCTGAAGTTCAGCAATTGAGTAATTCTTGGTGGGTTTAAAATATAAATATAAGGAAATAAGACTCGCCAGACACAGCACAACAACAATTATTAACTTTTTCAAAATTAACTCCAGTATCATCTACTCAATGTAGATGATACTTTTTCAATTAAATATAAAGATTTATTTAAACAAAAGGACGGTATACATAGATAGCTTTTGCATCCATATCACCCAAACCTTTATTCGTTACGTTATTAGATTGATACGTCAATTTTACATTGTTGTATTTCATTTTATCTGTAACATCATACCAAGATTCTGGATTCACGGCGGTTACAACTGCAGTATGATCTACAGAATTATTTGAGCCACCTGCCACGTAATCAAAATCTAAGTATACGATATCTCCTACTCTGATTTTTGATATATCAAGAGAAGTTAGACTTCCATTAACTAATGCTGTTTTTGTAGCTAAATTTAACCTCACACCACTTGATTGTAAGTTAGTACTATTCGCCGAATAGGAAAACATTGATTGAGCACCACGCCAAGCGATAGTCTGACAAGCATTACTCACAATGTTGCATTTATAAAAAATACTTGTGTTTTAAGTTGCTTTAACAGCTGATGATTGAGAGATTAGGTTTTGATTTAACGTTTTCGAATTGGTGCTTCCAAGCAATCCGCCAGATATTGATTGATTGGCAAAATTGGTGCAGTTTCCTCCAACGCCTGAAACATTTATAAAGTAGTTACCATTTGAAGAGTAAGCAATATTATAATTATCTCTTTTATTATTTGTTAATCATTAAATTTAAAAAGATTAGATGTTAAAAAAGTATTATAAAAATTATGACTGCTATCGGGAAAATTAAAAAAAGGCTGTGTATATATTCTAATTTTGGCCTTATACCATAATGATATGCCTTCAAGTTCAACAGATATAAAGATGAACATAATGATCAAGATATGATGATTTTAAGCGCATCAAAATTAAACAATAATAACTAAAGCTATATCAGCAGCTTCTAATCGCTACTGTTATCACGGATGATGAAATGCAATGGTCAATAGAAAATGGTCGTGATGCTTTATTAAAGAAACTAATGGATGCACGGATAGGGCAGATCAGTGACCGACAAAGACCATCAATAATGAGGTAGATTTTGTACTGTGCACTTTTATAGTCAAATCTTACTATAGCGTACAATCAGTTTAATCATTTACTAATTAATTGATTGTGAATAATCCTCAAGCACTCATTATCTCTATGTGCCATATTCACTGTGTAATGGTACGCCCTGCGGGGATTGAACTGCACACATAAGCCATTGAAATAACAATAGTTGAAATTTCAAGTAACGGGTTTATATCCTCATTTGTATCCTTATTTTTAAAAGTACTCATCTCAACAGCTAATTGGTGTAAATTTATTCAAAAATATGAGCTTATCTGGCATTTTCTTCCAATTAGTCTGATCGGGTTGGTCTTTTTGATAAATTTTTATTAGTAAAAAGTTGATTAATAGCAGCTTGTTTGAGTTGATAAGTTAAATAGTTCATTGTTAAAGTCAAATATGGATAAGTACACATCATGACAAATAAATGTAGAAGAAAGGACTATCAATGGGGCAGGCAAAACAAAGAGGCTCACGTGAAGTGCGCATCAAGCAGACACAAGATCAAAAGCTGGAAGGTGAGAGAATTTCAATCGAAGAAGCTAAGAAACGTCTTAATCTTCCAGAAGGTACTAAGTTTAGAGGGTACGTTATTAACTTACCTGACAGAGATGAGTTCTTAAGCACATTTGACGAAACAGAAGATCTGATCAATACCGCTTATGCCAAGATTCCTGATTTAGCTAAAGTATTTCATTCAATTGAAAGCGCCGTTGAAGTAGCTGAGGAGATCACTAAACATAGACTGTTTATATGTTTACTCTTTGAAGCCGATAAACAGTATTTGACTCAACCAGTATGGGCAAATTTTGATGAGTAGAGTTCAATGATCAGATTATGTATTGATAATCCATCCAAGCATGTTTGGGAAGTTATTTAAAATAAAACCCACTGCTGTAGTGGGTTGGAATATATCAATAATAAGAAAACATGCCTGACTTAGCAGCGAATACTATCCCTTTTCTTGTAATGATCCATAACGAGATCCAGGTCAGTCAACAGAGCTGATTCAGTGTAATTTGAATTCAACTTAAGCATATTGGGGGCATAATTCGTTTCGTATTCATGAGGGTAATCCCTGCATACAATTTTTACTTTCACATCCTGAGTAGTGAATTCTGAATCTAGTTTTTCAATATATAGACCAAGAATGCTGTCTGACTTCTCTAGCGCAGTCGTCACTGCATCCAGATCTATATCAGCGGCTTGTTGCTTTTGGCAGCCAGTAAAAGCTAAAGATAAGAGTAGGGTGATAAATGTGATGTGCTTCATAGTTGTTATAGGTTTATTGTTATTGGTATTCGAATTATAAGCGAATGTGGGAAAAAGGAAACCCACCGCTAGGGTGGGTTAAGAAAATACATTATAGTATAAACAACTAATTTTTATGGACTCTTTCGCCAAGATAATAGAGACTTAAAAAAGTCATCATTATTAACTGTACAAGTGAAAAGATAACAACTACACAAGAAAAAAAGTAAACGATATAGACCACAGATAGTGAAGAAACCTTAATTTCTAAGCTATATGAAAAACGGATAATCAATAAAAAACAAAATAGTACGATGCTGATGAAAGTTAGATAAGAAAATAATCGTGCTAAGAACCTTCTTCTATTCATCTCAATCCAAAAAACTTTATATGGATTATATTCAATATATTTTTCTTTAGGCGGATCGCCAGCCATTGGTTGATCCATAGTAGTACTATTAATCGTCGATATAGCAGCTAAGGCAGCGATATAGAATCCTGGCATTGTTTGTAGAAAGCAAATTAAATAATATGTCAGATCATTGGTAAAAATATTTGAATTCTTAGTACCAATTTCAAACCATAAAAAGGTCATAATTGCACTTAATATAATTGCAACTAATAAAGGAACAATAAAATCAAAACGTGTCTTATTAATTAATCCGTTATCCCATCTTATACTAAGATAGTTTAAAGGCTTAAAAATCAATTCAAGCATAACTACCCCCAATTTTTTATAACTAGGATCACATTTTAGCTAACATTCTATCACATAGGGCAATGTTGGCACGAGCAGGGCTCTCACCGTTTTCATCCTCTTCCGACATAGGTTGTCGTAGTTCTTCTGGGAAATACTCTTTCTTAACTAAACGGAAAACTTCATCATCTGCATCATATTCTGCAGTACGTGGACTGCCATTTTCATCTTTAAAATTAATTGTAAAAACTGAGCCTTGCATTTCTGGCTGACCTTTTCTAAACAAGGCAAAAGTACCAATAACATCAGCGGCTTTATCCAAGAATGATGTGGAAGTATCATTGATGATTTGAGTGTCTACTTTCATTGAAACTTTAATTTTATCCTGACTAAAATGTCCAGTAGCGTCAAAGTTTGTACTATTTTGGGCTTGTTTATAAAAATCTACGTGCTGAATTTTTCCATCTTCAAAAGCCTTAATAATACTTGGGTCTACTTCTGCCTTAATTTCTAATTTTGGCTTATAAGCTAAAGGCTTCGGTTGGCCTGCCTTAGGTGCTTTTTGATAGCGTTCAACTGGATCATCACCAATAAAGTAACTTTCAAAACCTCCATGTTTTCTTGCATGGCTAAAAAAATAATTTAGAGTATCAATGAGTTTTTTTATTGTGATGCCTCGTTCATATTCTAAGGCAACCTTAGCTAGAGCAGGATTAGATGAATCAACTTTTATTGCTACATTTACTCTTTTATCAGCTCCCTCATTTTTATTTCTTTTTAAAGGTCTTGTTTTATTGGTTTCTAAGTCACGTACAACCTGATTTTCAGCTTCGGCATCAGCAATGATAAATACAAATTTGATTGCATTGAGACTATCATCAAAATGCACATCCGAAATTAATCCACAAAATCTATCATTCAAAAAATTTCGCTTAAAATCAACATAACCCCATTCAACTAATTTTTGAAAATATTCATATAGGTTTATGGTAGCAATAGCTTTAGGTTTACCTTGAATAAGAGATTCTACTGATGCATTGAGTTGATGGTAAGTAGCACAAATTGACATATGTTATTTCCAATTTAATCTAATTTTTCAAAATTCAAGCCTGAACAGGTAGTAGGTTTAATGTCCAATGAGTTCCAAATCGTTCATTTAGGTACTGTGAAATAGCCTCTTTCCGAGCCTCATAATGAGCAGTTTTATAAAGAACAGCATTGGCTCCAGTAGAAACACCGTAACGAGTAAAGCCATCCATAGCATCATCTGCAGTCGTTACATTAGTAAGGAAGATATGTGCCTTACCATTCTTAATGAAGCTATTGATATTTTTTAGTTTAGGGGCAATTTCTTCAGGAATAATAATTTCCACAACCTGGTATGGGTCTTTAGAAACTGGCTGGATTATGTAATCAATGCCTCTGGTCATTCCACCACTGAAACTTTGTGCTGTTTCATCTGCTGATTCCATATCATCGAATAAACCTATCTCGATAGCTTCTTGCTGCGATTCTGTAGTGGTCAACCAGCCTTCATCATCAGGAATGATGTAGCAATTTTCTGAAATCAACTTGATGATGTATGACATAAGAACCCCAAAAAAATAAAAAGAAAAAATATATAAATCATGAGATTTATAACTTTTATTGGATATTTTCCCAACAACTATATATTGGCATATCAATGTATATTTTGTCTAAGAGTTCATAGCATCATAATCATGGCGATGCAGGGCGTATTGTTCATCTAAATAGATAGCAAAATCTTCAAGCCTGACCATCCACGGCGCTTTAGCTGATTGCTCGATTTTAAATGCTGGAAATGGCAGTTCATGGAAGTTAGCTTTCTTACGCGCCGTTTTGACATCCATATGCGTGAAATAATCTTGGACAATGGTATCTAGGTGAACTACTGGTGATACATAACGCATGCATAGCATTGTGTAGGTATTAAGCTTTGGATCTATATGTTTCATTAATTCTTCCTTGGTCGTCCGCGTCGACTTTTAAAATCGGTTTTAAGAAAAGGAATAACAACATTGGGGTCATATAATTTCTTACCTTCTCCACCTAAATTAAATAGCTCTAGTTTTTCCGAGAGGGTGTGTCTGGAAAGCGGGAAGCGTTTTGTTAACCAGGCTAAATCTACAAGATCTGGATATTGCTCTTTTTCTAATGCAATAACTGTAGCGCCGTAGATTGAATCTCCAAGACATATTCTAGGTGGTAACTCACTTTCTACAGTGATGATATATTTCTGTTTAAACATGGTTGTTGACCTGGCTTAATTGAGAAGTTGATAGCTGTTGGAGGGTAAGTACTGCAGGATCTCCTGATCTGGAGTATTGCTATGCTCGATTCCTCCTTTTCTTATTTTGCACTGGGCTCAATCATAATTTTGAAATTACACTTTTTATCACTTTGAAAGTGACTTCTTTTCACTTTGCTATGATTTGGTACCTGGATTGAATTCTTTTTCTGATGTACTGGAACTCTTAATTACGATATTCCATAGTAGTCCATGAAACCGATTAAAAAAACGGATTCCTGTTACAAAAAAAACTTAAAAAACAATCTTTCTCTTTTACGATATTCCACATATTAAATAAGGACGGTTAATTTCTCTACAACCCATGTGGCATAAGCATTTGCACTTTAAAAGTGACATTTTTAAAGGTAATTTCACTTTTGATGGTTTTGTTACAATTGAGGATTATAGAAATAGAAAAATATGGTCCAAAAAATTAAAGATAGGGGAAGGTTTTTTAGAATTGGCTTAAGTTTATAAAATTTTAATCTACCCAATATTGGTATCATTCCGAAAACGGTAATATTCCCAATATTGGGGTTTTGAACGATCCCGTTTTTGGGATTTTGAATGTACCCGTTTTTGGGATGCAGAACCTATCAATGAACCTACCAAAGAATCTGTCAGTTTAAGTGAGAAGAAAAGCACAACGTTTCAAGTGCTCATTAGAATGCTTTGAAGTTGGGATTTTGATGGAAGTTAGTAATTTTTGAAAAATATCTAAAAGTGAATCAATCTATAGCTTGATTTTGCATCCAGTTCCTCACTGAGCAATTCTAATAAGAAAAATGACCAAAGGTACATGAGGAATCTAAAGGCGCTAATACGAAAAATTAGAGCGTTTTAGGAATGCTTTTAAAAAGTATGATTTGACCTGCTTGGATACGCCGTATTGATAAACGGAGATTGAAGGATGGTATTGATTACTAGGTGGAATGGAAGGCTAAAAATATAGTGTTTTGCGGTCTCCCTCGCGCGCGCGCGCGTTTTGTTGTGGAATTCACCCATTTTTTGATGACTTGGATTGCCTCTTAATAAATTGAAAATTATGGGAGGGGCTATTATGGATATTTATATTGAGCTTAATAATTTCGAAGTATCTAAAAGATTAATTTTTTTAAAAACAGAAATCTGGTACGGCGCACCAAATTATTTGGCGATGATTAGGGAGTTGAAAGAGCATTATGAAATGACGAATGAAAAAATTGCTTTTTTGCTTCCAGTTTCAGGTCCATCAACGGTAAATGATTGGGAGTTTGGCAGCACGCCAAATTATGAAGCAGGCGAAGCATTTATTGATTTGTGGAAAGCTTTTACTGAAAAAACAGATCAGGACATCCCTCGAATTAATCACTGGAGAATATGATTGATGACTAAGCAGCCAGCGTATAGACCTTTAGATTGTGATGATATGGAGCGATCGATTCAGCTCTGCAATGGAATTGAATATTTAATTGACGAATTCCAAAGAGCAATTAATGGTAAAGAGCCCAACCAGTTATATGAATCTAGCTATCAAATGCAATTGCTGAAGATTGCTGATAATTTGGAGGAGTTGATTTATCGGCTAACTTATTTGGCAAACAAAAATAATAAGGAATTTTATTTTAATCATTTATACGCGATTCTTAAGAGTCTGAGTTCTTCACCAAATGCATTAATTATTACAGCGTATTATCTTAACCCCGAACATGATTTTAAGCGTTTAGTTAATCGGAATACGTTTGAATTTGAATTAAGTCAGATTGTAAAGAAAATACAGTTTATAAAGCCTGTACTAAACTCACTTTCGGTTGGGCGGAAGACAGGTATTAGAAGTATATCTCGTAACGCTTAGCAAAATTTAAATATAAAAAAGGGGGCTTTGATAGCTTCCTTTTTTCTTTTGAAATACACCCAATTTTTAAATGCCAACTCTATTTTAAATTAACTCTATTCATAGATTTATAAGGGTAGATTAATGGCTAGAATCCCGATGGGTAATTTTGGTAATGCTATGCCCCAAGTGCAACGTATTCAAATGCCGCAAGATCAAAGCGGCCAAATGCTTGCTGGGGCATTGCAAAATTTTGGTAAGGCCGCTGAGCAAATACATCAAAATCAGCTCAACAAAGAAGTAGACGCTAAGAAGACAGAGCTACTAATGAATGATCAGCAGTCTAAACAAGATACTGCTCAATACATTCAACAATCAGCGAAGTTTTCGGCTGATATTGATCTGATGGATGCTGATATCACGGCGAAAGTGCAAAGTGGATCATTACCAATTGAAAATGCTGTTCAAGAGCGTCAAAGTAATTTAGAAAAAATTAAAAAAGAGTACATGCCTAATATTCCTAATACTAGGAAAATGGACTTTGACCAGTACATTGATAAAACATCATATCAAAGTGCATCTAAATACATGCCAGTAGCGTTTCAGTCTGCTCGCTCTCAGGCATCGGTTCAGATGAACGATCTAGCTGAAACATTGTTAAAGTCAAGCCAGACCGTAGAGGAAGGGGAACAAGCTCTAAGACAGTTTGGCATGTCCAAAAATGTGCCTTTAGCCAACACCGAAAATGCTGTGAATAAATATAAAAATAGCTTTTCCACCAATGGTGTTAATGCTTGGTTCGCTGGGAATATGGATAATAATGAACAATTATCCCTTATGACCAAACCAGAAGAAATCCTAAAAACCTACCCAAATCTAACACAAGAACAGGCCATTTATTATGGTCAGAAGAATTTAAATCGAATAGATCAGAATAATAAAGCGATTGAAGCTGCACAAAAACGCATAGATGCCGATGCTAAAGATGCAACAACAGAAATGCGTCAAATTACTGAAACAGGTATTGTACCTGATGATGTTAAAGTTCAGAGCTTATATAGTCGTGTCAGAGGTACCAAGCAAGAATTAGAATTTCAGAAACTTGCTGCAAATACGGTTGAAGTACAAAAATTCATGCGTATGCCGCCTGATGCAAGACAAGCCTATTTATCTCGACTTGAAACAGATGCCCATAGCGCGCCGTCGGACGATCCGAAAGGCTTAAATTTTCGGCTTGATTTACTGAAAAAAGCAAACAACAACATGCTTGGCAATGAAAAGAATAATGCTTCTTTGGCATATTCGATCAAAACTGGACGAGATTTACCTGTAGTTCCCACAACCCTAATTGCACAAGGGGATGCAGGTGCAATTGAAAGACTGTCCAATAATGTGAAGAACATCATCTCCATTCATCAGGATAATGGAATTACTGGTTCATTAAATCCGCTGTCTCAGCAGCAACAAAACGAAATGAAACAGTATCTATCAGTTGCAAATTCTGTTCAAAAATTGCAACTGGGTACCAGCTTATTCAAGGCAAGTGCTGGCAATGCTAATGCTGCAAGAGACATGATCAACTCAGTGTTTGGTGATAAAAACTCAATCCGCTGGGCCATATCTTTAAATAATCGCAACCACTCCGTCATAGCTAATCAAATAGTTTCTGGCCAAGATTTACTAGATAAAGGACTGGTAAAGCCAAGTGAAGCAGCATTAATGGCTAAGACTACAGATTACTTGAAAGGCATTGCTGCACCTGGTTCGCCTGAGTACAAAATTTATTATGACTCAGTGAAAGCAAATTATGCTTATCTTGCTCAAAAGTCAGAAAAACTTACAGATAAATCAGGCAAGCTTGATACTAAAAATATTGATAATGAGTTGTTTGAAAAAGCAGTTCTTGAGGTAACTGGTGGCAAATTTACCTCGGGCAGTATGTGGGGACGAAGTATGGTATTGCGTCCACACACAGTAAGTGAAAAATCATTCCAAGATCAGCTAGAAGCCTTTAACTCCTTGAACTCAAGAACCTATGGTGGTTCAGATAAAGACTATTTTTTGGATTTGCCGTTGGAACAGGATCCAAAGAATCCTTACCGTTATTTTTTCAAAAATGGTTCGGGCTATGTTTTGGATAAAAGCAGTAATAGAGATCCCAAAAAACAAACACGCTTAGCACTTGTTTTGCATTGAGGTTGCCATGGATATTTTAGCAGATGACGAATTAAGTCTTAATCAAGATGATCCACGATATAAACCAAAATCTCAGCGTGGATCTATTGCAGATGGTGTTTTAGGTGGTGTTTCTGGTATAGCAATGGGAACGATCGAGGTTGCCACTTCCCCAGATGCTTTATTGAGAAATGATAAAAAAGCGGCAGCACTTAGAGCTCAGAACTTAACAATATTTAAACCAGATGATTTAGGGAGTGTAGGTGAGTTTACTTATGGCCTGACCAAAGACTTTACACGTATTGGCTGGAACGCTGTCACTACACTAGGTACAGGCGGTGTACCTGGTTTAACATTGAATTCTGGACTATTTGGATACCAGACCTTTGAAGCAGAAAAATCAGACTTACTGAATAAAGGGGCAGATATAAAAACGGCCCGAACCGGTGGGGCTATTAAAGGGATTACAGATGCTCTGGGCTTTGCTATTCCTACCCATGGTGTTGCTAAATCGGTAGTAGCTGATGCTGTGGCTACTACTGCGCTGGCTACTGGAGCTGGCGTAGCTGGTGATTATCTGGAAGGTTCATTTCTTGAAAACAATGAAAATAAGAAGGTCGCTCAGTACGGTGAAGCATTAAAGGAAAATGCTTTAAGCCCATCCACATTAGCAGCAAACGGCGGGATGGCACTCCTACTCAACTTGTGGGCCAATAAAGGCCGATTGAGACCTGAGCAGGTAAAAGAACACGGTAATGTTGATACGATGAATGATGCTGCTCATGTACAAGCGAACCTTGAGCATGCAGAAGGGATGAATCCTTTTAATCCAGAAAATGCAAAAGAAGCCAATTCACACTTTGATGCACTGGATAGTGCAATGGAGAGTGCATTGAATGATGAGTTGGTTAGCTTAAAAGCACCAGTGAGCGGAACACCCAAAGCAACCGTAACCAGTGCACCAGTGGTACTAATAACAGGGACACCGAAAGCCATTGTAAGACCAAGCGCTATCAATACTGATGAGCATAAAGCGCCAGTCATAGCGGAGCTTTTGACTAATCCTGTATTTGATAAAAAACCTTGGACAAAAACGATTGTTCAGGAAGCCTCTAAACGGGGTATCAATCCAGTGGATGCCTTGGTCATTTCTCATTTGGAAACTGGTGGCACTTTTGATCCAAAGATTCAGCCACCAATCGATAAAAAGACAGGAAAGCCAATATCATCTGCTACTGGTTTATTCCAAACCCTTGATGACACTTTTGCCCGTATGGGAGGTAAGAATAAGTTTGATGGTAATGATCAAATTAAAGCGGGCCTGAACTACTACGAGCACAATGCCAAGGTTTTTCGTAGTCACTTTAATCGAGATCCGAATGGTCTAGAGCTTTACTACCTGCATTTCTTTGGTGAAGGTGGTGGACCAGTCTTTTTGAAAGCCAAAGATAATGAGCTTTTTGTAGATGTGGCTACACGCTGGAGCAAAGGCAATCAGAAAAAGACTGCAAGACAGATTGCAGAAGGTATCACTTCAAGTCATCAATTCAATGGTATGACTGTTGGGCAGGTAAAGGCCAAATACGAAAAGCGCTGGAACGATATAGCTAAACTTTATGGTGATGTCGGTTCACAAAATGCAGCACATCCTACCGAAGTCCGAGGGAGCGAATCAGAGTTCCCACAGTTTGAGTCTGATATAACTGCACCACCTGCTTACAAGTCTCAATCTGATGCTGAAGTTGAAGCAATGCCTTTTGTACTCAGTGCAGATGAGCATAGTGTGAAGTCACTCCAGGAAGAGTTTGAAGCCCTATCTTCTCCATTGACTAAAGAGGATCTGGAATACCTCAAGGCTACGGCGCATTATCAGTATTCTGAAGGAGGTGCTTACCGGACGCCGTATGTTGAACCTCAGGTCGATTTATCTGGCCCTGGTAATAGTGCCAGCCGTAATTTGGATACATTGGACTCTGATCTTTACCAGCTCGAGCCAGAGCAACAACGAGTTATGGTTGGTTATCCAGAATCAAATACTTTAGATATCAATAATGCCAGAACATCAGATTCAAATAATCAGCAAAACTCAATCATTGCCGCGGGAGATGATTGGATTCCTACCAGATCGCAAAACTATCTTAAACGAGAGCGGCCAACGGATGATGGAGGAATTATTCAAGAGCTACACAATAATACTTCTAATACGACCTTCCAGCGCCAGATTAATCAGGATGGCACCATTAGCCCGGTAAAGGCTACACGTAATGGAAATGATCTATTTGCCCATCCTGCTAATGGTAAAGCCGATAGTCCTGAATTGACTGCAGTACAGCATAAAGCTACCCAGGCATTAGAACGTGAGTTCTGGAAGCCTGGTAAGTCCAAGGTTGATGGTGCGCCGGACTTAACCAAGTCTAGCAAAGGTGAATACGGTGCATTCACTGACACGGCAGACGGTAGGGAAGCGGTTTCAATTCTGGAAGCAGATCCCGATATGGAAGTGACTTTTACGCGCCTGGATGAAAACGGGAATGAAGAAATTGTGACGATGTCATCCCGAGATCTATTGGACTATGTCAAAGAGCAAGAAGAAATCGCAAAAGATGAAATTCAGGCAGTGAAAGCATTGGCAAGTTGCGCATTAAGATTTGGGAGTGAAGCAGCATGAGAGCTGAATGTAGAGAACAAGTTGCAAAGGCATTAGGTAAAAGAAAATTAAGTGCAGCTGATAGTAATCGTATTTCATCACTGTATATCCGGGCACAAAATACTCTGGCCAGAACAGATCCTGATTGGATGTTTAAAAGTCCTGCTGAACGTGCTGAAGCGATTGCGCAGAAAACTGCTACGGATCTCGCCGTCCAGATCGCTAAGAACAATCAGAACATTGCCCGGGATGCCATCCTCAAGGCTCAGCTACAGAACGAAATCTATAACCATCCTAAATTAAACCCGGTCCAAGCTTTAATGCGGAAGATTGCATACTTCTCTGATCAGAGCGGTATCCAGTCTATAGAAAAACTATCCCAATCTTTACATAGCCGCTGGATGTCTTTAGTCGCCGATGTGTTTACCAAAACACAAGAGCGCTTCGGTATGTCAGTCAATAAAGAAATGACCGATGACATTATCCGGGTCATGTTTGGTGGTAAGTCTGATAATCCAGAAATTACGGCTATGGCCAAAGAGGTAAGCGCCGTTTTGGAGGAGATGCGTTTAGCCTTCAATCGGGCTGGAGGGAATATCAAAAAGCTCGATAATTTCGGCTTTATGACTTCGCATGATCAAAAGAAGGTGGCCTTAACAGATCAAACTGAATGGGTGAACGATGCCTTAAACGGTTTAGATCGCAATCAGTATGTCAAAGAGACTGGTGAGCTGATGGATGAACTGGAACTGAGGTCCATGCTTGAAGATGTCTATAAAACAATTTCAACCAACGGCGCCAACAAGGACTTATTGGTACTGAATAAGCAGACTAAAGCAAGTGCATCACCTGTAGGTGGTCGTTCAAAGATGGCAAATCGTCACCAGGAATCACGTGCTTTGCATTTCAAGGATGGCGATGCATGGCTGGCATATCAGAATAAGTACGGGACCTATAACGAGGCGGGCTTCCATGAGATCCTGAAAAACCATACTCAGCGCATGAGTACGGAAGTGGCAATGATGCAGAATCTTGGATCCAATCCTCGTCATACGTTTGAATCTCTATTGGATGAAGCCAAGATCAAACTGAAAGCAGATCCACAGAATGGATTGAAACATGGTGAGATTGATAAGCAGGCTCATCGGGCCATGTCGATGTATAACACCCTGGATGCCAATACCCGGGCGATTGATTCAACCTTAGGTAACGTTATGGGTGGACTACGTGCCTTAATGGTTGCATCTAAATTAGGTGGTACCACGCTGACGACCTTTGGTGACCATGCCAGTATGAAGAAAGTGGCTAATATGCTGGGCCTGTCTTATACCAAATCGATTCTCCCTGAATACATAAAACAATTGAAACAGGGGGCCACACGAGATGAAGCTTTACGTTTTGGCCTTGGCATTAACGAAATGGCCGGTTCAATGACTCGTTTTGGTGATGCTGATGTTGTCAGCAGTGCGACCAAGTCAGGCCGCTTTAATGCACGTATGCAGGCTTTTGCTGCAACGACTATGAAACTATCAGGTTTGAACGCCGTCACCGCAGGAGCGAAACGAGCGTTCAATCTAGTGCATATGAATAAGCTTGCTGAATTGACTCGTAAAACAGATTGGAAGGATCTCGGTGCAGATGATCTTAAGATCCTACAGGGGAATGGCATTACTGAGCGTGACTGGCAGTTATGGCAGCAGCTGGAGCCAAGCAAACGTGAAGATGGAACGGCGGTATTAACTCAAAATGATTTCTTTAATGCGCCTGATGATGTGATTAAGCAGTTCTTATCATCGGATAAACAGGGAAATGCCAACGCGATTACTGACTTTCGCTATAAGGCAGCTATGAAGTACCAAACTCATTTGTTTAATGAGGAATCTGTAGCCATTATTGAGGCGGGTGTGCGTGAACGTAGCATCATTAACTTAGGTGAAGCTGGGACCATCCAGGGAGAATTAGGCCGAACCTTATTTCAGTTTAAAGGCTTCCCATTGGCTTATATGTTCCGTATTGGTCATCGTGCCTTTGCCCAAGGAGATATTAAGAGCCGGGTGACGTTCTTAGCTTCACTACTCGCTTATCAAACTTTAGCCGGTGCATTGATTGTCCAGACACAGAATTTGGCAAATGGTAAGAATCCCGAGCCGGTATTCACAATTGATTTTTTTGGTAAGTCACTTCTTAAAGGTGGTGGACTTTCCTTCTTGGGAGATATCATGTCTGCACTTTCAGATCCAACCGGTCGAAGTGCATCAGACTTTATCAGCGGCCCATTATTAGGCCAAAGCATGAAGCTGGGTATGCTACTCACCGGTATGGGCAATAGCATCATTGAAGGTAAGGAATCTACCCGGATGATGGAGGTGGCCAATACTCTGAAAAGCAATATTCCATTGCAGAATCTTTGGTACAGTAAGCTGGTCGTAGATCGAATGCTGTATTCAAAAATGCAGAATATGATTGATCCTGATTATTTACCGAGAACACAGCAGCGTCTGGAGAACTTAGGTAATAGTTACTGGTGGGATTTATCAGAATAGAATTAGGAGCTTCGGCTCCTTTTTTGTTGTATGGTATTTGAGCGTAAGATAAAAAAGTGAACTGAAGTGAAAAGAAAAATAGCTTTGATGGGGATTTGTTTTGCTAGTGCTATCAGCACATTTAGCCATGCGGATGATGTATATGCTGCCTATGAAGTACTGACCTCTAAAGAATTAGCGAATAAGTCTATTCTAGCTTTTGAAAGTTTTAGCTGCTCTGTATGGGCAGATCTAATGGGGGATAAGAGAGGTAGTGAGACATTTCTATTGAATGGCTATGACCATGGACGGGTATATGTGCAAGGCTTATTAGACTCAAAAATAGATTATGAAGATAAGCGCCGTTATATTCCAGGCATTATGTATCCTGAATTGAAAACAACTCCTAATGCAGATTTCATGTTAGGAGCTATTTTTCAAAAGGTAAGAGACAATACGAAGGCAATCACATATGACTTTGATGCCAAAGGCTCTGATAAATATTTTTCGAAGTCTAAGAAATCATATGCTAACAATGGGTGTGCCAAGATTTTTTTAGAGATGAAATAGAAAAGAAGTTTTTGGAAATTGAATATGATTTTAGACAGAGAATTACAAAGGCAAATTTTAAATGTAGCGGCAACTGTATATCCACGATCTGTTGGACATGAGTTAGACGAACTATATGAGCCTTTAGATGATCATATCTTAGCAGCTAATTTAAGATATTTAGAACAGCATAGGCTTATTGAACCCAAGTCAGTATATATATCTGTAGATGGCCTTTTTAGTTTCGGTAATGTTTTAATAACCCATACAGGAATGGATTTTCTTGCTGATGATGGTGGACTCTCCGCAATTCTTGGTACAGTCACCATTAAATTTGAAACAGAGCAACTTAGAGCAATTCTGGCCACAAAAATCATGAGTTCTGATCTTAGTCCTGAACGTAAAGAAACCATGATTGATGCAATTAAAGAATTACCTGCAGACAGTTTAAAGCATCTAACAACAAAAATTGTAGATGTTGGTTGGGATAACTTAGATTCACTTATGGCATTAATACAGGGTAGCCTTCCATTATGAAAAAAATATTAACCTTCTTCTTAGTTGCTCTTATGAGTTCAGTAGTATTGGCTACCCCAATTACTCTGCAGCACTCCAGAACAAGCTATGTAAATTCTGGAATATGTTCCGCCGTAGTGGATGTAACGATTCATGATTTTCTTGGGACCTATGACAAACTGTATTTAGACCTTGTTGCAAAGGACAAAGCCGGTAGAGTGCAGGGGACTTCTGAGAATGTAATAACCTACGGCGATATACAAAACCTTCAAGGTAAAGCATTTGGGAATGTTTTTCTTGAGTCCGAAAAGATGTGCGGAGCAGATCGCACATGGACAGTTGAGGTTAAGCGCGCCGTTTTGGTCGTAGATGGAAAAAGAGAAGATTTACTGAAGGCTAAGAAAGTTCATATTGATGATTTTCAGCCTATGAAATTTAAAGTAAATAGTAATTAAATAAAATAAATAAAAAATTTTTAATATTTTTAAAAATACTGTGAATCCGACACAGTGGCTCAATATAGATCGGATGGAGAAAAAATGCATAACTTGTTGAATGATATTAAATATTTACCTGCTATTAGAACAAGTCGATTTGAGTTGGCAGCTTTAACTGAGCTTGATAAAAATGTAAAAGATCAAATATCTCCATTTTTATTATTAAGAAGTAATTCCGAAGCAATTAAGGATATTGAGCGGTTCCTAAATGAGTGGGAGGGTGGCGCTTTATGGGTTGATAACTCTCGATATACATTAGATGCTGTTTCTGGTATTGCTCCACTATTGGATAACCCTGAAAATCATTACAGCTTTAAATATGAGTTTTTTCACAGGTTATTCAATATAAATAATCGAGTAAAACCAGTAGTTGGTTTTGGTGCATTAGATGATGCACGATCCGTGACTCAATTTGGTTTGAAGATTCTAAATGATTTTGGATATTTGGGAATAAGACTAGAAATTGACTCTATCGATAGTTCTAATTTGGATAAAAAATTAGCTATTTTTTCTTCTCTTATGAATGCTATTCCTGATGAGTCTATTAATAAAGTCTTGGTTATAATAGATGTATGTTCAATTGAAAATATACCAAATCTTGGTCCAGATGGCACAATAATGAGATGTGCTAGAGCTGCTATTAACTACAATATCAAGCATATTTTAACATTAAGTACTTCTTGGCCTAACGATCGTCCAGGTAAAAATGAAGAATTAACAGTATCTAATATTGATCCAATTTGGCAGGCTTATTTTTGCCAGTTAATCCATAAAATTGATCCAAATATTAAATGTATATATGGGGATTATGCTTCTACAAATCCTATGAAGGATATTTCTGATGATTATGATCCTGCTGTTATGAGCTTGCCAATTCCATTTGCTGGATATGCTTACGATCTAGGGTGGTATCAATACAGATATGGGAACAGTGGCGAATGGGAAAAATTTGTGGGAATAGCTAATAGAATTGTAGAAAGCCCTGAATTCCAGTCACATGGTGCAGAGTTCTGTTGGGGAAATCGTAGAATTGATGCAATTAGCCGACAAACAGAAGAGCCAAAAACTAACTCCGTTTGGAATAAGATAAGGATCAATCAGCATATTACATTGCTGCACCAACTTTTAAACCATGGGTTATATGAAAATATTTTGAAACCAAAAGAAGAAGAGGATTAACTAGAAATAGAATAAGCACGATCCCTAGTTTTTAAGCATTGTAAAACGTAACTGTTGATTAAGCTTATATCGATTAATGTGGCTATTCGTTCTCTAATTGCCTTTTTGTTATCAGATGATCGAATAGTTACATTATGATTTCTTGCAAACTCTTGAAGTTCCTCTTTCCATAGAAAGCTAGTTAGATCAAAGGCATTTATATATTTATTAGGAGATGCGGGCTTATATACTGCAATAGATCCCAGGTCATCAATCATTAGAATACCAATATGTGGTGCAGTGGTTTCTATAGCTTTTTTCAAGTGAGAACTATGGCAACATAACCAGATTTCATTAAACACATTACTATAAGCATGCATCTGACGATCCCATCTCTTGAGATTATCTGCCTTAGACTTAATTTCAAATCCTACTAATCTACCGTTAGCAAGAACTAAGTCTGCACGAAACGTGGATTCTACGGAGGAGTTTGGATTTTTATTATAGAAACCTAATTCATTTATCAAGACATCATTCTGCTTGAGCTCAAGTTTATTCTTAATCCAAGAACTGAGTTGCTCTCTGATTTCAATAGGACCAAGAGAATTGTCGAAATTAAGCATATATATGTCTCCTTAATTTCAGCATCCATGCCAAAATTGGACTAGATTTTAACAAAAGACCTTACTTTTACAATGGCCTCAAAAATTTAACTTTGATCAAACATCAAATAAAATTAACGTTATCTCACAAATTTTTTATAAAAATATAGCTTTTACAATAAGTTTAATTGCCCAATCTCATATTTATACGCTTGCCATTCACCTTCGCGTGGAATGCGTTCAACACCAGTTTCAGTTTTCCAGAGTTCTATAAATGCTTCGCCGTGCTCATAATTCGGTGTACCACCACGCGCCCATTCACTGACAGTCGATGCTCCAGCGATAGGTAGAACAAAAGCAATTTTTTCATGTGTCCAGCCTAAACGAGATAGATCTAGAATCATTCTGTTGAAGTCAGGCCTTTTATAGCCACGGCGTTTAACGATAAAATCTTTAACTTTTTTCCTAGTCTTTAAGTTTATAAATCGTTCTGATAGACCTTTTTGCCCAAGAGTATAATCAATAGAATAAGACATTATATTTCTACTCCTTGAATTTGCATCAAAGCTTCGTTATCCAAATTAGTAAATTGACAGTATTTCAACTGCGAATGCATATACGACGTACCAGGTGCGCCGTGTCTATTCTTACCGACAATAGCCTCAGCAACACCTATGTATTTAGATTCTTTGTTGTAAATCTCATCTCGATATAGAAATAAGATTTGATCTGCATCTTGTTCAATCGCTCCAGATTCTCTCAGATCAGAAAGCATGGGCCGCTTATTAGGACGTTTTTCTAATTCACGGTTAAGCTGTGATAATAGAACAACCACGCAATCAAACTCTTTTGCCATCGCTTTCAATTCCCCAGTGAAATACGCAATTTTTAGGTCTTCACGGGCAAACTGTTTCGTTGTTTTCATAATCTGCAGATAATCAACAAGTACTAAGCCAACCGACCCGTATTCATGTTTTATCTTGCGAACTGATTCTCTGATATTGGCAATCGCGGGACGAGATGTGTCATTGATTTGCATAGGTACATTTCGAAGCATCGCTACAGCGCGCGTATAGGCCGTAAATTCGTCTTTTGGCAATAGGTGTGGCGTGTTACGTACCAAACTAATATTAGCGGGTGCTATGGCGCAACAGAGACGCATAGCGATCTGTTCTTTTGGCATTTCACCCGACATAATCAGAACAGGTTTCTTTTGGATGATAGCAACATGATTTGCTATAACTTGCATCATAGTGGTTTTTCCCATAGCAGGTCGCGCAGCTATCACAAATAAACAACCTGGTTCAACATCACCTAATTTCTGATCTAAGTCATAAATACCAGTTTGAATACCCTTGATCAACGTGGTACCGGCAATCGCTGCTTCCATCTTACGGCTAATTTCTACAAATGTATTTGATGCTGCATCATGGATATGGAATAGTGATTCACTTGCAGCCTCAGTGTTCAAATTAGCAAATACATTCTGAGCATTCTGTACGAGTTCGCCACGGGTAACAGTAAGTTGCCGTGCTTGTTGAATTATCTTTAACGCTTCCGCCTCAACTTGGCGACATGATGTAAAATCCTTTAATTTTTCAGCATACGATTTAAGGTTATAAAAACTTGATGGTGCATCACTCATGAGCTGGATCAAATATTTTTCACCGCCAGATACTTCACCGTAGTTACGTGTTTCTAACCATTGGTTGACCAGTACTGAATCATACGGCGAGTTTTGTGCATCGAGATCTACAATCGCACTAAAAATTAATTTATGACGTGTTGCATAAAAATCGTTTTCAGAAAGTAAATTTTCAATTTGGCCATAAGATCCAGCTACGGTCATCAGTGCAGCGAGTACCGCTTGTTCGATTTGAATATTGTGAATTGGAGTCGTGTTATTCATGTGATGTTCTCCAATAAACTTTTTGGTTTGCTGTCGGTAATATTTAAAGCTGGCATTGCTGCTGAGTTCTGAGTTGGCTCTAGCAGATTCACATAATCTGGATTGGCTTTCTGGTAGCGCTGAAATTTGTCGATAATCCATGCTGTAAATTTATGGAGTTTCTGAGATTCAGATAAGCTTTTGCCATCGAAGTAGGAATTGAATGAGCTCAATTCAAATTCAAAACTTGGAAGACCAAAAATGAGTTCAAGATTCTTTTCGTGACCTGCGATTTTGATCTTGGTTTCAAGTTGTTTTTGATTTGGAATCCAGTCGTGTTTCTCAGAGAGATTCATTGATAGATTCAATGATAGATTCAGCGACCCAATATTGGGTTCATTCAAAGTACCGTTTTTGGGTTCATTACTATCCAAAATTGGGTCGATTACAGGGGGGTAATCGTCCCGTTTTTGGTCTTGTTTAATCGTCCCATTTTTGGGTTTGTTGGGGGTTTTAATCGTCCCAATATTGGATTCATTATCAAGGTCAATAGACCCAATATCGGTACTATTAAAATCATCATTTTTTTGCTTTTGATCGCGTGATTGAACACCAATCAATTGCAAAATTCTGACTCTACCAGTAGGTCCAGTTCGCTTTCCAGTATCCAAAATTAATCCAATTTCGATCAGCTCATTGACTACTTTTTTCACTGTTTTTAAGTTCAAAACAGTATCAGCAGCTAGACGCTCCATACTCGGCCATGCTGTATGTTGTTCGCCAGCGCGATCTGCGAGCGAAAGCAGAACTAGACGTTGAGCAGAGGTTTTTACTGGGGCAATCCAAGCCCAGCGAGTGGCATCATTACTCACTCTTCCTCCTCATGCCGATCATGATTATTTATTACGGCATTTAGAAGGCGTTCAGGTGTCATACGTACTGATTCAGCATATACAGATGCTGATAGAGGATCTGTATGCTTAACAGGAGTTTTAGACCGTTCCCGGTTGTTTTCTGTCGTAATTGAAGGCTTATCCATTTTTAGACGCCTCCCATTCTGAATCATACTTTTCAAATTCACCTTGAAAAGTATTACTAAAACTTTCAGCTAAAAAATCTGCGATATTAATCAAACGTTCAAGACTTGTGAAAACCGCACTGCAAAGTACTTTAGAGTTTTCTTTAATAGTAAATAACTCATCTTTGATTTGATAAAGCAGAGTGCCGAACCAAGAGCTTATTTCATGGGCTAGGCCATAGGCTTCAGAAAGATCGGCAGCATCAAATTTAACGCATATATTTTTTGAAGAATTCTTATATTTCTCATATTCTGAATCAAAAATGTTGGTGTAATTTTCAGCTAAGCATTCTGCAACCGAAATAAGGCTTTTAACATCAGTAAAGCTATGAGGTGTAGAGCTAGATTCTTGTTCAAGCTCTATAAGTCTTTGTGTTTCTTTATTAATCCGACTAATTAGAACTTTAAGTTGAGTGGTTGAATCTAATGCAAGTGAGTAAGCATCAAGAATATTGATTGCGCTATAAAAAGATTTTTCTGGAAATTGAATATTAACTTTTGCGTTCATGACGAATGCACTCCTTGTGTTTGTTTAGGAGCTTTACCAGTCACGACCAAGTGAGGGTGGCAAAGCTGAAAAGGGTTGGTCGACAGGTACACAAGAGACCCGCACATCCGAAGATGTCCCTCTCCAGCTTCACCATAGAAATGCAGAAGCATAGAGATTTTACGCATAAAAAAAGCCCGGAGCGGACTGTATGCGCTTGTGTATTTATAGCCGACCAAAGCTAATCTGATGATTTTGCACCAGACAAACTTAATATAGATCAATAAAACTAATTTGAAAAGGGTGAAGTAAAAAATAGTTGAATATTTCATACAGACTCCCCAAATCTCTTGGCAAGTATCTGCATGCCTTTTGGCAAGATGAAGAATTCAGTTTGTGTAAAACTATATGATTGGCCAGAGGCTTTAACACCTTCTTTCAAAGAATACTTGGTTTCACAATAGCCCCGATTTTCACTGTAATAAGTTGAAGCTCTGGCGTTATTTAAATATCGATCCCAATTATGTTTTCTAAGCCACTGGGCCAACACTTGTTGCTTTACATTCAGAATTTTACATGCCTGTTGAAACTTCACGCCGTGTTCTGTACGAGTGATAGTTTCTATTGCTTGAGACAATGCTTTGTTCTCAGAAGTTAGCTGTAGATTCTGTTTGGCCTGAATTTCAATAGCTTGTAAAAGATGCTGTGGGTTACTAATATCAAATGCTGGTGTCTGCTGTTCAAGTTCATACCAGCGCTTCACAATTGCAGCGGTAAATTCTGGGCAAAGTTGAGCGACTACTGTTATCGAATCCAACTTGCCTTGCTCACCAGAAAATACATATTCAGTGCTTGTACGTCCAGATGTGGGCTTTTCCACCGTTGGTGGTAAAGTAATAACACGGCGTTCCGCTAAACGTTCAATTGTTCTTTTGACTGAGTCTAAGCGTATATTGGTAATAAGTGCGATATCTGAACTCAACATTTGTTGAGAAGGGAATATTGAGGTAATAGCATTTTTCATTTTTTAAGCCTCCATTTCTTCTGCGGCGGCTTGTTTTTTACTTTTATGCCATTCAACAATTTCCTGGTAGTCGAAAAAAACAGGAGACTGCTTTGAGGTACCCATTTTCATTGGCTTTGGAAACGTTGGGTCTTTGCGTATGGTGTGACGGAGGGACTCACGTGTCACATCTAGCAGTTGGCATGCTGTACCAAATTGAATACGAAGAGGAGTCGCTTGATTCATATCGATAACCATATTTATAAGAATATGGTTGAAGTATGTTTTTTAATTATATTCTTAAAAACTTTTGTTCTAGCATAATGGGTATTGTGCTAGCACAACGGGTATGGTGCTACCACTATTGATATCAACTATATTTTTCACTTAACCATTTCTCAATCGTTTTTACAGCTAGATTTAATTCTAAGGATAATTTTTTTGCACATGATGCATAACTGTGAAATTTACCAGACTCCCATGATTTGTAGACCTGCTGACGCTGTAAAGCATATTTTTCTGCTCTTATTTGTCCACCTTTAGATCTCGGTTTTTTTTGATGATCTTTCTCTACATCGATCCAGTATTTGGTCAACTTTCTTGCATTATAGTCTGTACAAGTCCGCTCTAAGTAAGTGAGTTGTTCAAGTAAATTTATGACTGAAAAATTATGCTCGGTAAAGCAATACGTATATGCAAAATTTAGTAGATGAACAGAATCATGAAATATAACTATAAATTTACCTTCATCTTTATTAGGTTTATCTAATTCTTTCAAAAATTTATCTAGATATTTTGAATAATCTTCTAAATTAAAATTATTTATTTTCCCCTCAATAGTATTTTTTATTTTTTCATCTGATTGGTAGGTAGAGCTAAATAGTTCAATCGTACGATTATAGATCCATGTAAATAGTTCTTGATCACCATCAGTTTTCTTAAGAATATTCTTAATAGTTAATTTCATCATGCTTCCCACAACACCCCAAATTAGGAGCTAGACCAATCGGATTGGGTATCCGACTTTCGGGAGCTAACCTAGGTCTAGCAAACTGTTAAAATTGATTATTTAATCAATTTTGCATACTGGAACTGTATGATTTCATCACCTAAAATCTGTGCTGTATAATCATACGGACTAATACTTGTCTCTTTAGTCGCATCTAAATAATCACTCCACCAGTTGAGCATAGTTCTTCTTTCTTCTAAGAACTCCGCTTTATGGGTATATGCAAGCCGTACATTATTACGCTCTTGGTGACTCATTTGTTTTTCGACAGCATCTTTTTGAAATAATTTACTCTGAATCAATGCAGCACAGGCCATTCCTCTAAATCCGTGGCCGCACACTTCGATGTTTGTGTCATATCCAAGACGGCGTAAAGTTTTGTTGATGGTTGACTCACTCATAAATCCGTGTGGATCACCGTTTTTAGGAAATACATTTTGAGTATGGCCGCTGTATCTATAGATCTCTTTTATTATTGCCAGTGCCTGCTTTGAGAGTGGAATTAAATGCGGCGTTTTCATTTTCGCACCGCGATGAGAATATTTGTAACCTTTCACAAAATCTCTAGTTGGGGGAATGGTCCAAATAGCATTCTCAAAATCAAACTCCTTCCACCTTGCAAATCTAATCTCACTTGACCGAGCAAAAGTATGTAAGGCAAATTCAACGCATAGTCGAGTAAGTGGATAGCCTGTGTCTGAAGCTAATTTAGATTGTAATTCTGGTAATTGTTCTAATGGTAATTGAGGATGATGTTTTGTCTTTTTACTAAGAACAAAAATATCTTGAAGTCCATAGGCTGGATTTATATCTATAAAACCCTTTGATATTGCAAAAGCAAATATGCTGGTAAGTCGTTGTCTAGTTTTTTTTACAACTTCGGTGAAGCCTAATTCTTCAATTGATCTTATAACCTGGATAAGCTCTCTAGGTTTAATAGAATTGATTGATTTTTTTCCCAAGGACGGAAAAACATAATCTTCTAAATTCTTTAAAGCCCGGTCTGCAGTATCTTTAGACCAGCGCCCAGTATTGTTATAGGCCTCATGCCAATTTCTTGCAATTGATTCAAAATGATAGGAGTCATCTAATTTTGCTTTACTAATGAGCGAGTGTTCAATTGGATCTATACCGTTTGCAATTAATTCTTCTAGTTCTCGTCGTTTATCTCGGGCTGCTTTTAATGACAAGGCTGGGAAATTGCCTAAAGTCATCAAGCCATCTTTACCATTCGATCTCTTATATTTGAATCGCCAAACCTTTGAGCCACTCTTTCTGATAAACAGGATTAGACCATGCCCATCATAGAGCGAATAATCCTTTTCTCGAGGTTTTGCTCCTGTGCATTTTGAATCGGAAAGAGGAACGGTTTTTCTAGCCATAAGGATATATTTGATATAGAACTACATATATCCTCAATTATATCCTTAATTTTTGCAACTATATCCTTGTAAATTTAACTATATTGTTTTATGTATATATTTTAAGTTATTGATTATTTTTAAATTAAAACCATATTGTTTTATATTTTGCTATTGGGGTGGTGCGCCCTGCGGGACTCGAACCCACGTCGGTCGCTTAGGAGGCAACTGCTCTATCCAGTTAAGCTAAGGGCGCATCGAAATGTGAGTATAAACAAAAAAAGTTATTACCGAGGTAATAACTTTTTTAATTTCATTTATTTTGCAGCTTAAGTGTTATCTTTTTTGGTCAGCAAATGAAACAGACCAAACATCAACACAATCCAGACCGGAATCATAATCACCGATTCTTTAAAGCCCTGTTGCCACATGATAAACAGCACCAGCGCAATAAAAATCAGCACCAAATAGTTACTCACTGGTGCCCATAGGGCTGGGAACGTTACATTCAGTTTGAGCTTTTTCACCGCAGCTTTAAACTTCAAATGCGTCAAGCTGATCATGGCCCAGTTAAGTACCAAAGCACCTACCACCACGTACATCAAATGACCCAGTGCATCTTCTGGTACAAAGTAATTTAAAAGTACGCAGCCAAAAATCAACAATGCAGAGAACAATACCGCAGGAATAGGAACACCCTGTTTATTCACTTTAGTAAAGATTTTTGGCGCATTACCTTGTTGTGCCAGACCAAACAGCATGCGGCTGTTGGCAAACATACCGCTGTTATAAACCGATAGTGCAGCAGTTAAAATAATAAAGTTCAGCAGATGTGCAGCCCAACCAATACCCAACTGACTAAAAATCATCACAAATGGGCTTTTGTCCAGACCACCCAAATCCAGTTGATTCCAAGGCACCAAAGACAACAAGATGGTGAGTGAGCCCACATAAAACACTAAAATACGAAAAACCACCTGATTAATCGCTTTAGGAATGGTTTTTTGAGGGTTTTCAGCTTCAGCTGCTGCCATCCCGATCAGTTCGATACCGCCAAAGGCAAACATCAAAAAGGCCAGCATATAAAACAGGCCTTCAAAACCGTTTGGAAAGAAACCACCATGTGTCCATAAGTTGCTAAACGATGCGGTCGAGCTTGAATCGGCGGTAAAGAGCAGATACAGACCAAACACAATCATGGAAATGACGGCGGTGACCTTGATAATCGCCAACCAAAACTCGGATTCTCCGTAAAATTTTACATTGGTCAGGTTTACGAGTGTAATGACCACAAAGAAAAACAATACCGAAACCCATGCAGGAATATGAGGCCACCAGTAATTGATATACTTCGCAACCGCTGTCAATTCAGTCATCGCGACTAAAATATACAGCACCCAGTAGTTCCAGCCAGCCAAAAAGCCCGGAAATTTACCCCAATATTTGTACGCAAAGTGACTGAACGAACCTGCTACAGGCTCATGGACAATCATTTCCCCTAATTGACGCATGATTAAAAAAGCGATGAGTCCACCGATTGCATACCCAAGAATGATCGATGGCCCAGCGGATTGAATGACTTGTGCAGATCCTAAAAATAAACCAGTCCCAATTGCGCCGCCCATGGCAATTAATTGGATATGACGGTTTTTTAAGCCCCGCTGAAGTTTTGAAGAATCGTTGTTCAAAGGACTTCACCCGACCAGAAATAAGCGTTTTATTCTAAAGGATAGATAGAATTTAGCCTAGTCGAGTGCAGCACAAAGCCGTGCTAAATCATTGAACTTCTTGGTTCACAAATTTTATACAGTTTGCTGGCAATTAAAACTTGGTAAAGATTCTCATCCCATAAGAATATCGTGATGTAAATGAATAAATAAGTGAGAAATCAGTCCTATCATGGTAAATTAGGCAGCATGTCATGAGCGGTCTGTTCAGACCTTTTTTCGCTCCCATTCAAGATTCGAGGCAATTGTGACATCGATTTCCCCTGTGAATAGCAACATCTTATCTACAGCTCAAGAACGAATTCAGCAAGATTTGCAGATGGCACTCGATGCCTTTGCACTGCCAGAGCCACTCAAGTCGGCGGTGCATCATGCCGTTATGCTGGGTGGCAAGCGGGTGCGTCCAGCATTGTGCTATGCCGTGGCTGCATTGGCAGAGAATCCCAATTATGCAGCAGCACGCCGTGCTGCGGTGGCGGTTGAACTGATTCATTGTTATTCACTCGCACATGATGATTTGCCTTGTATGGACAACGATTTGCTGCGCCGCGGACAACCGACGTGTCATGTGGCATTTGGCGAAGATACTGCATTGCTGGCGGGTGATATCTTGCAATCGATGGCATTTGAGGTGCTGGGCAGTCGTTTGTTTGATCAGCAAAATAGCGTCGATGCCTCGATTGTACTCAGACAAATGCAAATTTTAGCCACCTCTAGCTCTAAGATGGTTTGTGGACAGGTGCTCGATTTACAGGCCGAAGGCAAGAGTATCGATCAGGCGGCACTTGAAAATATTCACCGCAATAAAACGGGCGCACTGATTCAGGCTGCCATTCTGATGGCGGCCGTGACCTTATTTAAAGGAACAGATCCCGCATTGGTGCAATTACGTCAGTTTGGTCAAAGTTTAGGGCTGGCGTTTCAGGTACAAGACGATATTCTCGATATCATCTCCAGTACCGAAACCTTAGGTAAAACCGCAGGTAAAGATCAGCAAGTACAAAAGTCGACTTATCCTGCGCTTATGGGCCTTGAAGCGGCACAGGCTTATGCCAAAAGCTTGCACGATCAGGCACTGGCTGCACTGACGCATTTCTCAGGTGCAGCAACGGACCTTGAACAAATCACCCAGTTTTTATTGCGCAGAAAAAATTAAGCTCACTTGAATAAAAAAAAAGCGATTTGCTTAAAGTGCACATCGCTTTTTTATGTTAATTCAAAGAGATCTAGTTGGGCTGACGTCCCATTACACCACGGATGGTGCTAAGTACATCGGCAGGAATCACCACGGTTTTGGCATTGTTGGATTTTGCCATTTCTTGCATGGACTTGATGTACTGTTCACCAAGCAAATACGCAACCGGAATTTCCTGTTCGCCTACCGCAGAGGTGATCATTTCAATGGCTTTTTGTGAGGCCTCAGCCAAAACCACTTGCGCTTCGGCATCTCGACGCGATGCTTCAAGACGACCATCGGCTTCTAAAATCGCCGCTTGCTTTTCGCCATCGGCACGGGTCACGGTCGCACGGCGCTGACGCTCGGCAGCAGCCTGCGCTTCCATCGCGGCTTGCATGGTGGTCGATGGCTGGATATCCTGAATCTCGACCGTTTTTAAGGTAATGCCCCAGTCTGAAATATCATCGGAAATGGCGGCTTTCAATTTGGCCTTGATATGATCACGAGATGACAGGGCATCGTCCAGATCCATCTCGCCCACGATCGAACGTAACGACGTTTGCACCAGATTTTGAATAGCCCAAGTATAGTTTTCAATTCCATACACCGCTTTTTCCGGTGTGGTCAAATTGATATACGCGACCGCATTCATAAGTAGCACGGCATTGTCACGTGTAATCACTTCTTGCGAAGGAATATCAAGCACAATATCTTTAGTCGTGACTTTGTATGCGATTTCATCGACATACGGTATCACGAAGTTTAATCCTGGATTTAAAGTGGAGTGATATTTTCCTAAGCGCTGTACAATCCATTTATAGCCTTGCGGCACAATGCGTACACCCTTAAAAATCGTCACGCCAACAAAGACAAGAAAGGCTAAGCCAATAATTAAACCCACTGACATAAGTGTGTCCTCATTTATTGTTTATTAGGGTTATGGGGTTGAACAACCAGATTATTGCCCATGATGTCGACCACGCACACGCGATCGCCCACGCTCACTGGAGCCAAACTGCGACAGTTCCATTCATCGGTTCCCATCACAGGCAAGGAAAAACGTACCAGTACCTGTTCATGCGACATACCCACACGAATCACCATGCCCACCTGACCAATCGTGGCTTCGCGGGATAAGCCTGCCTTGGTTTTATCGATGGACAATGGCTTGATAAATTTGAACCATAAAAAGGTACACAGTATCGATAAAATTACCCAAGTGATCAGCTGTGTGGGAATGCCCATCATTGGAAACAACCAGAGTAAAACACTCACCATGATGGCGGCAACACCGAACCAAAGAGCGGCAAAAGCGGTAAAAACAAGTTCCGAAAGCATTAACACAATGCCCAGAACAAACCAGTGCCAAGGTTCTAATACAAATTCCATAGCAATGCTCAAAATGTTGTTATAAAAAAGGTGCAATCGAAATACACGATTGCACCTTCACTGTAGCAGAACTTGGCAGGGCTGAGTAAAAAATGACTTTAGAATTTGGCCTGAGGTGGTGGCTGAAGGGCAGCAGGTGATTTTTTAAATTGATCAATCGCGCTTTGAATAGCACGAATTTTAAGTTGTGCTGCTTTTTCACCTTCCAAAATAGCATCATTACTGGCTTTTAAATCCAGTGCGCCAAGATGACCGACTTTAGGCTGAATCACCACAGTGGCCTGCTTTAACTCTTCATTAATGCTTTGCTGACCCATGATGTTGATAGTTTGATCGAGCAACCCCAACATGCTGCTGGCCTGAGTACCTGCCGGACGTGCAGAAATATCGACCGCAATCACAATATCGGCGCCCATATCACGTGCTGTTTTGACCGGAATTGGGCTTACCAAACCGCCGTCGACATACTGTACCTTGCCAATGGTTGTTGGAACAAAAACATTCGGAATACTACATGAGGCACGAACCGCCTGACCCGCATTGCCTTTAATAAAATCGGCTTTTTTGCCGTTGTCTAAACGTGTTGCAACTGCGGCAAAGCGAATTGGAAATTGCTCAATTGGCTTGTTGCCTACCTGAGTATTGACATAATTTTGCAGTTTCTGACCCAGCACAAAGCCCTGACGATTTAGAGTTAAGTCACGGATATCAGATTCTTGTAACTTGAGCGCAATCGATTGCATCTGGTAGCCAGTTTTTCCGCTGGCATAAATACTCCCCACAAAACTGCCCGCACTGGTGCCCGTGACAATTTTCGGTTTGATACCATGCGATTCGAGTACTTTGATCACACCAATATGGGCAAAGCCTTTGGCTCCACCACCGCCCAGTGCAAGCGCAATGACGGGTTCACGAGGCTGAATCGAGCTGGTTTGAGGAGGTGTTTTAGCAATTTTGTCACATCCAAAGAGCGTAAAGCTCAGTGCTGTAACCAAGGCGAAATGTGCAACTTTCATGAACAATTAAACGTGTTGGATGACCATCAGATTGCGCACATCAGACCAGATTCACTGCTTTATTTCTAGTCATTTTTTACAAGATTTTGTAAAGGACGCGACAGGCGATCTGGTCGCTTCGCTGATACCTTGCCCTCAAAACGTTGCATGATGGCGGTTAGGTCTTGCTGATAATCACCTGTTGGGGAAAAAGCACCTAAGCAATAAATGGTTTTATGATCAAAATCGAAAGAGAAAATCACAATAGGGATATGCGCTTTTAACGCAATATGATAAAACCCGCTTTTAAAGGTGCTGGCCTGTTTGCGCGTACCCTCGGGCGCCATGCCAATCCAGACGCGTTCATGCTGTTCGATGGCCTGAACCACCTGCTCGGTTAAACCTGTGCGTTTGCTGCGTTGTACCGGAATAAGCCCTAACCAGTTCAGTACGGGCGTACTGACCGGAGTGAAAAGCGAATCTTTGCCGAGTACCGTGATTTTAATGCCCAGACCACCGATGGCCAAAAAGCCGTACCATGCATCTAGGTTAGATGTATGCGGTGCAATAATCGCGACGGCTTTAGGAACATTAGGAAACTCGCCCTCAATTCGCCAGCCTTGAGCCAGAAATAACTGCCTGCACATGCGGCGGCTTAAGGCAGTGCCACGTTGCGGCACACGATCGGGAAGATCAGGAAAAAACTGGGTCATATCCATCTGTGGTCATGTTGGTCATCCTATTGTCATCTTAAGCCTTTGAAAGGTACGCTACATTGGCAAAATAGTTAGATGCATTTTAAAACAGACTGATTTTTGCAATTTTTTTGATTCGAGCCCGATACGCTATGCATGCAAGCCGTCTTTATCTGTTGTTATTTAGCCTGTATTGGGCACAAGGGTTACCCGTAGGCTTTATGACCCATGCCTTACCCGTCATTTTACGGGCACAAGGCGTGTCTTTGGCACAGATTGGCGGCTTTGGCCTGCTGATGCTGCCGTGGTCGATCAAAATTTTATGGGCACCTTGGGTCGATCGGTTGGGCAGTTCACGCATTGGGCATTATCGTAGCTGGATCATTCCCATGCAGGTATGCAGCATTTGCGGGCTTGTTGTGCTGGCGTATTTTCCGATTGAGGCATTGAACCAGCCACAATTTTTGTTGATGTTTTTTGTGCTGATGCTCTGGATTAATTTTTCAGGGGCCACTCAGGATATTGCCACCGATGCATTGGCCGTGAATTTACTCAAAACTGATCAACAGCACTGGGGCAATACCTTTCAGGTGATTGGTTCACGTTTAGGATTTATTGTGGGTGGCGGCGTACTTCTGTGGGCTGTCGATGCTTTGGGTTGGCAGAATACCTTTTTGTGTTTGGCGACTCTAGTGGCACTTAACACCTTGCCCATTGTGCTACAACCCGCGCGACAGGATCGTCAGGGCGTGCAGGGCAGTGCGGCAAAATTATTCTCAATACGCCATTATTTGCAGCACTTTTTACAGTCTAAGACAACACGAGCATGGCTTACCGTTTTACTTAGCTTTAAGGTGGCAGATGGCTTGGCCGGCCCTTTACTCAAGCCGTTGATGGTCGATATAGGTTTGAGTTTTACCCAAATTGGGCTTTACATTACCGTGCTAGGTGCTGTGGCTGCATTACTGGGTGCATTCATTGCCGGATATCTACTTCAAAGTTTTAGCCGTGCAGGTGTACTGCTGTTCTTTTTAATAGTTAAAATTTTAACTCTTATTGGCTTTGCAGGATTGGGCTGGGCATACGAAAGCGGAATGTCAGTATCTTTTACGCTCATTTATGCGCTCAATGCACTTGAAGATCTATGCTCGGCGATGCTACTGGTGGTAATGCTCACACTGGTCATGCACTATAGCCGAAGTGCGCTTGCAGGCACGGATTTTACCTTTCAGGTCGCTTTGATGGCCACGGTCAGCGGTGGTTTTTACCTGATCAGCGGTGTTATTGCCGACCAGATTGGCTATGCTTGGATGCTGAGTTTGGTCGTGGTCATGGCTATTTTATCTGTGTTCCCCATTTACTTTTGGTCTAAAACATTAGGGCAGTCTCAAGCATCGCTCTAGATCATGATTGGGCTAAACTGCTGCGTCATTTTTCGGTGCTGTATGTAAAATTCTACTACTGAGGATACCGAGTAAGCTCAAAAAGATTGCTTTAATTGTTATTATGTATAAATATGCCTGTATCGGTTTGATATTGTTGCGATAAAATGAAGCAAATACGCAATTGATCAAATGGTATAAAAACGACAAAGCTTTTATTTAAGTGTGTTTTAAGCTTATATTTTTACAGTAGAAAAGTAAGTGTTGCCAAAACAATAGTCAACACGCGATTTCATTTGATATGCAAAACAGTTATGTTGAGCCAAAATGATAATTATTCTGTTGCATCGAGTCAGCGTAAAAACAGATTATTGCTCGTTTTCCTGATGCATCAGATTCATGTTATTCCACAGTTGTGCGAGTCTAACCCATGACCAAAATTTTGATTATTGAAGATGATTTCATGATCGCTGAATCCACGATTACCTTATTGAAATATCATCAATTCGAGGTAGAGTGGGTGAATAATGGATTAGATGGCCTAGCGCATCTGTCAAAGCAGAAGTTTGATCTGGTGTTGCTCGATCTGGGCCTCCCCATGATGGACGGCATGCAAGTACTCAAGCAGATCCGCCATAAAACCGCGGTGCCAGTGCTGATTATTTCAGCACGTGACCAGCTCGAAAACCGTGTGGAAGGCTTGAATCAGGGGGCCGATGACTACCTGATCAAACCGTACGAGTTTGATGAATTGCTGGCACGAATCAATGCATTACTACGCCGAACCAACAGTAAAGACAACGCCGCTTTGCAGCAAGATCAGGTGTTGGTGAATGGCGATGTGGTGCTCAATGTTGAAAAACATGTGGCCACGTTTCAGGGTAAAGAAATTGAACTCTCAAACCGTGAGTGGGCGATTTTGATTCCGCTGATGTCACATCCGAATAAGATTTTTTCCAAAGCCAATTTAGAAGATAAGCTCTACGACTTTGATAGTGAAGTCACCAGTAATACCATTGAAGTGTATATTCACCATTTACGCTCTAAGCTGGGTAAAAACTTCATCCGTACCATCCGTGGATTAGGCTATCGAATGGGACAATCATAAGGAAACGCTGAGGATGGCCAAGCATTATTCATTAAGACGTCGATTAATCTGGGTCACCTCTGTTTTTAGTCTTTTACTGGGCTGTATTCTGGTTTTTACAGCCTATAAAGTTGCCTTGCACGAAACCAATCAGATTCTTGATGAGCAAATGCGCTATCTGGCCGATCGCACGGCACGTCAGCCGCTCTACAATCTCGACAGCCACTTTCAGGCCAATCACGAATATCACGAAGAAGATTTACTGGTCGATATCTGGGCCTACGACGATCAGCGCCATTTACAAGACGAAAATCAATTGTTGATGCCTCCGGTAAAGAAAGCCGGGTTTTATTCGCAAGAGACACGTCAGGGCACCTTGCGCGCCTATGTCTTGCCTTTAGAAAATTACCAGATTCAGGTCAGTCAGCTCGAAAAAGTACGCAAAGTGGTGGCACTTGAGCTTGCGGCCAGCATGTTTTTACCTTATGGCTTTATTTTACCGTTTGCCTTGCTTGGCCTGATGGGCATTATTCGGCGTAACCTCAAGCCTTTTGATGATTTTAAACGTGAGCTGACGCAGCGCGATTCCAATGATCTGTCGCCCATTCACGATGAAACGTATCCTGAAGAACTGTTACCGACCATTGAAGAGATGAACCGCCTGTTTGAGCGAATTTCAGAATCTCAGCAAGAACAAAAACAGTTCGTGGCCGATGCTGCGCACGAGCTGCGCACGCCAATCACGGCACTGAATTTACAAACCAAAATTTTGTTGAGTCAGTTTCCTGACCACGCCGCACTGCAAAACCTCGGCAAAGGCTTGGCGCGAATCCAGCATTTGGTCACGCAGTTGCTGGCGCTGGCCAAACAAGATGTTTCCTTGAGTGCTATTGAACGACACAGCAGCTTTGAGCTTAATGATGTGACGCTCAACTGTGTCGAGCAACTCATGAATCTG
The DNA here is from genome assembly GCF_023614015.1 of Acinetobacter sp. ACZLY 512. NCBI lineage: Bacteria > Pseudomonadati > Pseudomonadota > Gammaproteobacteria > Moraxellales > Moraxellaceae > Acinetobacter > Acinetobacter sp. ACZLY 512. Next base: position 85,245 of record NZ_JAKIVI010000008.1, read on the forward strand.
GCGGTAGAAAAAGATATCGATTTAGGTTTTGTACGTAATGAATCGGTAAAAATGGTTAGTGTTGAACCGACCGTGCATTCCATTGTTTTCAACCTGATTGATAATGCCATCAAATATACGCCAGCCGCAGGCGTGATCAATATTTCTGTCTATGAAGATGGCGAATACGCCTGTGCACAGATTGAAGATAGCGGCCCCGGAATTGACCCCGAGCATTACGACAAGGTGCTGAAGCGTTTTTATCGTGTGCATCATCACCTTGAAGTGGGGAGTGGGCTGGGGTTGTCAATTGTCGATAAGGCCACCAGTCGGTTAGGTGGAGAACTTCAACTGCTCAGAAGCGAAGAGTTAGGCGGCTTAAGTGTGTTGGTGCGTATTCCCAAACAACCGCCGCATCATTAAGAATGCTGCTGGCGAGTACCCAAATGACGTGCCGCCCACAAGTAGATTAGGCAGTTAATTGACCACGCCCACCATCCTGTCCATAAATTATGACTTAAAAAGTGTGCGCCGCGCATCATCTGTGCCCAGCCCATTGCAAAGCCTAAAATTAGCCCTGCAAACAAATAAAACAGTGCACGTCGATGATGTGTCGCGCGGTACACAAAGTAGCCAGTCATCAAGGCGAATCCGGTGCTGGCATGTCCACCCGGAAAACAGTGCCCATGTGTGGCGCTAAAATCCCAGACAAAACCCTGTGCTGCTGGGTGGGTCATGTTCCAAGGGCAAGCATGAGACGACTGTGACTTAAGAATGCCAACGATACTGGTACACAGCATACTCACCCAAAACATATAGCCATATTGCCAGCGCTGCGCGGCCAGACGCGTCATTTTAAATGATGCCAGCCACAACACAAAAAATGCTGCATAAACCCCGATGATGATGTTTTTCACAATCACATGATTGAGTTTGGCCAAATACCAGTTATCGCGATGATGAAATTGCCCTGTTGCATCGACCCACGGTGCAATCAAATGCAGATCAATCGCACCGCCTACCGGAAAGAGCATCATCAGTACAACTGCACTGCATGCGATCAGTACAAGCTGTACGCGCATAAAAACAGAAAATTGCATAAGGAATTGAATAAATATAGAAATCTCTGGGCATGATTTAAACGTGCCAAACTTAGCGATGACTTAAGCGACTACATCAAATCGCAGCTAAAAAAAAGCGACTCAGAGAGTCGCAAAAGCACAAACGGGTGCGGGATTAAAACATTCCATCTTCAGAATTTGCAGAGATTTTATGAATAGACAAGTCTGCACCACGAAATTCATCTTCTTGGCTTAAACGAATGCCCATCACGGCCTTGAGTAGGCCATACACCACAAATCCACCCAGCACAGCAATTATAATTGCAAGACCCGTACCAATCAGTTGAGACATCATCGAGACACCGCCCAAGCCTCCAAACGCCTTTTGTCCAAATATCCCTACTGCAAGGCCTCCAAGGGCACCACAGACGCCATGTAAAGGCCACACACCAAGTACATCATCAACCTTGAGCTTGTTTTGTGTATAGGTAAACAGCTTCACAAAGATCACACCTGCCACAACACCGATCACCAATGCACTTACAGGATGCACAATATCTGACCCTGCACAGATGGCGACCAAGCCTGCCAGTGGGCCGTTGTGTAAAAAGCCGGGGTCATTTTTACCCATAAAGTTGGCGCTTAAGGTGCCGCCCACCATCGCCATTAGTGAATTGATGGCCACCAAGCCTGAAATCGCATCGACACGCTGGGCACTCATCACATTAAAACCAAACCAGCCCACAATTAAAATCCAAGACCCTAGCGCTAAAAAGGGAATGGACGAGGGCGGATGAGCACTGACACGTCCGTCTTTTTTATAACGACCATTTCGTGCGCCCAGTAAAATCACAGCGATTAGCGCAATCCAGCCGCCCATGGCATGTACCACCACTGAGCCGGCAAAATCGTGAAAGCTGGCGCCAAATTGGCTTTCGAGCCATTTTTGTAGACCAAAGTTACCGTTCCATGCCATACCTTCAAACAGTGGATACACCAACGCCACCAGTGCAAACGTGGCAATGGCCTGTGGACGCATTTTGGCACGCTCGGCAATACCACCCGAAATAATGGCCGGAATGGCAGCGGCAAAGGTCAGTAAAAAGAAACAGCGCATCAGGTTATAACCATGATCCGCGGCGAGCACAGCACCCGTTTGAAAGAAGCTGTGCCCATAGGAGATGTAGTAGCCTACAAAAAAGTAAGCAATTGCAGAAATAGAAAAATCGGTCAGAATCTTACTGAGCGCATTGACCTGATTCTTATGCCGCACGGTGCCCAGCTCTAAAAAGGCAAACCCAGCATGCATGGCCAGAACCAGCACTGCGCCGAGCAATAAGAAAAATAAATCGACATTTTGCATAATTTGCTCAAAAAAAGTGCTTAAATCCAGCTTGGTTGCATATAAAAAATGATTTATGCACCAAAATGGTTAAGAAAATCTAAAGGGTGATTAACCACAACGCACGGTTGGGTTAATTTGCCTATTCAAAGCAAAAAACGCACCAATATTGGATTAAAATTTAAAGCTTCCGATAAGCGTGGTGCAGACTGAGCAAAAAGAGTGCTCTAAGGTGGGCTGATCTGACACGCTTTGCCTTCATATTCGTAACGATGAAAACGATAATTGCTGCCATCCCAGCGCAAAACAGGAAAGCAGAACCCCGGCCCACCTACCGAAACGTCGGGCATACGATTTTTTCCTGTCGATTTTAATAATTCGGGCACACCTGTACCATCGTAGCGCACGCGCCACACATCTTGCGCCGTTTTGCTTAATAGCACAAACCCCATACCTGTCAGTCCATAACAGCCAGTATCTGCACTACTGACAATGGCCTCGGGTAAACGGTCATGGTTGATATCTTGATACAGCTCAAGCATTGGCTCACCACATTCGGATTGCCACTTATTGTGATGAAACTGAAAACCGGCAGCTTTAAAAATCGCACGCTTTTCTGCTAATCGGGCGTTTACTGTTTCGGCAAAACTGGTAGTCGAGAACAAACAACTTATAGTAAAGACGCAGGTGAGAAGTGACCGGATATTCATGGTTGCTTTATTTTTGTTCATTTGCTTAAGTTTAACGCAAATTTTAAGCCTGATCCGATTTTTGCGCATAGAATGAATCAGGATTTAAAAATAACGATAGTAGACACTGATCGAACATGGCTCATATCTTTCTTGCACTTTTCCCCCTAATTGCGCTCATTGCGACAGGGTATCTGTTTAAAACCTATCAATTTTTTAGTGCAGAATTTTGGGCAGGCGCAGAGAAACTCAATTATTACGTGCTCTTTCCAGCGCTACTGTTTCATACCCTTGTTACGGCCAAAATTGATTTTCAGAATCTAAAGTACGTGATTTTCGCGATGTTTGCAGTTATTGCTGTGGCCACCGCTGTGCTGTATGGCATCAAGTATTTCAAAAATATCCGACCGGCACGCTTTGGTGTGCATGTACAAAGTATTGTGCGTTTTAATACCTATATTGGCTTGGCTTTGGTGGCAGCGCTCTATCACAAAGAGGGCATGGCGATCTTGGCTATTTTGCTGGCGGTAAGTATTCCGGTGGTGAATGTAATTTCGGTGCTGTCACTTACCTCAAGTGAAAATATGGCTCTTAAACCTGTATTACTGGCATTACTGAAAAATCCGCTCATTGTCTCTTGTCTATTTGGTGGTGTATTTAATGCACTCCAGATTCCGCTGTGGGACGGTATTTTAAATTTACTCAAGCTGTTTTCATCGTCTAGCTTACCTTTGGGGTTACTTTGTGTAGGCGCAGCGTTACAGTTTATGGAAATGAAAAAAGATATGCCCGCCTTGCTACTCGATACCGCTGCGCGTTTGCTTGTTATGCCTGCGCTGGCTTATGGGGTGTGTATGTGGATGGGTTTATCGGCGCTTGAAACCCAGATCATGGTGGTCTTTTTTGCATTGCCTACGGCATCTGCGGCTTACATTTTAACCAAAGTGCTGCGTGGTGATAGTCAGCTTATGGCAGCGGTGATTAGCTTACAAACCCTGTGTGCGGCCGTGACCTTACCGCTGGTGATTTGGTGGGTGGGCCAATAAGTTAACGTCTTTCAATGCTGTATGGCGTATTGTCTGCTAGCATAAATACACCCGTTGAATGGTTTTCTCTTTTAAATAAAACAGAGATGCGGCACAGGTCGCATCTGCCGTACTGGCTTCAACACCTTCATTTTTTAAAATCAGACGAGCCTCTTTGGGCGCTTCTTCAAAAGGTACAATATCGGCACCATCCAGTTTCGACATATCTACAAAATTTTCTCCTCGTTCAGTTGGCTCAAACGTGGTGAATACATTTAAATCATAATCGTGACTGTCATTTTGGTAGTAATACACGTCCTTGCTGTTACCAAGGCGAAACTCAAACAAATATTGTAAGCCTTTGGCATTCGGATTCTTAAGTACCCGAAACGCATCAGGGTGGCCATCACCATTCGCATCGATGATAAGCGGTTGTTTTAAATAGGTGCGATCGACCACATAACCTTCTGGTAAAGGCGTAGGGTTATCTACCAAATACGTTGGCTTTGAAGCAACTTGCGCCTTCATGTGAGCGGCGGGTTGATCGGTATTTGTTTCTTGCTTTACTGCTGCGTGTTGTGGTGCAGTATTTTGCGTTGTCGAAGGGGCTTGCGGGCTACAGGCACTGAATACACCCACCAACCACAATATGCCATATTGCTTTTTCATGTTGATCTTCTTGTATTAAAAATAGCCCATGCTGGGTGCTTTATGGTAACGCTTAAATTGAAAATCTTAAAGTTGATGTTATCGGCAGAGAAGCCGAGTATTTATGGTGAGATATCTTCCTGTGAATATTGTTGCTACACTTTTTCATTTTTAGGCGGTAGATGACTATGTCTTTTGATCTTAAGGTTACGATCAAGAAAAAGGGAGACGTATCTGGGCCGCAGAAAAAACTGAATGTGCTGATTGAGAAAATTGAACAACAAAAAACGATACTGGCGGCATGGCAAAATGCGCAAACCGAGATCCAGCACTACACCCGGCAAAAGCTGTTGCCTTTGTATCACGAATTGCACGAACTCTGGTTTCAGCAGCTCACCCAGCTTTGGAACGTATTGCATCAACATGAATTTTCTAAAACAGAGATCGCCAAGCTTGACGAGAAAATTGCCCAGCTTGCAAAGCGCTTAAAGCATTCTCAGATGCTCAATGCCGAACAGCTTAAACAGGTAATTCAAATAGATACCTTTTATCGCCAGCACGCCGAGCACAATCAGCGCAAAGCTCCAAAAGAAGTGTCAGCGTATGTCGAACCTATACAAAATACAGCGCATGATTTCGACCCAGAAGGTATAGCCGAAGACGATTTTGAGCGCTATGCAGCCGATCAACAACAGGCACGTGAACAGGCCAAGCAGTTACGGCAGCAACAAAAACGCGAACAGGCCGAGCAGATGGCGGCGCAATCACTCAAAACGGTGTATTTAAAAATAGCCGCCATAATTCACCCAGATCGTGAGCAGAATGAAACTAAAAAAGTAGAAAAAACTGAGCTGTTTCAACAAGCCAGCCAAGCCTATGAACAGCAGGATTTATTTTATTTACTCAAAATGCAGCTACAGCTTGAGCAAAATAAAGGAGCTACCTCAAAAGAGCTTAGCCCCGAGCTAGTGAAATTTTATAAATTGGCTTTAGATGCGCAAAGTCAGCAGCTTGAAAGCCAGATTGATGACATTCTAAACTCGTTTCAACTGGTTAAAAAACTCAAAACCAATCAGGTACATATCAGTGATGTGTATAAAGCCATTGATGCAGATGCTACTGAGTTAAAGCAGCATGTGAAATGGGAAAAAGACTGTTTAAAGTATATGAAAAAGGTGAGTGGGGTGAAGATGTTGTTAGAAAATCTATATTGAAATGATGGTTATCTTTTATAAAAATCTATGAAATTTGGCAGTTATATAATGGCTGAGATAAATATTTTATAGAATTTGTATAAGGCCGTCATATTATGTTTAATCGTTTAGCAGAAAGACTTCTATTTTATAGAAAAACTCAAAATGTGGAGTGAGTGAAACTAAATTTGACTACTAAGATAAAAAGTTATTTTTAAAAAATAAATTAAGTATATATTTTTAGATCAATCAATATTGTGGAATGACATATGAATATTTTCCCTTTTCCTTTTCAAGTGACTGATTGGGAAAAAATAGAAACAATAGAATATAGCGGTGAGACGGGAAAAGCGTACTGGAAAACACAGTATTTTGGTGAAGAGAATAATAAAATTAGAGTCAGAATAGTAGAGTATTCAGCTAATTACTTAGCTGATCATTGGTGTGAAAAAGGTCATATTTTATTTTGTCTTGAGGGTTCGCTTGAAAGTAGATTAAAAGATGGCAGAACTTTTACTCTAAGCAAAGGAATGAGCTATCAAGTCGGCGATCATGCAGAACCACATCAATCATTTAGCCTAAATGGTGCCACATTACTGATTGTTGATTGATTAGATTATTAAATATAAAGGGCTGAATAATCAGCCCTTTATACAATAAATTAGATTAAATATGCAACAAATTAAAGCGCAGCAATCTGTTCCATGCTTTGCTTAATTTTAACAAGCTGATCAGCAAACTCAGCCAATTTCACTTTTTCACCCTCAACAACTGCAGCTGGAGCTTTGGCAACAAAACCTTCATTAGCAAGTTTGTTGGCAATCTGGTCGTGCTGCTTTTGTACTTTATCCAAATCTTTCTGTAAGCGGCCCAATTCTGCTTTCGGGTCGATCAAGCCTTTCATTGGAACAAATACAGACGCATGGCCCACAACACTAGAAGACGACAATGGCGGCTCTTCACCTTGTGCCAAGAACGTAATGCTTTCTACTTTGGCCAAAGCTTTAAAGAGCGGCTGAATACGTTCGATCTGTGTGCGTTCGCTGTCAGAGATGTTTTGAAGCAACACTGGCAACAAGCGGGCATTACCCAAGCCCATTTCACCACGGATATTACGTACAGCACCAATCAAGCCTTGAAGCCATTGCATATCGGCTTCGGCTTGTTCATTCATTTTTGCAGCTTCCGGCACTGGGTATTTCGCCGTCATGATGGTGTCGCCACCTTTACCAATCATTGGTGCAAGCGTCTGCCAGATTTCTTCGGTCAGATACGGCATCAGTGGGTGCGCCAAACGAAGTGAGGCTTCCATCACTGCAAGCAATACGCGGCGAACTTCTGCTTTACGTTCTTCCGAAACTTCTGCATCGTTCAAAACTGGCTTGGTCAGCTCGACATACCAGTCGCAGTATTCGTTCCAAATGAAGTCATAAATGGTTTGCGCAGCAAGATCCAGACGATACGTTGCAAATGCCTGATGTACCGCTTGCTCCGCTTTTTGTAGGCGGCTCATGATCCATTGCTCTGGCAATTCCCATAGCTCTGGGCGAGCTTCCTGAGCAACGGTTTGACCTTCTACGTTCATGAGTACGAAGCGGGTCGCGTTCCAGATTTTGTTACAGAAATTACGGTAGCCTTCTACACGCTTCAAATCAAACTTAATGTCACGGCCAGTGTTGGCAAGGGCACAGAACGTGAAACGCACGGCATCTGTACCATACGAGTTAATTCCTTCTGGGAATTCTTTACGTGTGGCTTTTTCAATTTTTTCGGCTTGTTTCGGGTTCATCAAACCAAAAGTACGTTTTTGTACCAAGCTTTCAAGATCAATCCCGTCAATCAAATCGAGCGGATCAAGTACGTTACCTTTCGATTTCGACATCTTCTGGCCTTCGCCATCACGTACCAAACCATGTACATAGACGGTCTTAAACGGCACTTGTGGCGTACCATCCTCATTCTTCATGAAGTGCATGGTCATCATGATCATACGCGCCACCCAGAAGAAGATAATGTCAAAACCAGTCACCAACACATCGGTCGGGTGGAAGGTATTGAGGAAATAGTTTTCCGCATCTTTCTTGGCATCGCCTGTCCAGCCCAAGGTCGAGAATGTCCAGAGGCCCGAAGAGAACCATGTGTCTAACACGTCTTCGTCTTGTTGAAGCGTAAGATCGGCAGCAAGGTTGTTTTTCGCACGAACTTCTTCTTCGTTACGGCCAACATATACATTGCCTTCAGCGTCGTACCATGCCGGAATACGGTGACCCCACCACAACTGACGTGAAATACACCAGTCTTGAATGTTGTTCATCCATGCCATATACATGTTGGTGTATTGCTCTGGTACAAACTTGATGCGTCCGTCTTGAACTGCTTCAATTGCAGGCTGTGCTAATGGGGCAATTTTTACATACCACTGGTCGGTTAAAAGCGGCTCTACAATCACGCCTGAACGGTCACCGCGTGGCGCTTTGAGGTCATACGGCTGAATCTGGTCTAACCAGCCTTCTGCTTCGGCTTGTGCAACCAGTTTCTTACGTGCAGCAAAACGCTCCAAGCCAACATAATCTGCTGGCGCTGCAATTGCGTCAGAAATTTGTTCGCCAGCTTTTGCAATATATTCAAACTCAGCCAGAACTTCGGCATTTTTATTGAAGATATTGATAATTGGCAAATCGTGGCGTTTACCCAAGTCGTAATCGTTAAAGTCGTGTGCAGGGGTGATTTTGACACAGCCTGTTCCGAAATCTTTTTCGACGTATTCATCGGCAACAATCGGAACCAAACGGCCCGTAATTGGCAACACAATATTTTTGCCAATTAAGTGCGCATAGCGTTCGTCTTCCGGATGTACCGCAACCGCAGTATCGCCTAATAGCGTTTCAGGACGCGTCGTGGCCACCACAAGGAAATCATGGCCATCTTGGGTTTTGAGTGACTTGTCTTCAAAGAAATATTTGAAATGCCACAACGAGCCTTTTTCTTCAACCGACTCAACTTCAAGATCAGACAGCGCCGTTTGTAGTTTCGGGTCCCAGTTTACCAAGCGTTTACCGCGGTAAATCAAACCTTGCTCATGCAGTTGAACAAACACTTCTTTTACTGCATTAGACAAACCATCGTCCATGGTAAAGCGTTCACGCGACCAGTCGACCGAAGAACCCAAACGACGAATCTGTTTGGTGATGGTGCCGCCAGATTGCTCTTTCCATTCCCAGACTTTGTCAATAAATTGCTCACGGCCCAAATCGTGACGGCTAACATTTTGTGCAGCCAACTGACGCTCTACGACCATTTGCGTGGCAATACCCGCGTGGTCGGTTCCCGGCTGCCATAAGGTATTTTTACCCATCATGCGGTTGTAGCGGGTGAGGGCATCCATAATGGCATTGTTAAAGCCGTGCCCCATGTGCAAGCTACCGGTGACGTTTGGCGGCGGAATCATAATACAAAACGAGTCACCTTGACCGGATGGCTTAAAGTAGCCTTTCTCTTCCCAGATTTGATACCATTTTCTTTCAATATCAGTGGGATCATAGGTGGTTGCGATGTTTTGGGCAGATTGAGCGTTGGCGTCAGTCATAGTAAAAATCAAAAATGAATAAAAAATTGCGACTATTGTAGCAAAAAATACATCGGAATTAATGCTTAACTCATCGACAAAAAATTTACCTGCTCGGTAAAACACGCTAGATTAAACCCAAACGCAGACATTCATGTCTTTACATGGATATCACACAATAAAATGCGAGGGATGCTTCATGGGATATGCTGTATTTCTTAAAATCGATGAGGCCACGCATCATCATTTTGATCAGATTCATGCCCAGCTCAATCAGGGCACTACACAGCCGCAGTCCAAGCAATTGGGAATCGTACTTTCCGACATTTCCTGTCAAATCATTCAGCAAGTCTTTGGCGATATGCTGGCACAGCAAAAGCACAAGCCCGATCAGTCCTTCATCAAACAAATCGACGAGTCTGAAAAAGTCATTCAGCAGGTCATGGCCACCATGAAAAAATATTTGCCGTGGTCAGTTTCATTTTTTAGCAATGAACGTCTGCTGCCACTGGTCAATTATCTGGCAAGTACCTTTCGAACAGAAGCGCAGACCACCTATATGCGCTACAGCCTCGATTCGGTCTTGGTGCAGGATACCTTCTCTGCGGTCGATAAAGTCCGCGCAGGGCAAGCCGTATATGTACCCAAAGCTTTTCAGGCGCTCACACAAATTGTCGATCAGGGCGTTACACAGCTCATTCGGACACCGAAGCAGCTCCTTAAGTTTAATCTGGTGGTCGATAAAACCTTAAACGGTGTGATTCATATGACCACGCATCTGGGCTACAAGCGTCTAGAAAAGCTGGGCACGCAAATTGACCCTGATATGGCAAATGACTATATTGAACACTTTATGGCATTTTTAAAAAAAGAAGCCTAACACATTTATTTATAGGGTAAATTCTAATGTCAAAATTCAACTCGCTCGAAAATAAAGTGGTCTGGATTACAGGGGCATCTTCAGGTTTGGGTAAAGCCTTGGCACGTGAGTGTGCCTTACAAGGGGCACAGGTAATCTTAACTGCACGTCGTTATGATGAACTCGAAGCGGTGCGAGTGGGGCTGTTTAAACCAGAACAACATCTGTCTGTGGCTGCCGACATTACCGACGAATCTCAAGTGCGTCATGCCTATGCAGAAGTGTTAGCACAAAAAGGACGTATCGATTGGCTCATCAATAATGCGGGCCTGAGTCAACGCGCACTCATTCAAGACACCACCATGCAAACCGAACGTGCGATTATGGAAATTGATTATTTCTCGCAAGTGTTTCTGACCAAAACTGTATTGCCGACTTTTTTACAGCAAAAATCTGGACGTATTGCCTATGTGTCGAGTGTCGCGGGTTTGCTCGGAACACAGTACCGTGGCAGTTATTCGGCAGCCAAAGCCGCTATTCATATGTGGGCCAACAGCTTGCGTGCCGAAGTGGCAGAGCAGGGCGTTGGGGTTTCGGTGATCTTTCCCGGTTTTGTGAAAACCAATGTGTCACTCAATGCACTCAATGGAGAGGGAAAACCTCAAGGCCATCAAGATGAAGCCATTGAAAATGGTTTGGAGCCAGATGTATTTGCTCAAACCGTAGTTCGAGCACTGATCAATGATGAAGAATACATTGTAGTTGGTGGTGCCAAAGAAAAGTTAGGCGTACTGGTGTCTCGCTTATCGCCATCACTCTTGTACAAAATGATCCGTAAAACCAAAGTGAAATAATCAAGCAGTTCAATCTCGTTCAAGGATGCAAAATATCGCGTCCTTGTCGAGTGAGTTTTTAATCGATGACTTACTCAGCCACTCAGCGGACTGTTTGGTTAATCGCGGTACCATAGGCGAAGACTTCAACCATTCCGCCTTGCATGCCCAGTTCGGTGGTACTTAAACGTAGCCCCATAATATGCGTGCATCCACATTGCTGCGCCTGAAGTTTGAGCCTAACAATCGCTTCGCGCCGTGCCCGCTCTACCACGGTTTCATAGCTGGTGAGTCTGCCACCAAAGAAATTTTGAATATTGGCAATGATGTATTTAAAGTAATCGTGGGAAATTACCACATTACTTGAAACGAATTGTCCCGGCTGAACAGGTTGTACAAAACGATTGGTATCGATTTGAATATGCGCCAGTAGTCGTTCTTTTTGTTCTAATTCTTTGAGGTGTTTACGCTCAAAGTATCTTCCAAATCCCCAGCCCACGACAAAGAGCACCACAAAAACGCCAAGCTGAAAAATAAGATTTTCCATGCAGTTGCCCTTGTTTACTGAAACGGATCGGGAAGCTTGGGCGTATTGGGCTGCACAATCACGGCTGTGCCGTATACAAACAGCTCCGAAGCACCTTGAGTAATATTGGAGGTCGAAAAGCGAATCCCTACAATGGCATTGGCACCGAGTTGTTGGGCTTTGGCAATCATACGTTGCATCGCTTCTTGACGCGATTCTTCTAACAGCTCGGTGTAGGCAGTCAGCTCACCACCCACAATGTTTTTAAGTCCTGCCAGCAAATCACGACCAACATGCTTGCTTCGAACAGTACTTCCATACACCACGTCGAGTTGCTGCGTAATGTGATGGCCTGGCATATTTTCTAAATTACTTAATAACATACAGTTTTCTTCTTGGCATAATAAATATCAAGATAAGAAAAAAGAAACCACGTTGCAATGAAAAACACATAAAAAAAAGCCCACCGAAGTGAGCTTTTCTAGAGCATTTGATTATTTTTTATGGCGTTCTGCACTCGATGCCGGATAGGTTACCGTCTGGGTTGAGGTTGCTTTTACACCGCCGCCCAAGGTTTTATACAGCTCGACCTGATTGTTTAAATTGGCTTGTTGAAGCAAAAGTAAACCCTGTTCCGCCGAGTACGAGGTACGCTGTGCATCGAGTACAGTCAAGTAACCGTCAATACCCGCACGGAAACGCGCAGTAGAGAGGGTATAGTTACGGTTCGTTGCTTCCACCAAACGACGCTGTGCCTGTAAACGATCGCCAATGTTATTGCGTGTTGCCAGAGCATCATTTACTTCACGAAATGCGGTTTGAATCGACTTTTCGTAACTTGCTAAAGCCAACTGCTGGTCGGTTTTAGAGATGTTGACATTGGCACGGCGCGTACCCCAGTCAAAAATTGGTAAGTCGAGACTTGGACCAATCGACCAGATACCTGCACCCGATTTAAACAAATCGCTCAATTCAGTTGACGCATAACCCGCCGATCCGGTGAGTGTAATCGTTGGAAATAATGCGGCTTTTGCTGCACCAATATTGGCACCTGCTGCACTGAGTTGATATTCCGAAGATTTCACATCTGGGCGGTTATTAAGTAAGTCACTTGGTAAACCCGTAGCAAAAATACTTTCACGCGTAATTGAACTGACCGGCTGATTCGGTAGCAAGTTTTGTGGCACTTGCTGACCCACCAATAGATCGAGCAGGTTTTTGGCCTGGGCCATCTGAGTCTTGTAGTTGGCAACGTCATCACGTGCTGTTTCAACTGAAATTTGAGCCTGACGCAGCGGTACTTCACTATCAATACCCACATCAAAACGTTTTTTATTCAGGTTGTACGCATCGAGCTGTGATTTCAATGTTTGATCAGCCAGTTTTAAATTGGCAGTTGCAAACGAATAGCTCAACCATGCCTGAGCCACCTGACTCACCAGACTGATCTGGGTGGAGTCACGTGCTGCTTGTGTCGAGAGGTAATTGTCGAGTGCTGCATCTTTTAAGCTACGAACACGTCCCCAAAAATCCAGCTCATAGGCAGTCACGCCTAAACCGACCTGATACGTCGAGTAAGGATTGTTTGGATCACGTGTAGACGACACTTGACGAATCGCACTACCACTGGCACCAATGGTAGGTAACTGATCGTTTTTGGTAATCTGATACTGTTGTTGCGCACGCTGAATATTCAGTGCAGCAGTGCGTAGATCACGGTTATTGTTGAGCGCCAAATCAATCACTTGCAATAAGCGAGGATCAGAGAAAAAGTCTTTGTAGCCTTGCTCAGCAATAGACGGTCCTGAAGTATTTGAACTGTAGCTTGCAGGGATATCGGCTTTGGCAACTGGTTCTGGGCCACGCATGCTTTGACACGCGGTCAAAGCAAGCGCAAGTGCAGATACCGCAATGCTACGACCTGAAATAGACCATACTTTTTGCATCACGATCTGTGCTCCTGATTGTTGATGGTTTTAGGTTTGTACTTAAAGACACTTCGAATCCACACGAAGAACAATGGAATAAAGAAGATACCTAAAAGTGTTGAGCTGATCACACCGCCAAGAACACCATAGCCGACTGAATGCTGACTACCTGCACCTGCACCAGAGGCAAGCGCGAGAGGAAGTACACCAAAGCCGAAGGCGAGCGTGGTCATGATGATTGGACGTAGACGCATTTTAGCGGCATGTAAGGTCGCTTCAAGTAAGTCTTCACCTTTTTCTTGCAGTTCTTTGGCAAACTCGACAATCAAGATCGCATTTTTTGCCGACAAACCAATCACCGCAATCATGGCAACTTGGAAGTAAATGTTATTGGATAAGTTCGGATCGCCTTTAATCATCGAACCAAAGAAGGTTAACAAAACGGCACCAAATACACCCAATGGCACCACCAGTAAGACCGAAAACGGAATCGACCAGCTTTCATACAGTGCAGCCAAGCACAAGAATACGATCAGCAACGACAATGCGTACAAGAATGGTGCCTGAGCGCCTGATTCGCGTTCTTCAAGCGATAAGCCAGTCCACTCATAGTCAAAGCCTTGTAAGCCCATCGATGGCAATTTGTTAACAATCTCTTCCATAGCCATCATGGCATCGCCCGAGCTGACACCCGTTGCTGGAGTACCTTGAAGGTTGACCGAAGACACACCGTTATAACGCTCAAGGCGTGGTGAACCATAGGTCCATTCGCCTGTCGCAAAGGCAGAGAACGGAACCATGGTGCCCGCACTATTACGAACATACCATTTGTCTAGATCGCCTGGCATCATGCGGCTGGCCGCATCACCTTGCAAGTAGACTTTTTTCACACGACCACGATCTACGAAATCGTTAATGTAAGATCCGCCCCATGCAATACTCATGGTGGTGTTGATATCGGAGATACTTACACCCATCGAACCTGCTTTGGCCTGATCGATATTGATTTGATATTGCGGTGTATCTTCTTGCCCGTTAGGACGAACACCCGTTAAGCGCTTGTCTTGTGCGGCCATACCCAAAATGGCATTACGCGCAGCAATCAGCTTGTCATGGCCTTGTCCGCTTGAATCTTTCAACTGCAAGTTAAAGCCTGCTGTGACACCGAGTTCAGGCATCGACGGCAATTGCAACGGAATAATGTACGATGCGTCTTTGACGATCATATTCAGTGCCATACCGCGCTGGATGATATTCCCAATCTGGGTTTCAGGCGTGGTTCGCTCACTCCAGTCTTTTAGACGAATAAAGGCAAGACCTGCGTTTTGACCCACACCGGTAAATGAGAAGCCCGATACAGTAAAGATCGACTGAACCGAATCTTTTTCCTTATCGAGGAAATAGTTGGTCATGGTATCAATGACTTTACCAGTTCGGTCTAAGGTCGCATTTGGTGGTAACTGCACTAAGGTCAGTACGATACCTTGGTCTTCTTCTGGTAAGAAAGATGATGGCAGTTTGACAAAAACAAAGACCAAAATCCCGACCACAGCAGCATACAAAAGTCCAGAGAATAACTTGTGATGCAACATGCGCCCCACACCATTTTGATAGCCATTCGATAGACGATCAAAACTGTGGTTAAACCAGCGGAAAAAGCGGGCAAATACATTGTTACTTGGCTTTTTGTTTGGATCATGCTGTTTAAGCAAGGTCGCACACAGGGCAGGGGTGAAAGTCAGAGCTACGATTAGCGAGAGCACCATCGCGGTGACCAGCGTAATCGAAAACTGACGATAAATGACCCCGGTAGTGCCAGAGAAAAATGCCATCGGTACGAATACCGCAGAAAGTACACTGGTGATCCCGATCAGGGCGCCAGAAATTTGCTGCATCGAGTGTTCGGTCGCAGTGACGGGGTCACTGTGTTCTTCAGCCATTACCCGTTCGACGTTTTCGACCACCACAATTGCATCATCGACCAAGAGACCAATGGCCAGTACCATGGCAAACATGGTCAGGGTGTTGATGGAGAAGCCAAAAATATTGATGACGGCGAAGGTTCCGAGTACAACTACAGGCACTGCAAGCGTTGGAATAATCGTTGCACGCCAGTTTTGTAGGAACAAGAACATCACGATAAACACCAGTACCACAGCTTCAATCAGTGTATGTACAACACTTTCAATCGAGAGGCGGATAAACGGTGTTGTGTCATACGCAAGCTGATCTTTTAAACCGGCAGGGTAGTTCTTACGTAACTGTTCTAAACGGTTTTCAACAGCTTGTGCGGTGTCTAACGCATTGGCACCTGTTGCAAGCTTGATAGCAAGACCACCCGCAGCTTTGCCATTGTATTTCGACTCAAACTGATAATTGTCTGAACCAAGTTCTACACGCGCAACATCTTGGAGTCGAACTTGAGCACCACCTGCGGTGTTTTTCAAGAAGATATTACGGAATTCTTCTGGCGTTTGAAGCAGACTTTGCGCAGTTACTGTCGCGTTCAGAACTTGCCCATTGACGGCAGGTGCACCACCTAACTGACCCACTGCAACTTGCGCATTTTGAGCTTTAAGTGCAGTTGCTACGTCACTTGGTGTAAGTTGATAGCTGGTGAGTTTGGCTGGATCGAGCCAGATTCGCATAGCATAAGAGCCACCAAATACCTGAATCTCACCTACGCCTTCTACACGGCTAAGGGGTTCAGAAATATTTGAGTTTACGTAATCTTTAATGTCTGCATCAGACAGGCTGCCATCAGGTGAGTAAAATGCAATCACCTGTAAGAAGCTGCTGCCCGATTTGGTCACTTTCACGCCTTGGCGCTGTACATCTTCAGGTAAGAGTGCCGTTGCAGACTGCAACTTGTTTTGCACCTGTACCTGTGCGATATCTGGATCAATGCCTTGTTCAAAGTTTAATTGAATCGATGCCTGACCGTTACCAGCACTGTTTGATGAAATATAACGTAAGCCATCCAGACCATTCATCTGTTGCTCAATAATCTGTGTCACTGTGTTTTCAACAGTTTGAGCAGATGCACCTGGATAAGTTGCAGCAATAGTAATGGTAGGCGGCGCAATCGTAGGATATTGTGCAATTGGCATTTTGGTCAGCGTAAGAATACCCGCCAACATAATGACCAATGCAATCACCCACGCAAAAATGGGGCGATGAATAAAAAACTTAGCCATTCTGTCTACCCCTTATGTATTTGAAGTAGTTTTTTGATCAGAAGGCGCCTTGTTCTGTTCAGTCATTTGTGGCTTGCCTGAGGTTGCTCCTTGAGCAGCTGCACCTTGTGGAGCGGCTGATTGCTCAGGTTTGGCCTGATATGGCTCAACCTTCACCTGCTGGCCTTCTTTAACTTTGGCTACGCCATCGACAATGACTTTATCGCCCTGTTTCAAGCCGCCAGTCACAATCCAGTTTTGACCTTGAACGCCAGAGGTCTGGATTTGACGTGTTTCAACCACACCTTTGGCATTGGCAATCATTGCAGTGGCTTGACCCGTTGGCGTACGGGTAACCGCAGCTTGTGGAATCAAATATGCATTTGGAATAACGGCCTGTGCAATCTGCGCCGTGGCGTACATGCCCGGTAACAACAAGTGATTCGGGTTTGGGAACACCGCGCGTACCGTAATGGTGCCGGTTTCGGTGCTCACAGACGCATCAGAGAACGCCAATCGCCCTTCAATTGGATACATTGAACCATCTTCAAGACGAAGTTTGACTTTGGTGTTATTGCTGTTGTCTAGGCTACCTTTGCTCAGTTGCTGACGCAAACGAAGTAATTCGGCACTAGACTGCTGAATATCGACATAAATCGGATCAAGCTGTTGAATGCTGACCAATGCTGTGGTCTGGTTTGCAGTCACCAAAGCACCCGCTGTAACCGACGATTTACCCGATTGACCCGAAATAGGTGAGCGAATGGTCGAATAGCCCAGATCGACTTCTGCATTTTTCACTTGTGCGCGTGCAGCCGCAACTTGTGCTTCGGCAACGTTGACCTGACCCACTAAATCGTCATAATCCTGTTTGGCCACGGCATTGCTCGAAACCAATTGCTTATAACGGTTGAGTTTGGTTCTTAATGAACTGAGGTTGGCCTGTTGTTGCAACAGCGCAGCTTTTGCATTGTCGAGTGTGGCACGGTTGGTTCGAGAGTCGAGCTCATAAAGCGCTTGACCTTCACGTACGTAGCTGCCTTCTGCAAACAGGCGTTTTAAAATAATACCGCTGGTCTGTGGACGAACCTCAGAAATCTGGTACGCCGATGTGCGTCCAGACAATTCCACAGATTGTTCTACGCTTTGTGGTTGAGCAACAATGACACCTACTTGAGGAGGTGGCATCTGCTGTGCAGCTGCCGCTTGCTCAGCATTCTTGGAATCTTTGCTACAACCAACAAGTGCAATACTTGTTGCCAATGCGCAAGCAGTAAGGGCAGGAACCCAAAGCTTAGCCGACGTCATTCTTTCACCTCATTTAGATTCTTATCTAAAAATAATTTGTTTTTGTCTAACTTGGTTGTTAATAGCCCCAGCCAAAGCAACGAGGTCCAAATTAAACCAATGCCCCAGCCTGCCAATACATCGGTAGGATAGTGAACCCCGACGTAAACTCTTGAAACCCCCATCATGCCAAACCACAGCAAGGCCACAAATGCAATTGGGAAATACCGGGGATGGTGGCGGTAAATCAACAGCGCGAGGCCTGCAAGTGTGGCTGCATAAACACTGTGAGCACTTGGAAACGATGCACCATAACTGTTGACGATGTGATACATCTCTGGCGGACGCGGTCTATCGAAGCACCATTTAAAGAGCCACCCCAATCCTATACTGCCCAGCACACTTAAAACGATAAAGACAACAATTGCTTTTTTACCGTTTAAGAAGTGGATAAGGCACCACAGCACAGTAACAAGAAGCACCGCAGGCATACCACCCAAGAAAGCAAGTCCGGTTGAAAGATGGTCAAATGCTGGATTCCTATGTTCACTCAACAACTGTACGACAGAAATGTCCCAAAACTGAGCGGTAGGAGAAAATAAAGCAGAAACGCCAACAATGAAAAAAATACAACCAATACAAAGCAGTAGGTATGGCATCACAGCAACCTTTACTGTTACCGAGGCCTTTGGCCAAGGATTGTGGAGTTAAAGTGTACTTTCGAGTACACTTTTTTTCAAGTCTAATATGCCTGATAGTAATTTCATTCTGAACAATTTTTAAGTTGCTTTAACATTACACAACAAAATTGTTAATGTTTTGTTTTTTCTGATTGAGTTAAAGGGTCTTCGACTTCAACCGGTTGTTTTGGTGGCCAAAAAAAGTCGCTTGGACGGGTCAAAAAGTGGGTCATCACCAGTTTTGCCAAGGGTTTCCACTGCTCAAAACGTACGCGTCGCGCGCGCAATGCCACGATGACCGTTAAGGTAAAGCTGACAAATAAGTTGGTTAAACCAATCATCAGTACGCCCAAAAAAGAAACCACGATCAGACCGATGTCGGGTGAGCCATTGATGTTCATCAAGCCTTGAATAAAGTTCGCCGATGCAAAGGCAATATGACGAATATCGAGAGGTAGTCCCAAAATAAAGCCAATCGTGCCCATACTGCCAAGCATGATTCCGAATAAGAAATTACCTGCCAATGCCCCCAAGTTGCGTTCGACATAATCGGCAAAACGGTCTAAACGAGCTTGTCCCATCAGTCTGACTAAACGTATATCCGCTTTTAAGCGTGGACCGACTTTACGATAAACCGCCATATTGTCAAAGTAACCTGCAATCAAACCAGACAAAAATAAGCACACACCTGCAATCGCCGCATGTGGCACTGCCAGTGAGGTAAACGGATTTAAATCGTGCAGGGTTTTGGCGGCCTTGGCGTTGGTCATCAGTGGCTCATCGAGATTAAAATGCCACATAAACGCGATAAACGCCGCCACTGGTATTGCAATTGAGATATTGCCCAAAATTGCAATCAATTGGGTGCGGATAATATTAATAATGAGGGCCGCCAGTTCAGCCAGTTGTGCGTTTTTAGAACCTCTGCGCTGTTGTACGGTAGCTGCCAGAGCGGCAGCTGTCATGGCCGGTTGTTTGGTTGCCACGGTAAAGTGCAAGATATGAATCAGGACAAACCCCAGTGAGTAATTCATACTGTATACAAATGCCTGCATCAGCGGTGCCAATGTGACTCGCGCCGCCAGCGTTTTCAGGGTTGCCATGACCGCAATAATCGCACCGGCACCGGCGGCGGCCTTATACATTCCCAAAAAGCCTTTTTTGTCGGTACTCACATAGTGTTCGCCAGTTTTACTGGCATTTTCGGTGACTTGTAGAGCAATCAGTTCACTGTTGGTGCTGAGCAGCGCACGCACACTTTTTTCACTATAATGCGCGGCAGTTAAATCCTTGAGCAGCTCGCCCAAAGCACGGTGTCGGCGCTGTTGATCTGCCACTACAATGGTCAGCAACAACTCAATCCGGTCTAAACACTGCTCAAGCAGCGAGAGCAGGTAGGTCAGGCTTAAACTGACCCCGATGCGTTTGGTGGCACGGCGGATTTTCAGTACCACATCGCGGCATTGATCAAACATCACCAAAGCCTGTGAGGCATCTGGTGGTTCGAGTACTGC
Organism: Acinetobacter sp. ACZLY 512; assembly: GCF_023614015.1. Lineage (NCBI taxonomy): Bacteria > Pseudomonadati > Pseudomonadota > Gammaproteobacteria > Moraxellales > Moraxellaceae > Acinetobacter > Acinetobacter sp. ACZLY 512. The sequence goes on from NZ_JAKIVI010000008.1 coordinate 105,550, forward strand.
CACTTCATGGCCGGTGTATTGCAACTGTTTGTACTGCTCAATAAACTCAATGACTTCGCGATTTTGCACCAGAAATGGTGATTCGTATTCTGAGAGTTCTGGCTGGGCGTTAATAAATTCAGGATATAAACCAATGCCGCTGATTCGATACGACAATACGGTAATGGCAGTGATCATTTCGTCATGTACAACGCGTTTGCAGTCGACATTACCGTTACTTTGCCCTAGCACCTGAAACAGCTTATTCCAGCGTGCATCTTCAATGGCATCGAGCCAGTAACGATCACTTTTTTGATGAAATACTTGACCAATCAGGGTGCGTAAATCTTTGTGATCGATCAGGCTGGGCAACACATAAGCGCCCATGCGCTGAGAAAGCTGGTTCCAAAAACCATCCTGCGACAAAATGCCGCTGTCAGAGTACAAGCCACTTTGCTTGTACTGCTGGATCAAATGCAAAATAAACGCCTGTAGGGTATAGGCAGCATTGGGGGTGATCAGTAAGGATTGTACAAATGCATCAAATTTCTTATCGATCTCATCCAGATTGCGTGTGTCGGCAGGTCTCAAGCGATTAATGAGTTCGACTGCCAAAGATTCATCTAGTGCATTCGGGCTCTGTTCAAGCTGCGACTGCATGGTGGCATAAAGATCTAATAAGTGAATATGCATAGGCAACGTATGTGTAAATTTAGTTAGTTTTATTGAATTCGATGTAGCGCCATTTCTGTCAGGTTAAACAGTGCCTGACGTGCCTCACTTTCGGGAAGCTGACTCAACGCTGCGAGCGCGGCTTGGGTTTCTTCTTCAGCACGTTGGCGACAATAATCAAGTGCACCCGACTGCTGTACAATCTGAATCACCTGATCGAGTTGCTCGACTCCGCCCGTCGCAATACTGCGTCGGACAATAGCATGCTGCTCACCCGTGGTATGTTGTAATGCTGAAATTAACGGCAAAGTGGGTTTACCTTCCATCAAATCATCACCAATATTTTTACCTAATGTTTCGGCATCCGAGGTGTAATCTAAAATATCGTCAATGATTTGAAATGCATTACCAAAGTGCCCGGCAAAAAGACGTAGCGGCTCGCGGTATTGCGGTGTATTGGATAATATCGCTGCGCCTTCGGTGGCCAGTTCAAACAAACGCGACGTTTTGCCGTGAATAATATCTAAATAAGTTTGTTCGGTGGTCTCTGGGTCGTGTTGGGCTTGGAGCTGCAATACTTCACCTTCGGCAATTTCACAGGTACCTGTCGAGAAATCTTTTAAAAGCACCATATCATTTAAATCGACCAGCAAATCAAATGCGCGCGAAATCAGAAAGTCGCCTACCAAGACTGCGGTTTGGTTATTCCAGGTCGCATTCGCGGTTGGACGGCCGCGTCTTAAACCTGATTCATCGACCACATCGTCGTGTACCAGCGTAGCGGTATGCAGCATCTCAATAATCGCGGCAAGTTTACGGTGTGGCGCCAAGTCTTGTGCACCACAGGCCTTTGCAGCCAATAAACACATAATCGGACGCATACGTTTTCCGCCTGCCTCAACCACATGTTTACTGACCGCCATCACCAATGCGACTTTGGAAGTGATCCCTTCATTGATAAATTTATCCATCGCTGCAAAGTCGGTTGCAACAGGTGCGAGAATATCTTGCTTAAAGTCGATGGCCATTGAAGGGGAACCTCATCAATTTAGGGGAAACGTCACTAAAGGTGATATAGATTTAATTAAATCAGATACTTAATCAAAAAAAGCGAGCCTAGACTTATACGCCACAAGCATTTTTCTTGCAGAAAAAAACCAAAAGATTGACCTATAAATGAAACGCCAGATTTGAAAATTAAGCTCAATTTACAGTAGCAAGTTGTTTTTAAACTGTATTTGAGATTTTACACATATTCCGTTTAAAAGCTAGGTTGTGCTTTTATTTGCTTTGTGTTTAAGCGTATGCATGATCCATTTCGGCTTTAACATATTATTTTTTGTTCGCTTACTTGTTGTTTGGTCAAATTTCACTTAAAATCTGTCGCCTTATATATCCCAGTGGCGTTCGTTTTAAGTTCAGTATGTCCCTTTACTGACACGACGACACGGGCTGAGTTGGAGTACATTATGTACGCAGTAATCCAAAGCGGTGGTAAACAGCACCGTGTAGTTGAGGGTGAAACCCTTAAAGTTGAATTATTGAAAGCTGAAACCGGTTCAACTATTACGTTTGATGACGTACTTATGCTTGTAAACGGCGAAAGCATTCAAATCGGTGCTCCAGTTGTGGCTGGCGCTACAGTAACTGCAGAAGTGGTTGGTCATGGTCGTCACGACAAAATCCGCATCATCAAAATGCGTCGTCGTAAACACTACCGTAAGCAACAAGGTCACCGTCAATGGTTTACCGAGTTGAAAATTACTGGTATTTCAGGCTAATCACGAGGAGTAATAGACATGGCTTCTAAAAAAGCTGGTGGATCGACTAAAAACGGTCGTGATTCGAATCCTAAAATGTTAGGTGTTAAAATCTACGGTGGCCAATCAGTAACTGCTGGTAACATCATCGTACGTCAACGTGGTACTGAATTCCACGCTGGTGCTAACGTTGGTATGGGTCGTGACCATACATTATTTGCTACTGCTGATGGCGTAGTAAAGTTTGAAGTGAAGGGTCAGTTTGGCCGTCGCTATGTAACAGTTGAATCTGTATAAGATTTAGATTGTTTGAAAAAGCCCACGATGTGGGCTTTTTTTATATCTGAAAATAAAGATGCTCTCCATCATGATGAATAAAACTCACAAAGCAGCCGTATAAAACTACAAAATGTCTTATTTTTTCAATTCTTAGCATATAATTTGTCGGGTAATATAAAAATCAAATTGATTGAAACACAACGAAAGACAAGGTGATATTATGACGATGCTTCGTAAAACCATGTGTGCAATAACGATAAGCGCAGCAACGCTTGCACCTGTCATGAGCACGACAGTGTTTGCCGCGACGCCTGCATCGGAACAACAAGCCACTTCAAACTTGGTGAAGCAACTCACGGGTATTCAAAGCTTGAGTGCCAACTTTGAGCAAACCACTAAAGTAACCAACTCAAAAGCGCCACAAAAGAAAGGGCTGACAGCGCAGCACATGAACCAGACCTTTAAAGGGGTAATGAAAGTTGCGCGTCCAGGAAAGTTTTTCTGGGAAACCTCAACGCCGTCTAAACAGACCATTGTGACCACGGGTAAAACGGTCTGGATTTATGACCCTGATCTACAACAAGCGATTCGTCAGAGTCTAGATGAACAGGTTGCCAACACGCCTGCGCTGCTCCTTTCTGGAAATACCAGTCAGATTATGCAGTCTTATCGGGTGACTCAGCCAGATCGTAGTAAAACTTACTACACACTATATCCAAAAGACAGTGAGGGTGCCTTTCAAAGCCTGACCATCAGCTTTGGCGCCAATAAAGCACCAAGTTTGATGATTTTGCAAGATTCACTCGGTCAAACCACATATGTTCGATTTAATAACGTGAAGTTAAATGCTGCAATTCCGGCATCGACCTTTAATTTTACACCGCCAAAAGGCACGGATATTATCGATCAATAAGCCGTCAATATAAAAAAGCCGCGTATGCGGCTTTTTTTGTGCTCAGGCTACATAACTTCAATGTTCAGTTTAAAAGTGGCTTTGCTATAGTGAACTTCATTGAGATGACATGATCATAATAGAGAGGAGTGCATATGGCTTTATTACCTACAAGAAAAACAACTGTTCTGGTTTCAATATTCAGTGCCACTTTACTGATCAGTGCTTGCCAACCCAAATCTGATGCAAAGAATGAGCAAAAATCTACGACAACTCCCGCCGCTCAGCCCAGTATTCCCGCATTAAAGGCCAAAGTGGTCGCAGTCAAATTGCCAAAAAACAAGCTATGTTTAGAAGATGGGTGTACCACCTATAACTTTCAAAGTGTCGAAACCAATCAGCCTTGGATTGATGCATATTTTAGCGAACGTATTAAAAAGGCCGATCCAAATGCCTTTGCCAATTTACCCGATCAGGCTGTGAAGTTGCCTGATGGAATGCCGCAAGATGGCCAAAGTATGATTTACGTGCGTTATTTGGGGCAAAATTACAATCTGGCTTCATTTGAATTATTCACATATACCTATTCGGCAGGTGCAGCACATGGGATGTATCACAAAGAATACGTTATTTTCGATTTGGCTCATAAAAAGCATGTGACGGTGGCAGATTTAATCCAGACCGGAAAAGAGGCAACCCTACTTGATCGACTCTACAGTTATAATCAAAGCTGGCTGGATGAACATAGCATTTCACGAGAAAAGCTAAAACTGAGCGACAACTATTATTATGGCAATGACGGCATCGTGTTTGTCTATCCACTTTATGAACTGGCCTCGTATGCTGAAGGGCTTACAGAGCTGACCTTGCCGTATGATCAAGCCAAAGATGTGATTAAACCTGAGTACTTGCCGAGTCAGCCTGTCATGCAATCGCCTTAATCTGGCTAAATTGAGTCTGAATTCAGGAGTAAAGCTGATTTAAGTCATTTAAAATTGTCGTGAAGTGCTGACTGTATTTTTTGATGTGAAGCGCTTACACTATAAGGCAGTTTTTTCCTTAACTTTTGATTGACTATGATCGACCCAAAATTACTCAGAAATAATATTGAAGCTGTAAATCTGGCCCTTGCTAAACGTGGTGTTCAACTTGATCCAGCTGAATGGTCAGCACTGGAAGCACGCCGCAAGGAGCTTCAATCCAAAACTGAAAGTTTGCAGGCAGAACGTAATGCCGGGGCGAAGCAAGTTGGCCAAATCAAAAAAGCGGGGGGTGATGCATCAGAAATCATGACCCGCATGCAAGCAATTGCAGATGAGATCAAAGCTGCCGAGGTGGCTTTGGCTGATCTACAGGCAGAGATTGAACAAAAAGCGCTCACTATTCCAAACTTGCCGCATGAATCTGTGCCAGAAGGCAAAGATGAAAGTGATAATCTGGAAATATCTAAATGGGGCACGCCGCGTCAATTTGATTTTGAAATCAAAGACCATACCGACTTGGGCGAATGGATGGGGGGGCTGGAGTTTGAAACGGCCACTAAACTCACCGGTTCACGCTTTAGCGTATTAAAAGGGCCTTTGGCACGCTTACAGCGCGCTTTGACTCAATTTATGCTCGATACACATACCTTAAAAAATGGTTACACCGAAGCATACGTGCCGTATTTGGTTAATGCAGATAGTTTGCGTGGCACAGGGCAGTTACCAAAGTTTGAAGAAGACTTATTTAAGTTACAAGGCGAAAAAGAATACTATCTCATTCCTACCGCCGAAGTGCCAATCACCAACTTTGTGCGTGATGAAATTATCGATGCCGATCGTCTTCCGCTGAAGTATGCAGCGCACACACCGTGTTTTCGTAGTGAGGCTGGTTCGTATGGTCGTGACACCCGTGGTCTGATCCGTCAGCATCAGTTTGATAAAGTAGAAATGGTGCAGATCGTTAAACCAGAAGATTCTATGCAGGCACTCGAAGAATTGACTGCACATGCTGAAGGGATCTTGCAGGCACTCGGCTTGCCGTATCGCAAGATATTGCTGTGTGGTGGTGATATGGGCTTTGGTTCAACCAAAACGTATGACCTTGAAGTGTGGGTACCGAGTCAAAATACCTATCGTGAAATTTCATCATGTTCAAATATGGGCGACTTTCAGGCACGCCGCATGATGGCGCGTTATCGTAGTGAAGCCAAGAAAACCGAATTGGTCCATACCTTAAACGGCTCTGGACTGGCTGTTGGTCGTACACTTTTGGCGGTGATGGAAAACTATCAACGTGCAGATGGTTCAATCGAAATTCCAGAAGTGTTGCGTCCGTACATGGGTGGTGCAACGTTTATCGATTAATTGCATCGATTGTGTGCATGATTTTTGCTTTTACCCACCCAATGTTTTGATTCCGAGGTAGGCAGTGGAAATTTTTCCAATTTCGCTTAAGTTACAGCAACAGCGTTGTTTGATTGTGGGAGGTGGGCATATTGCCTACCGTAAAGCTGTCCTACTGGTTAAAGCGGGCGCAATTTTAGATGTGGTTGCACCCGAGATTAGCAGTGATTTAACTGCATTGATCGATCAAAGTCAGGGTACTGCGTATCACAAGCCTTTTGAAGACACTGATCTGGAGCGTGCTTATCGATTGGTAATTGCAGCCACTGATGTTGCAGCCGTAAATAAGCGAGTATTCGAGCAATGCGAAGCGCGAACGATCTTGGTCAATAGCGTCGATGACATTCCCAATTGCCGCTTTATGGTGCCTGCCATTATTGATCGTTCACCGCTACTAATTTCTGTGGCTTCAAATGGCGCATCACCTGTGCTCTCGCGTCAGCTTCGCACGCAGATTGAAACATTGGTGCCACACGGCATGGGTAAACTGGCCGAGTTTTCTGGTCGTTGGCGCAAACAAGTGAAGGCCCAGATTGAAAATCCAGATGAACGCCGTATTTTTTGGGAAGATTTATACAATAGTCCTTTAAAAGAGCAGGTGTTCAATGACAATCTGGATGCTGCAAACCAGATGATGACCGATGCACTGCAAAACTGGCGCACGCCTAAAGGTGAAGTGTATTTGGTCGGGGCTGGCCCGGGAGATCCAGAATTACTTACACTCAAAGCGTTACGCTTGATGCAGCAGGCCGATGTCGTTATTTATGACCGGTTGGTCTCTGCGCCAATTATGGAACTATGCCGTCGAGATGCAGACAAAGTCTATGTCGGGAAGGCGCGTTCAAATCATAGTGTGCCCCAAGAAGGCATCAATGAGTTGTTGGTCAAGTATGCGCAGGCCGGTAAACGAGTTTGTCGACTCAAAGGCGGTGATCCGTTTATCTTTGGCCGTGGGGGCGAAGAAATTCAGGAGCTTTTTGCTGCGGGTATTCCGTTTCAGGTGGTGCCCGGCATTACCGCTGCTTCGGGATGCTCGGCATATGCCGGTATTCCACTTACTCATCGTGACTATGCGCAGAGCGTACGGTTTTTAACAGGACACTTAAAAGCCGGATCTCCAGAGCTGCCATGGAAAGAGCTGGTCTATGAAAATCAGACCTTAGTGCTGTATATGGGGCTGGTCGGACTTGAACAGATTTGCGAGCAACTGATTGAACATGGTCAGCGGCCTGATATGCCTGTGGCCCTGATTTCAAAGGGTACTACGCCAGAGCAAAAAGTTGTTGTGGGAACATTACAGACCATCGCATCGAAAGTACTTGAGCACCACATTCATGCACCGACGCTGACGATTATTGGTGAAGTGGTGAATTTACGTGATCAGCTTCAATGGCATGATTCAGGGTCGAAAATTGCCTAATCCCATCCGTTCAGGTCTATTACCTGAACTTGTTTAATCTAAGTGACAAGCGAGTAGTTAAGTGATTCACGTTGTTTTGTTTGAGCCTGAAATTCCTGCCAATACCGGTAATATCATACGCTTGTGCGCCAATACAGGTGCGCAGTTGCATTTGGTACGTCCGTTAGGATTTGAGCTGGATGATAAAAAGCTTAAACGTGCTGGGCTGGATTATCACGAATATGCGCGCATGAAAATCTGGGACAATATCCAATTATGCCTAGATGATTTACAGCGTCAGGGGGTTAGCGCGGTTTTTCCTCTGACCACCAAAGGCACATCGACCCCGCATACAGTCGATTTAAATCGACCTATTGCACTATTGATGGGGCCTGAAACGCGTGGATTGCCAGAAGCGGTACGCTTAATGTTTCCTCAGGAAAACTGGATTCGTTTGCCGATGGCAGAAAATTCTCGCAGTTTAAATCTGTCTAATGCTACGGCTGTAATTGTATACGAAGCATGGCGTCAGCAAGGTTTTAAAACCTTATCGGCAGTTTAAATGGTCTAGTAAGGCGTTTATTTTGTTCTGTAGCTTAGAGCAACAGAAATAAAAAAAGGCGCGATGCGCCTTTTTTTATTTCTTGGTTTATAACTTGTCGTCAAACTCATTATGCTGAGGTGCTGAGTATTTAAAACCTTTGGTTTTATAACCTAAGTACAAAATACCAAACATCGCCCACCACAAGCCATATTTTAGCGCAGTGTCTTCAATCTCAAGCCACATGGCAAAAATACTGAAAAAGCCCAACAACGGAATGATCACAAAGTTTAAGATATCTTTAAAGTTTTTGGTGCGTCCATCACGAAGTGCATAGCGTGAAATGACCGACAGATTCACGAAGGTGAATGCTGTTAGGGCACCGAAACTGATCATTGAGATAATGATATCTAAGTCCATAAAGCCTGCAGCCAAGGCAACCACACCTACAATCATAATATTGTAAGACGGGGTATAACTGCTGCTACTGATATGGCCAAAAATCTTCTTGTTGATAATCCCGTCACGGCCCATCACGTACATCAAACGCGATACGCCTGCATGTGCCGAAATACCCGACGCCATAACGGTCACAATTGCAAAAGCCAATACGTATGACTGAAACAGTGATCCACCTACAAGCATCAAGATATCAGGCTGGGTGGCTGCAATATCAGCAAAGTAGCTTTTTGGATCGCCCGGGAAATAAATCTGGATGAAGTACGTGCTGGCAATAAAAATGACACCCGCCAACAACGCTGTCAGAAAAATTGCTTTAGGTAGCGTTTTTTCCGTATCTTTGGTTTCTTCAGCCAGTGAGCTTAATGAGTCAAATCCGGTAAACGAGAAGCATAGCAAGGTGGCACCCGTTACGATTGCACCCAAGGAGGTCAGTTCGTTCCAAAAAGGTTCGAGGCTCCAGAGCTGATAGCGTGTTTCAGCAGTCATTGGTCCGTCTGCATTTAAGCCCATCTGGAGTTTTTCATAGACCAGATAAGTAAAGACGGCAATCACAATCAATTGAACCAAAACAATCCAGCTATTGAAATGCGCGACGAATTTCGCACCACGAAGGTTCACTCCCGTCATAAATGCGGTCAGTACAATGACCCAGACCCAGTGATTCACTGATGGGAACAACGCCTGTAAATAAATGACAGCCAGAATGATGTTGACCATAGGCGAGAGCAGATAGTCCAGCCATGATGACCAGCCGACCATAAAGCCAACATTGGGATGAATCGATTTTTGCGCATAGGTGTACGCAGATCCGGAAGACGGATAGCGACGAATCATATGGCCATAACTGATCGAGGTCAGCAAGATCGCAATCAGAGCAATGATATACGATGTCGGTACATGATGATGACTTTCTTCTGATACTAGGCCAAAAGTGTCAAATAGGGTCATCGGTTGAATATAAGCCAAACCGATGATGATGATGTGCCAGAGTCCTAGCGTCTTTTGCAGTTTAGCCGCAGGTTGAGTCCCAGTGTGAGTTGTCAACGGCGTATCCTCATAATCGTTGATCAAGGATCAGTCATGTCTGTTAAGGATCGTTTGAGACGAACGATCCCCCCTATACAAAAAGTAAAGTGCGCCAATCTATCCTAAAATGGGGCCTTTTGTCAGTAACTTTGTTGAATTTTTAGCAAATTTTTTGCCAACTTGACCAGTAAAAAAAATGAATAAAAATTCATCTAAAAATAAAAGAGTCTGAACTTAAAGTAAATTCAGACTCTTAGCAAAATTATAAAAAAATGAAGAATTACCAAGCTTTTTTCAAAATCGCTTTTAGATCAGCTAAGCTCGCTTCTTTTGGGTTATAAATAATTGAGCCATCATTGAGTGCTTTTTCAGCCACTTCATCGAGCTGAGCCTCGTTTATCTTGCCTGTTTCACGTAAGGTACGTGGCAGTTTGGTCATGCTGAATAAACGATCACGCATGGCCAAAATGGTGGAAATGGCCTTGTCTGCACGTTGATTGGCTGGAGTCTGAGCGTATATATCAGCGCCAGCCAGTGGCAGCAAGAGGTCGGCAATTTTTGGACCATTCACGTCTTTGTTGTATTCAAGCACGTACGGTAAGAATAGATTCATACATAAACCGTGCGGCAAATGCGCAACTGCACCCAAAGCATGACCGAGTGAATGCACCAGACCGACCATCGAATTTGAAAAAGCAATGCCGGCCATGGTAGAGGCTTGTGCCAGTTCAAGACGGCCTTGGGCATCGTTTGGATTTTCAATGACTTGAAACAGATGCTCGCTGATTTTTTTAATTCCGGCGCTGGCGTAAGCATCGCTAATTGGATTTGCGGCTAGGCAGGTATAGGCTTCGACACAGTGGGTTAAAGCATCCATGCCAGTCATTGCAGTGAGATGAGCGGGTAACGTTAGGGTCATGCGCGGATCTAAAATGGCAGCATGTGGCATCAAATAGTTCGAAGCAAAGGCCATTTTGACATTTTTTTCCGTATCTGACACAACGGCCACCATAGTGGCCTCAGAGCCTGTACCTGAGGTGGTCGGAATAACAAAAAACGGCTTTAACGGTTTAGGTAGATTGTGGGCACCTGAATATTTTAAGAGATCATCACCGCCCTCAGAAACCAGAATATTGGTGGCTTTCGAGGTATCAATCACGGAGCCGCCACCAATGGCAATAATGGCATCACAGCCATGCTCACGATACAACTCTGCTGCACGTCGAACCGTTTGCAGGCTAGAGTCGGGTGGAACATCATCAAAAATATAACCAATTACCGTATCGGTTGAGCCAAATGCTGCTTCGATGGGTTCGAGTAACTTGTTGGCACGCACGCCTTTGTCGGTAATGATAAAGGCTTTTTTTGCGCCCAAGGTAGCCAGTTCAAACGGAATATGTTCAAGCGCGGCATGGCCAGCAATCACTTTGACAGGACAGAAAAACTCATAGTAAGGCTTGGCCATGTTAAATACTCCGTTTTAAGTATGATTGTGCGACTTTAAGATAAATATGGGCGGCGCCGGTCAATTTGTCCTTCAATGCCAGCTCGCTTGGGTACTCTTTTACTGCAAGTGAAGCCACGACTTTAGGTAAAATCAAGGCTTCCATTTTATTTAGACACCGTACCAGACGAATTGCATACGACAGATCACCATCAGCAATCATACGGTCATTGGCAAATGCCTGTGCGGTACTTTCCTGAAAAGAAAATACTAAAAAAGCATGACTTAAATGCTTAAAGGTAATGGTGAGATCGGGTTTGATGTCGGTATTGGAAAGTAACTGAAGGCGTTTATCTGGTGTTACACGCGCCACGAAAGCTGGACCATGTGGAAAAACGTTCATCGACAAAACAAAATTGGCTGGAAACTTGGCAACTTCCTGTTGAATCTCTTGATCGACTTCACTTGCCATGGCAAGCCCGCGCCCAATCACATCCATCATGAGTTTGACGTAGCTCAGCTGTAATGCAGGTTTAACGGCTTTTATTGGAATCACTCTACTTTCCCTTTGCAGTTTCTAATTTTATTTAGAGTATTTACTCTAATTGATTTTTTGATGATCGAAAAGTGATTTATCGTGTGATGACTTGTACGTCACTAAAATCTTCGCGGGATTTAAAATAGTTCACTACCTGATCGCATAACTGTTCAAAGCTAGGATACGCAGCCAGTAAGTCACATAACCGCACCATTTCGAGCCCAGCATAACCACAAGGATTAATACTTTGAAAGCCACTCAGGTCGCAATCGATATTTAAAGCCAGCCCATGATAACTGCGTCCGCGACGAATTTTAAACCCCAGTGAACCAATTTTACGGCCTGCAACATACACACCCGGGGCATCAGCTTTGGCATAAGCTTCAATGCCATAAGCTTGAAGCAGATCAATCATGAGTTGTTCAGCAAAAGAAACCAGCGTTCGGACATTCCATTTCAAACGGTTCAGATCAAATAAAAAGTAGATCACCATTTGTCCCGGACCATGCCACGTAACCTGACCGCCTCGATCAGATTGAACTACAGGAATGTCGGTTTGCAGCAAGATATGTTCTGGCTTTCCAGCTTGACCTTGAGTTAAAACAGGCTGATGTTGCAAAATCCACAATTGATCGGGAGTATCGGCATCTCGCTCATTGGTGAGGGTTTTCATTTCATCAAACAGATCGGCATAGGGATGCAACTGGGTGTATTGTCGAATGACGAGTGTAGGTTTTAAAACAGTATCATTCACAGATCGTATCTCTTCGTGTTTGAAGTGAAAGCAGAAATTAGATAGGCAAATAAAGAAAAACACGCCACAGGGCGTGTTTTAAAAGCTTAAAGTGCAGTACGAATCAGTGGGCAAGCCGCCAAATCTGCATACAGTGCGTGCACTTGTTCAAGTTCTTCAAAGCGTAATTGCGCTGTTAAAGAATGATATTTTCCTGTACGTGATGGTTGCACCTTGATTGATGCAGCATCAAATTCAGGAAAGTGCTTCTGCAAAATATCAACAACAGCTATGCGAAGCTCATCTCCTGCATTACCAATCAATTTGATTGGATAATCCATTGGAAAAACCCAAAGATGTTCTTGTAATTCACGAGAAGGAGTGCGGTCTAACATATCAGTCTCCATAGTTAATGCCTGCGAAGATGCAGGCATTAAAGTATTTGGATCTTAAATGGGGGCAGTCACCTGAGTATCAAGTGACTACGGATCAGCAGTGCTTAGTCATTTTCAAGGAATGAACGTAAGTGTTCAGAACGTGAAGGATGACGCAATTTGCGCAGTGCTTTCGCCTCAATCTGACGGATACGTTCACGTGTCACATCAAATTGTTTACCCACTTCTTCTAGCGTATGATCCGTTGGCATGTCGATACCAAAGCGCATTTTCAAGACTTTTGCTTCACGTTCAGTCAAGTTTTCAAGCACTTCACGTGTTGCTTCTTTTAAGCCTTCCGAGGTTGCCGCATCAACTGGTGAAGTGATGTTTGAATCCTCGATAAAATCACCCAAATGCGAATCTTCGTCATCACCGATTGGTGTCTCCATCGAAATCGGTTCTTTGGCGATTTTAAGCACTTTACGGACTTTTACTTCGTCCATTTCCAAACGTTCACCCAGTTCTTCAGGTGTCGGTTCACGGCCCATTTCTTGCAGAAGCTGGCGAGATACACGGTTGATCTTGTTAATGGTTTCAATCATGTGTACCGGAATACGGATGGTACGTGCTTGGTCGGCGATCGAACGAGTAATGGCCTGACGAATCCACCATGTTGCATAGGTCGAAAATTTATAACCACGACGGTATTCAAATTTATCAACTGCTTTCATCAAGCCGATGTTACCTTCTTGAATGAGATCAAGGAATTGCAAACCACGGTTGGTGTACTTTTTCGCAATTGAAATGACCAGACGCAAGTTGGCTTCAACCATTTCTTTCTTGGCACGACGTGCTTTGGCTTCACCAACAGCCATACGTTTAGCAATTTCTTTGATCTCGCGAACGTTTAGATCCAGATCTTTCTCGATTTCAGCAATTTTTTGCTGGAAAGCCAAGATGTCTGGGCGCACCTTTTCAAGATGGCCTTTGGTTTCGGCTGGTGCTTTTGCAATCTGTTCTTCAAGCCAACTTGGGTTTGACTCTTGTCCCGGGAATGTAGTACGGAACTGGGTACGATCCATGCGACCACGGCGGACAGCATAACGCATCACTTCACGTTCGTTAGAACGAATCTGCTCGTGTGTACCGCGAATCATCTCAGAGATAATATCAAACAGGCGAGGCGTGAACTTAAACATCATGAACACAGTGGCCAAAGACTCAAGTGCAGCTTTGGCTTCGTCGCTGTTACGGCCATGTTTGGCAATCACAGATTTGGTGTTGTTCCACGCAGCTTCGAGTTCTTCAAAGCGAACTTTTGCAATTTCTGGATCTGGGCCTGAATCACCTTCTGAGTCGTCATCGCTTTCAGACTCTTCCTCTTCTTCATCCTCGTCATCGAGCTTGACCTCTTTGGTCGATTTAGTCGATGCATCATCGTCTTGATCAATCTCGGCTTCTTCTTCCAGAACTTCTGGAATCTCTTCGTCTGATTCAGGATCAAGATAACCAGACAAAATGTCGGCTAGACGGCGTTCGCCAGTCACATAATCATTATATTCTTGTAATACAACTTCAACGGCATTTGGCCAGTAAGCAATCGAATGAAGAACGTCACGAATACCTTCTTCAATACGTTTTGCAATGCTGATTTCGCCTTCGCGCGTTAAGAGTTCAACCGTTCCCATTTCACGCATGTACATACGTACAGGGTCTGTTGTACGGCCCGGTTCATTTTCCACAGACGCAAGTACAGCTGCAGCTTCTTCTTCTGCAACTTCATCGGCTTCTGTCGAATCACCGAACATCGTATCATCAGATTCAGGTGCACGTTCATGCACAGGAATACCAACGTCTTGAAGCATCTGGATAATGTCTTCAATCTGTTCGCTTTCTGTGATTGAGTCTGGGAGATGATCGTTAACCTCAGCGTAGGTTAAGTAACCTTGTTCTTTGCCTCGGCTAATCAGAGCCGCTACTTGAGAAGTAGGGGAATGCATATCGCTCATCTTTGCTTACTCTTCGTTGAATCTGTGGCAGTAAAAAACCGTGCATGATAGCACAATTCGCTATAAATGTTTTCAATTTGATCGATCAGATATAAATGAAAAAAATCTTTGATTTCACAGCTATTTTTTGAATATTGGGACAAAACGAATGTTTTTCAAGTGCAATGCCTGTTTATTTTTTCTTCCTGCTTCGCACATGATTCTCAACACTATCAAGACTTTTCTGAATATACAATTTTTTTGACGAAAAAAAATTCAAAAACCCTGAATTTATGAAAAAAAATAAATAAAACTTGACAAGGATTTTAAAGGGCGATAAATAGCGCCTAGAACATTCACATTTTTTCATTATGAGGTAGTTTTAGTGTCTTCTACAGATTTTGAATTAGATGATAACTACGGTGATGATGATGATGTTAGTTTTGATGAAGCATCAGGCAAAATCAGTGCCAAAGAATCATTAGAAAAGCGTCGTTTGATTGACGATCTACTCGCGCAGCGTCGATTGGAGCGTGAGCTGAAAGATTTTGATTATGATCTTGATGATGATGATCTTGATGACGACGACGAAGACTAACATAAATCAGATGTAGTCCATCTACGGCTGAAAATGATATGCTACAGCCTATTTTTATGAAATTGGATACACAATGAGTACTTTGAATTTAGACCTATTGAGCGATTATCTTGACGGTGACCAAAACGAATACGGTCTGGATTTTGCAGCTACTCATGGTTTTTTGTGTGCCATTGCGGTTGGACCACAGTTTGACCGCTGGTTAAATGAATTGTTTGAAGGCAATCAGAAAAGTGTGCCAACAGCAATCATTGAACAGATCAACATTTGGCTTGATCAGATTCGCCAAAATCTGGCTAATGAAGAAGGAATCGAGTTTCCTTTTGAAATTGAAGAAGCCGACACCGAGTCAAGTTTGGGCGACTGGAGCGTTGGTTTTGTCGATGCGATGTTTCTCAACGAAGATGCATGGTTTACACCAGAGCATGAAGAGCAATTGGTCGATTTGACTTTGCCGATTATGGTGTTCAGTGGCATTGATGAAGAAGATCCACAAATGGAATCGTTCCGTCGTAATGGTCAGTTGATGGATGAGCTGGCAGAAGAAATTCCAGAGAACCTAAACGAATTGTATTTGATGTACCATACACCCAACTAAAACGTTTTCGTGCTGCTTTTCGTCAAGTAGTTAAACGCAATGTTTGGCTTATTGGTTTAAAGCTGCGACTTGAACACACAAAAAACACCTCTAAAGAGGTGTTTTTTATTTTCATTTAGCGCGTAAATACCAGATTTTTTCTTGCGCTTGTCGTCCTTTGTGTTGTTCTGATAATTCCACATGCGCCAGTTGTCGAATTGAATATTGCGATGCATAAAGCTGTTCAATTTCTCCTGCCTCTACCGAGAAAGGCGGGCCTTGAAAACTGTCTTGATCATACTGGTAACTCACCAGAAGCTGCACTGCGCCTTGAGTTATATCGATCAGATGCTGTGCGTAGCGGGCACGCATTTCAGGCGGTAATGCAATTAAGGCTGCGCGGTCATAAATTGCATCGATCTGCCCAATCTCTACATTGGATACATCGAAAAAATCACCAACAAAAAGATCGATTTCTGGATGATGATAGTGAACACATGCTTTAAGCTGTTTTTGTTCAAATACAATGCCCAGATCATCTTTCAACTGTTGCATCAAAGCATGAATTGCAACAGGACTCAGCTCAATCGCCACCACGCGAAAACCTTGCATGAGCAACCAGCCTATATCCAAAGTTTTCCCACTTAAAGGCACCAAAATACGAGCATGTGGCTGAAGTGTTAAAGTAGGTAAATACTGAATTAAGTAATCATTGGGCTGTGGCTGATGAAAACCAATTCGATTTTCTTGCCAGCGTTGATGCCAAAAATCTTGTTGCATGCCACTATCCTTTATTTAAAGTATAAGTTGTAACGAGTTAAACCACGTTATTGAATAGATGAATTGCTAAATATAGTCCTATACCAAATACACCATGAGCAAAAACACTTTTAAGTCGCGCTTGCCACGCAGAGGGCACTCGTCGCGCAGCAATTCCAAATCCGAAACAAGGCTGCATTATAAAAAAGGGTATAAGCACGGTGAATAAACCAAATCCCACAGCACAAAAGAACAGAGGTTGCTGTTCGCTAGGGATTGCTAAATAATAAAGACCAGCAAAGCCTACACCAATCATATAATGTGCGAGCCAGCCCACCCATTTTTCATGGGTAAGTCGAGCTGAGTTAATGATATTACGATGACAAAAAAATCCTTTTGGCATAGATAAAAGCCACCGACCAACCAATGAATAGTCCAGCGATTGCACTCCAAACCAAAACTTTAACGCTACGCTAGAAAGATCCATAAAGATTGTTGCAGCCACACCGATCCAGAAAATATATACCACTTCCATTATTGCTTTAGCCTGATAAAGTAAGATACTACAGTCTACAAATTGAAGTGAACTTCAAGTCAAGATGAATGAGATCACGATTTCAACGCTTGTCCGTCAGACCGGATTAACAAGCTCAGCGCTGCGATATTATGAACGCATGGGCTTAATTCGTTCTATTGGGCGTAAAGGTTTGCAACGCGTCTTTTCTGAGCAGGTGTTAGAACAACTCGCTTTGATTGAATTAGGTAAAAAAGCAGGATTTAGTATTGCTGAAATTAAAGCCATGTTGGGGCGGCCAGATTCACAGGTAGATAAATTAAAACTTGAGGAAAAAGCACAGGAACTGGAGCAGAAAATAAGAGAACTTGAATCGCTCAGAAAAATGCTAAACCATGCCACGCAGTGTAGTTTTATCAATCCGTTGGAGTGCCCAAAGTTCAAGCGCATCATGGCATTGTCCAAAGCTGGATCAGTTTTAATCACTAAAGATTAAGATATCGAAGTGAAATAAACTATATTTAAGCTTTGTGTTTGAAGAATTTTCTATACAACCACATCAAACCTAACACTGCAACAATTGCCAAAATGACATATCCCACACGATGCATGATTGCAAACATGAGTGCTTGATTTTCACCAAAGTAAAAGCCCACACAAGCTAAAAATGTGGTCCAGATCAGTGTACCCAAGCTACTGTAGAGCATAAATTTCCAAAAGGGCATATGACTCATGCCAGCCGGAATACTAATGAGGGAGCGAACAGCCGGAATCATGCGTCCGAAAAAGACAATTCTGTGACCATAATGCTCAAACCATTCAAGTGCCTTGTGTACGTCTTTGCGCTTAATGAATAGATATTTGCCATAACGGTCTACAAGTTTAAATAAAGATTCTTGAGAAATCTTACGACCCAAAGCATACAAAACGGCTGCGGCAACAATCGAACCAAAGCTGCCAGCAACAATCACACCGACAATCTGTAACTGACCACGTGAGGCGGTATAGCCTGCACTGGGCATAATAATTTCAGAGGGAATAGGAGGGAAAACATTGTCTAGAAACATTAAGAAGGCGATACCCAAATAGCCTAAACGTTCAATAATCTGTATGACCCAATTTTCCATAGAATTGAATTGGTAAATAAAAAGATAGTAATGACAGTGCTTTGGATTTCAAAGATTTGTTATGTAAATTTATACATCGGCCTGATAAGATGCTCAAAAATGCTGAGGCGTAATTTACGATCGAGTGTCGTATCAAGCGTACTGTCAGCAGTAAATCCTGCTGTCAAATTGTAAATATTGCGCTATTTGTTGGGTGAATCGTATAAGGTAAAACGGTAAAACCACCATATAAACTTTTGTTTTAATCCAAATGAAAAAACCAATTAAAAAGTCAAATGATCTAAAGGCATCAGCATGCAAAAAATAGAAATAACGCAAGCAACTCCGCAAGATTTAGATTGGATCGTCGCGCTTTACCAAGCCAATACCAAACAACAGCTTCAGCAGCCAGTGCAGGGCTTTGTGCAGGATAATCCGCATTTTGAGCAGTTGGCACAAAAATGGATTGAGTCTTCATCGATTTATAAAGCTGAAATTGGGCAGCAGCCTGCAGGTTTTCTGGTACTTCAGCAGATGCATTCAATGAATGGCCCTGAAATTATTCAGTATATTCATCAACATGCCGATATCTTGGTGTTGAATGAACGCCATCTGGCCGATATGCGTTATGCCACGTATGGACCCATTTTAGTTCATCATGATTATCGGGGCATGGGTGTTGCTAAGCGCTTATATGATCAGGCGATCCAAGATTTAAAACAGCAATCTTTTGATGCCTTGATTGCTTTTATTGATTTTGAAAATTCTACCTCGCTAAAAGTACATATCGACGGATTGGGCATGCGTATTATCGATAAAGTTGTACTTGCTTCAGGTCAGTTTTATATCATTGGTCAGGTCGTATAGAAACAAAAAAGCCGAAACAGTGTTTCGGCTTTATGATGTATTGATGAATTAAAGACGTTTACGTTTCGCGGCTGCAATTTGTGATTGACGCATACGGAAACCTTCTTTTTGTTTTTCTGTGGTTTTGTCTATGCAGTATACACACGATACGCCGTGTTCATAACTTGGAAGCGCCACCTCTTCAGGTGTGAGCGGCCAGCCACATGCATGGCATTTTACATTTTGGCCTTCTTCGACACCGTGAGTGACTGCTGTACGGCCATCAAACACGAAACATTCACCTTCCCACATGCTTTCTTCGGCAGGTGTTTCCTCTAAGTACTTTAAAATGCCGCCTTTAAGGTGATACACCTCTTCAAAACCTTCTTGGAGCAATAAGGAGGTTGATTTTTCACAGCGAATCCCGCCCGTACAAAACATCGCAATCTTTTTATCTTTATGCTGTTCCAGATTCTTTTTCACATAATCTGGAAACTCACGGAAAGTTTCTGTTTTAGGATCGATCGCGCCTTTAAATGTCCCGGCCTTGTACTCATAATCATTTCGGGTATCAATCAGAATAACATCGTCACGACGGATCAAATCATTCCACTCTTTTGGATCTAAATAATGTCCAACCAGATCACGTGGCTTCACTTCCACACCCAAAGTTACAATTTCTTGTTTGAGTTTGATTTTCATTTTTCGAAATGGCTTGTCTGAGCTATGCGATTCTTTGTATTCCATCGCATTGAAGCCTTCATTCAATAAAAACTGACGAATAGTATCAATTGCGTGGCGATCACCTGCAACGGTACCGTTAATGCCTTCACTCGCTACGATTAGAGTTCCACACAGATTGATGGTTTTGACCAGATCAAGAAGACGTTGTTGCAAATCTGCAGCATCGGCTACTTCTTTAAATTGGTACAACGCGGCAACCACCCAATCATTGGTCGCTTGCTGTTCTACAGGTGCAAGCTGTTCTACAGTAGCGTTCATGGAAAACTCCAAACATAGATAACAAAAATTTAGGCGCATATTCTAGCTCGAATTTTTCCAATTGGCGAGAATTCAATACATTTTATAGGGATTTATTTGTCTAAGATGGAATATGTAAAAATGCCTAAGTTTTATTCAAAATCACAGGATGGATTTTAAAGTTTAAAGACTAAATATTGTGTTTTTTTAGATAAAGCATACAATATATAGTAGTTTTTGGCGTTTATGAATCATCCTATAAACGCGTATTGTAATTAATCGATAGGGAGATAAGTGTGACGCAAGATCGACGCATTACCACTTTGACGCCTTGTGCGGGGCGCTGTTCGACGACGTTTGGAGATAACGTCTGCCGTGGTTGTCGTCGTTTTAGCCATGAAATTATTCATTGGAACAGTTACACCCCAGAGCAGCAATTAAGCATCTGGACACGTCTAGACATTCAGTTAGATCAGATTCTAATTCCGATGCTCCCTCATGCCAATCTGGCGCAAGCTTTCGCGTTTCTCAAATTAAAGCGCGTACGTCTGTTTGAGCATGCATCTACTGGCCGCACTTTGTATCATGCCTTGAAAGTGTGCGAAAAAAATATCTATCTGGCCGATGAAAGTGGTCTAGGGATTCAAAGTCACCAAGTCAAACCGCTCTGGCAAGAGTTTGAACGTCGCATTTTATCCTTGGCTCAGGCCAGCTATGATTTTGCATGGTTACGTGCCGATGGCATGAAACAACACTTACTCGAAACGGTAGAAAACGACTTTTAAAAAAAGCCCGATGACGGGCTTTTTTTTGATCTGATGATCTTAAATTTGATGCTTTAGGCGATACTGCACCAATTCTTCAATGGTAATTACGGTCAAATGATGAGTTTGTGCATAGGCCAACACCTGAATACCTGCTGCCATTGTGCCATCTGGATTGGTCAATTCACATAACACGCCCGAAGGTTTTAAGCCTGCCAAACGCGCCAGATCAATTGTGGCTTCGGTATGACCACGGCGAGCCAATACGCCACCATCACGCGCGCGCAAAGGGAAGACATGGCCTGGACGATTTAGATCACTGGCGACCGCACCATCTTTAATGGCAGCTTGAATGGTGGTAACACGGTCTTTGGCTGAAACGCCTGTGGTGACGCCATGTGCAGCCTCAATTGTGACGGTAAAGGCGGTATGAAACTGGCTGGAATTGTTTTGTACCATAGGAGGCAGCTCCAGATGATCGGCCAGTTGTTCTGAGAGGCAAAAACACACAATGCCTGAACCGTCTCGAATCATACGCGCCATGGTCTCTACATTGAGAGTTTCGGCTGCCACAATCAGATCGGCTTCATTTTCACGATCAAAATCGTCCATCACCAATACCGGTTTTCCGGCACGCATATCTTCAAGTGCTTGCTGAATACGTTGTTCGGCTGGAGAGAGGGCAGAGAAGAAAATTTCGGGTTGAATCAAACTAGACATATGAAATGCTCACGTAATGGACTGTACGGTTAAACATTTCAGGACTGATGAGAAATGGGGGCGCAGCAATACCACCCCAAAATGGTGGTATCGTAAAACGTCGTCTTCTTTCATCCGGACTATACCGTCGGCTCTGGAATTACACCAGATCTGCGCTGAAAGCATGACTCACTTTGCTGCGCTCGCGGGCTTGCTCGTGCTGAGCTTACCGCCGGTGGGGAATTGCACCCCGCCCTGAAGCGATGTGTGAATAGTATAGCGTTTTTTGCATGATTTCCGAGAGCCTTTTTTAGAACAATCAGTTCTATGCATAGTGTAAATTTTGCTTTGCCAAGCGGTACAAACACAAAAAAGCCCGCAGATTGCGGGCCTTTGAGCGTACAGTCATTTAAGCGACTTGTACCGGAATGCAGTTTGCCGTGTGGTTGACGGTATTATCTGGATTTGCATACACTAAACGCGGTTTGTGCGCATTTGCTTCCACTTCGGTAAAGTCACCAAAGGTTGCAATAATAACTAGATCACCTACATCTGCCTGATGTGCAGCGCCACCATTCACCGAAATAATGCCTGAACGTTCTTCACCACGAATGGCATAAGTGGTAAAGCGTTTGCCATTGGTGACATTCCAGACATGAATTTCTTCATATTCACGTATCCCTGCCAAATCCATCAAGACACCATCAATCGCACAAGAGCCTTCATAATGAAGTTCGGCATGTGTGACTACGGCACGGTGAATTTTGCATTTTAATAATCGAGATAGCATGGCCAGCGTCTCCTGAGTTGACATAAGCGTCTGATCTTGTCCTTGAATCGGCACACGTTCACATCATTGTGAGCGAGTATGCGCATTTTGCTCTGATTCAAATCGCATGGCAAGCCTGATTGTTCAACAATTTATGCTAATTTGGCTTATATGCATTAATTTGGTTCATGGCTTGAGAGATTTGGCCGTCGACCAACAGTCTTAACTTTGACAAGGCATGATGAATGGCATCGTCCATAAGGCTCTGTTCGCTTTGTGGTGCTTTACCCAAAACGTGCCCAGAAACGCGATCTTTCGATCCAGGATGACCGATTCCAATTCTTAAGCGGTGAAAGTTTGGCCCAATATGCGGCACAATATCACGTAAACCATTATGACCACCGTGTCCGCCGCCTGTTTTTAAGCGAATCACACCTGGGTCCATATCTAGTTCGTCATGCGCAATCAGAATAGATTCAGGGGGAATTTGATAAAACTTTGAAAAAGGAACAACACTTTGTCCCGAACGATTCATGAAGGTCGTTGGAATTAAAAGACGAACATCGTGTCCTTCAATTTGGCCCCGTCCTGTATATCCATGAAACTTTGGATCTTTTTTTAATGTAATGTGATACT
Organism: Acinetobacter sp. ACZLY 512; assembly: GCF_023614015.1. NCBI lineage: Bacteria > Pseudomonadati > Pseudomonadota > Gammaproteobacteria > Moraxellales > Moraxellaceae > Acinetobacter > Acinetobacter sp. ACZLY 512. The sequence goes on from NZ_JAKIVI010000008.1 coordinate 128,276, forward strand.
GATCTGCAAGTTGCTCAACAAACCAGAATCCTGCATTATGACGGGTCTGGGCGTATTCCGTTCCCGGATTACCCAGACCAACAATTAGCGAAATCTTAGACACTAATTTACGCCTTGAACACTTATGCGCGTTTGAAGTCAGCGTGCATAGGCGTGTTTTTAGCAGGGTGACGTTGTAACGCTTGGATTTTCACGTTTTCAACTTTGTCACCAAGTTTGATTTCAACAACTTCTTCAAAGAAAGCGTTGTTATCAAGCGCTTTAACAAGTTCACGAAGTTCGATTGTTACTGCTACAGGCTCAGCTTCACCACCATAGATGATTGCTGGAACAAGCGCTTCGCGACGAAGGCGGCGGCTCGCACCTTTCCCTTGCTTGTCTTCGTTACGCGCAGTAGCGTTAAGTACAAAATTTGCCATGAGATAAATCCTCATTAAAGTAAAATAAACTAAACTTGCGACCAGTTTAGTGATAGAAAACCCCAGCCAAGGCCAGGGTTTGAAAAATTCGGGCTATTATAGATAACTATCAAACATCGCGCTAATAGATTCTTCGTTATTAATACGACGAATTGTTTCAGCGACCATGCTTGCTACAGATACTTGGCGGATTTTGCCTAAATTCAATGCTTCAGGAGAAAGCGGAATGGTGTCAGTGACTACCAATTCGTCAAGCACAGAATTTTGCAAGTTTTCTAATGCCTTACCTGATAAAACAGGGTGAGTGGCATAAGCAACAACGCGACGAGCACCAAATTGTTTCAGTGCATCGGCAGCTTTGCAAAGTGTACCGGCAGTATCAACCATATCGTCAACAATGACACAGTCACGATCTTTCACATCACCAATCAAATGCATCACTTGTGATTCATTTGCTTTTTGACGACGTTTGTCGATGATTGCAAGGTCGATATCACCCATTTGTTTTGCAACAGCGCGTGCACGTACCACACCACCAACGTCAGGTGAAACCACCATCAAGTTGTCATGCGATTGCTGACGCAAATCTGCAAGCAGGGCAGGCGTACCGTAGATGTTGTCGACAGGGATATCGAAGAAGCCTTGGATCTGGTCAGCATGAAGGTCGATCATGACAACACGGTCTACACCCACAGTGGTTAGCATATCTGCAACAACTTTTGCGGTAATAGGAACACGTGCTGAACGCGGACGACGATCTTGACGAGCATAGCCAAAATACGGAATAACAGCGGTAATACGACCAGCGCTAGCGCGACGTAATGCATCTGCCATCACCAAGATTTCCATCAGGTTATCATTGGTTGGAGCACATGTAGGCTGTACGATGAAAACGTCTTTACCACGAACATTTTCAGTAATTTCTACTGAAATTTCCCCATCAGAAAAGTGACCGACTGAAGCAGCACCGAGAGGAATATGTAAATGGCTTACGACTTTCTGGGCGAACTGTGGATGAGCATTTCCACTAAAAACGACAAGATTGGGCATGAAGCACCCTTGGCGGTTGGCATGTAATGAATTTGGATGGCAGGGGCGGCTGGATTCGAACCAACGGATGGCGAGATCAAAACCCGCTGCCTTACCACTTGGCGACGCCCCTAATGCGGCAGAACTTTAATATTTTTGCCCGCTAATGTCAAGGAAATTGAGTATTAACGTGACAGTAAATTCAGTCTGACTTTATAAAGATATGGCAGGGGCGGCTGGATTCGAACCAACGGATGGCGAGATCAAAACCCGCTGCCTTACCACTTGGCGACGCCCCTAAAGTTGAAATCTGTAATGGCAGGGGCGGCTGGATTCGAACCAACGGATGGCGAGATCAAAACCCGCTGCCTTACCACTTGGCGACGCCCCTATTACAGAATTCTCAGGTGAAGATGGCAGGGGCGGCTGGATTCGAACCAACGGATGGCGAGATCAAAACCCGCTGCCTTACCACTTGGCGACGCCCCTAAATATCATTCTTTTACAAACATAAAGGAGATTGTTTTAACCCGTGAACCACATAAGCTTTACATGGGGCATGAGTAACAATTTCGTTCACATTCATATCGGAAGTGACCTCAGTAAAAACACAGGCACCTGTTCCTGTAAGCTGTGCAGAACCGAACTGATCGAGATACTGCATCGCTTCTTCTACTTCTGGATATAGGCTTCTAGCAAGTGCTTCAAAGTTATTTCCAAAATCAGAAGGCTTCATCTGATAGGCGCAAAATGTAGTGCGCTTAGAATCTCTTGTCAATGTTTTTTGCGAAAAAAGCAGTTGAGTGCTGATAAAACAGTCAGGTTTTAAAATAATGTATTGTTTTTGATCTAAATCTACAAAAGTAAGCTTTTCTCCGACTCCTTCGGCCCATGCATTTTTTCCATAAACAAAAATCGGGACATCTGCACCCAGACTTAAACCTAAATCTGCCAATTGATCAATTGTTAGGCTGCATTCCCAAAGGCTATTGAGTACCCGTAAGGTGGTGGCTGCATTGGATGATCCGCCACCTAGCCCTGCACCCATGGGAATATTTTTTTCTATCAAGATGTGTAAGCCACAGTATTTTGTTGCATATGGTTTGAGCAGTTGTGCGGCCCGGTAGATTAAATTTTGTGTCAGATCGACCTGCGCAATTCCCTCAATTTCAATTTCATGCTTGTCGTTTAATGGCGTAAAGGTGAGCCAATCATACAAATCAATCAGTTGAAAAATGCTTTGCAATTCATGATAGCCGTCGCTGCGACGGCCCGTGATATGTAAAAACAGATTCAGTTTTGCAGGTGAAGGAACGCGCATCATAAGGGGATTTGACTTAACGATTTTGAATAAGCATTGTAATACGATTTTCCTGATTATCGGCAAGCGCTTGCTTTAAAATCAGTTTGTTGGGAAGTTTTTGTTGATCGTTATAACTTAATGACACATCCCAACCATCTTCAACAATATTGGTTACACGGCCATTTTGATCTTGTGTCGTCTTTGCAGACATTGTGGCAGGTCGGGCTTGTACCCAGTTCACCAAATGCGTAATCGGAGCTTGCCAGCCAGTTGCACGCTGTAACAGCTCTTCAGGCGTTTGGGCAGTAATCAAGCCAGTTTTGGCGCTGTTTAAGCTCACTTGTCCGGGTTTGCCTGTAATTTGAGTTTTACCAACCCCTAAAATACCGCTGAGCTCAATATCAAATTGATCTTGATGCTGAGACCAAGTAAAAAAGGCGCTGCCAGACTGTTTTGGGGTGCGAACACCAATTTTACCTTGTAAATCAAATTCATTAAGCTGTTCAGTTTGATTCTGAGTAGCCGGTGATTGCGATTTGACGATGTGCTGACAACCGGTAAAAAATAACGCGCTCGAGCAGCATAGGGCAAGGGAAAGACGAGATGTGGTAAGCATAAATTAACTCTTTTTAGTTGCTGTCGGTAAAATTAGCGCATCGAGTTGCTTTAATTGTGGATCATTTGCATTTTTTTCTTTGAGCTGTTGTAAAACTTGGCTAAATTCGGTCAGATTGCCTTGCATGTATAGGGCTTTGGCCAGCCGTACACCAATATTCACATTCTGGCTTATTGCATACGCCTTGCCTAGAGATTCAATCGCTGCATTGAAATCATTTTGCAAAAAGGCGATATATCCCAAGGTATCTAAAATTGAGGCTTGTTCGGGAGCATATTCAAGGGCGAGTTGAGCATACTGACGAGCTTCATCTAAGCGTCGGTTCTGTAACGCCAGTGTATAAGCATAAGCATTCAGATAGGTCGGGCTATTTGGCTCGATGAGCAGCAACTGTTTTAATGTGCGATCCAGCTTGTCGCGATCTGAGAAAGGATCCAGCATCAGCACTTCGGCATAGATCAGTTCAGGATCATCCGAAATATTTTTAATGGCTTCATCGAGCAAGCGCAATGCGGCTTTCTTGTTGCCCATTTTCTTTAAAATTTCGGCCTGTGCCTGATATAAAAAACTGGCATGCTGCGGATAATTGACCCGCTCTTGGGTTAAAAAACGTAAGGCATCGTTTAGATTACCCTGTTTTTCAAAAATCGACACCAGATTACGCCTAGACACCACATACAAGCTGCCATCGACCAAACGATAATACGCTTTTGCTGTTTCAAAGTGCTGCTTGCGCTCTGCATTGACGGCCAAATAATAATAGGCGTCATTCTGATATTTTGCAGAGTAACGTAAATCGACCAGATATTGCTCGGCTTTCTCGTAATATTTTAAATCGATACTGGTAAGGCCGGCAATAAACTTGGCATCTTCATTGTCAGGCCACATTTTGATAATGTCTTCGAGCTTTTTTAGCGCCAGTTGTGGCTCACTATGCCGAATAAGAAAGCGCGCTTCAGCCAGTCGAACATCTAGGTTGTCTCGATGACGACGACTGGATTTTGCCAGCCATTTCTGTGTTTCTTCAATTTCGCCTAGGCTGGTCAGCAAATTGGCTTTCATTAAAATAAAGCCCGTGACCTTCGGACGCTTTTTTAGGGCCTTGTTGGTGTTGTTAAGCGCATCCTCTAAATGCCCATTTTGTGCCTCAAAGCCTGCAATCATGACCAAAATCGAAGGGTTTTCTTTCTCTTTACTGGTTTTGAGTGTAGCCAATAAATTTTCCCGATCTTCTTTGGATTCGGGTGCAATACCGGCAAGAATTTGTTCCAGATCGGCATTGGGGTCGATGGTTAAAATTTTATCCAGTGTATTGGCAGCCAGTTTGTATTCATGCGCACGCAGCGCAATATGTGCCAGATAAAAGAGTGCAGGCACATCTTCAGGCTCTTGAACCACCCAATGTGTTGCAATATCCAGAGCGGCTTTTAAATCGTTGTATTCGAGTGCAATATCGAGTGCACGCTGTTTAATGGTGGTTGAATTACTTTTTATTGCGAGTACAGTGTAGTTATGAATGGCGGTTGGAATATCATCATAAGCCAAGGCAAATTCGGCAATCATGCTTTGTTTAAGCGCATCGGTATTTAATGCGGCTGGATGAAATTCATCCACAGCTTGTCCGTGTGCTGTCGAAGCCATGCTACCGAGCAACAAGAATGTGGTAGAATATTGTCTAATGGATGTACCGTTTAACCGGTTATTCATTTGTCGCAATTTTTAGTAATCCAAGTAATGCTTTTTATGACACCGATATTGCACAATAGCATAAATTTAGCGAAATGATGATCTGATATGTCTTTCTTTGCATTGGGTGTCAACCATCAAACAGCTTCAGTCGAGTTGAGAGAACAAGTCGCGTTTAACGCAGAACGTTTACGCGATTTGTTGACTCAACAGCATCGTCATGCCGATTTAAACGATATGGTTGTGGTGTCTACCTGCAATCGTACCGAAGTCTATGCCATGACTGAGCATGCCGATCTGATTTTGAACTGGTTGGCCGAAACCAATGGTATTGAGATAAAACAGTTACTTCATCATGTTTATCGTTACCAAGATGCGCAGGCGGTCACACATTTAATGCGTGTAGCCAGTGGACTCGATTCGCTTATGTTGGGCGAGCCTCAAATTTTGGGGCAAGTCAAAAGTGCACTGGCTTTGTCTAAAGACGCACAAACCGTTTCTTCCGACTTAAACCGCATTTTTGAATACGCATTTTATGCAGCCAAGCGTGTTCGCTCCGAAACAGCGGTCGGTAGCCATGCTGTATCGATGGGTTATGCGGTTGCGCAATTGGCCTTACAGGTGTTTAGTCAACCAGAAAAGCTTACCGTCATGATGGTTGCTGCTGGTGAAATGAACACTTTGGTGGCCAAACATCTGGCCGAAATGGGTGTGGCAAAGGTCATCATCTGTAACCGTAGTCAAGCGCGGGCAGAGCAGTTATCGCAAGAAATTGCCCATCAGGTAGAAGTCGAGATCATTGCATTTGATCAACTGGCCGACAATTTACACCGTGCTGATGTGGTGTCGAGTTGTACCGGAAGTTTACACCAGGTCATTTTTTATCAAGATATCAAGGCTGCACTCAAAAAGCGTCGCTATAACCAGATGTTACTGGTCGATTTGGCTGTTCCGCGCGATATCGATCCGAAAGTCGAAACGCTAGACGGCGTATATCTGTATGGTGTAGATGACTTACAAAGCGTAATTGATGAAAATTTGGCGCAGCGGCGTCAGGCGGCAGTTGAAGCCGAAGTCATGGTGAGTCAACTGGCCAGTCAATTGCTCACCCAGCAAAAAATTCTGCAAGCAGGCAGTACAATTCATGCTTATCGTGCGCACAGTGAGCAGCAACAACAGCTTGAGTTAGGCAAAGCCTTAGCTGCCTTGCAAAAAGGCCAAGCGCCTGAAGAAGTGATGACGCAACTGGCGCATCGTTTGACCAAAAAGCTCATGCACCCCACATCGATATTGCTGCGCGAAGCGGCGCAACATGAACATCCAGACTATTTTGAGTGGATGAAAAATCAGCTCAATGATGTGTTTGAGCATGAGCGCAAGCCAAAAAATACAGCAGACTAAGTATTGTTAAGACAATAAACGTAAACTGATTTGCTTGGTCAATTCGTTCAGTTGCTGACGCAAATTACGCGATTCGATGAGCGAAATAGGCGTTTTGAGTTTCATTCTTAAATATTTTTCTTGTAAACCCAGTGCATATTCTTTGGCCAGTTTGTCGGCAGTTTCTGGTGCATGCATCAGATTTTGAAGGTTCGTTCGCTCCAAAATATCTGCAATTTCATGTCGATATAAATTGCATGCGCCCAAAATATAGTAGGTCGCGAGCTCTTGGTCGTCTGGCAACTCTTCAAAAACACGATCTAGCACCGATAAAATCTTGGCCAGAAGTTGATCTGGCGCGATCACGGCGCGTAAGGCCTCAAAATGAATATACAGATATGGATGTTGAATCAGCAGTGCAATCGCCAAGTCTTCATCTTTGGTCTGAATATTAAAGGACAACGATGCATCATGACTGACTTGCGGAGTAAACTTGCGCCCCAGTCCTAACTTTTCTCGAAACGACTGCGTTAACAAATAACGATATGAGCCTTGTTTAGGCAATAAATCGGTCAACTCGCGGAGTTCTCCCATGACCTGACTTTTTCCTTCAGGCGTTGAAATATCGTGCTGCTGAGTGAGGTGTGCAAAAATGAAATCAGACAGTAATGGCGCCTGCTCAAGCAAGCGTTGAAAATGCTCGAGTCCTTCACGCCGAATGAGTGAATCTGGGTCATGTTCTTTGGGCAATACAAAAAACTTGAGTTCCCGCCCATCATTTAAAGAGGGCAATGCAATTTCCAAGGTTCGACGTGCGGCTTTTTGACCGGCCGCATCGCCATCGAAAGCCACGGTAATGCGCGAGTTTTGCTTGAATAGCGTATTCAGGTGATCGACATTACTGGCCGTGCCTAACGTTGCTACGGCTCCATATACACCATACTGCTGCAACGCAATGACGTCCATATAGCCTTCAACCATCAGCCAGTCTCTGGCTTTAAGCTTGCGCCCTTCATACAGTCCGTAAAGCAGCTGATTTTTATGAAAGACATCCGAATCGGGGGAATTGATGTATTTGGGTTTGATTTCGTCGTTGAGTGCACGGCCACCAAAGCCTACCACACGACCTTTATGATCACGAATCGGAAAAATAACCCGTTCACGCAGGAGATCAAAGTCACGCCCACTGTCGCTAGAACGAATCAGCCCGACTTGCTTTAAGCCTTCTACGTCGTAAGGAAAGGCTTTTTCCAAATGCTGCCAGTCTTCGGGAGCATAGCCCAAACGCCAAAACTGAATCGTTTCTGCAGTGAGTCCACGCTGTTTAAAATATTGCTGGGCTTTAATGCTATTTGGAAGTTGTCGTTCATAAAATTGCGCCACGTTTTCCAGCAAATCATATAAATTGCCTTCTTGTGGAATATCATCATCAAAAGATTGATAATTTTGTTCAAACTGCGCAAATGGATCATCCATAAACACTGGCGCTTCGAGTGCCTGTGATGCATCGGATGTTTCATTTGAGTTCGTCTCTGGTATCGACGTTTGAGCTGGTACTGGTGCGATTGGCTGCGGTTTTTGTGTAGCGCGTTTATAAGAGAGTTTCTTGCTTTCAAAATTGTCTTTAGGGAGTTCTACGCCCGATTTGCTCGATAACTCTTGCATGACATCGATAAAGTTGCGCCCGTCGATGTCCATTAAAAAACGAATTGCATTACCGTTGGCCTGACAACCAAAGCAATGGTAATAGCCCTTGTCACGATAAACATGAAAAGAAGGAGTTTTTTCTTGGTGGAATGGACAGCAACCAGAGTAGGAGCGCCCTGATTTTTTGAGTTTTACGCGTTGGCCAATCAATTCTACCAGATCGGTTCGGTCTAGAATTTGATCAATGGTATGTTGAGGAATGGCCATAACAGAAAGAATCCCGAGCACATGCAAAAAAAGCTTCAATCAAATAGTGTAGCTGAAGCAAACAAAAAAAAGAATTTTGATCGTAAGTAAAAATGAAAGGGCAAGTCCATGCTTGCCCTTTTCAATGTGCTTTTAACCAACCGATACATTATTTTGCAGCATTTGCTTCAGTTGTACTTGGTACGGTTTGTGTCGCTTGTACTGGTGGTTTTGGCATCTCGGTAGTGCTGGTATCAACGGTTTTTTGTTTATCGAGTAAACCAAAGCTTAAACGATTGGTCCAGCTCCGTTTTTCTGTGCTTTCTACGTTGCTTGAAGTGGTTTCTGCGTTTGCATTGGCTTTGGCTTCACGACCAAAAATACCCAATGTTGCGCGGTTAACCCAGCTCGCATCGTGACGAGATGCCGCAAGATCTACTGTTCCGTTCGCACGAACCAAGTTCGGGTAGTTCAGTTTTAACAGATTAACGTACTGTTCTGAGGTGGCCTTATCGCCAATTTCATTGTAGGCATAAGCCAGAGTAGCCAACGCTTCAGGTGTTTGAGGGGTTTGAGGATAATGCTCTACCACCCACTGCGCACGATCAATGGCTGCAATCCAGGCTTTACGTTTAATATTAAAACGTGCCACATTCATTTCGCTTTCAGCCAGCTCTTGCCCGATAAACTTCATGCGCTGTGCTGCATCGACCGAATATTGACTACTTGGGAAACGGCGAATTAAATCGACAAAGTTTTGATAAGCCAACTTCATGTAGCTGGTGTCACGGTGTGACTGCTGTAAAGAAGTATAGCGCATCAAGCTGTCGTAGTTTAATTCCATGTTGGCAACGCCACGAATATAGTACGCATAATCCACGTTTGGATGCTGTGGATTCAGGCGAATAAATCGATCGGCTTGCGTGACCACGGTTTCAAATTCTTTTTGCTGGAATTTTACATACAGAAGATCGAGTTGTGCTTGTGCCGAAGATTGACCTGTTGGATAGTAGGTATCAATTGCTTCTAATGATTTTGCCGCTTCAGAATATTGACCGCGATCAAGCGCTTGCTGCGCTTTTTGCATGTAAATTTGTTCACTTGACTGAGGGCCTGTATCGACTACTTCTTTTTTGGGATTACTGCTACAGCCCACCATTGCAGCCGCTACGCCAAGAGAAAGGGCAAGCATGGTAATCTTATAATTTGGTAGCGACATAAAAACTCCTCTGTTTAATACGGGCAATGAGCTACAATTGCGCTATTAAATCACTTTTATCTGAAAGAGCAAATGACTTCAGCACAATCTTCGAATCCTAATCTCTCCGAAACAGACTTCAACTTACTCGAAGATTCTGAGGATGCAGATAACCATACTTCTGAGCCAACTGCAACACGTTTATCGTTGCAAGTTCAACTTGATCTTGAATACTTGGGTCAACGTATTGATCAAGTGGCGGCATCGGTGTGGAGTGACTTTTCACGCGAGAAATTAAAACAGTGGATGAAAGACGGTCACTTGTTGGTAAATGGTGAAATTGTAAAGCCCAAATATCGCTGTGAAGGCAATGAGCTACTGACTTTGAATGTAGAGCTTGAGGCACAGACCACCAGTAAGCCTGAAGACATTCCGCTGGAAATTGTTTATGAAGACAATGATATTCTGGTCATCAACAAGCCTGCCGGAATGGTGGTGCATCCGGGTGCGGGCAATCATACGGGAACTTTGGTAAACGCGCTCTTGTATCATTATCCAAAAGCAGCCGAGCTCACCCGTGCCGGATTGGTACATCGAATCGATAAAGACACCAGTGGCCTTTTGGTGGTGGCTAAAAATCTTGAATCACAATTTTCTTTGAGCAAACAATTGGCAGATAAATCGGTATATCGAATTTATGACCTGATTGTATACGGCAACATTGTGGCGGGTGGCACTATTGATGAGCCGATTAAACGCCATCCGGTCGATCGTATCAAAATGACCATCTTGCCTGGTGGTCGCGATGCCGTAACACACTATAATGTTAAAGAACGTTTTCAGCATTTCACGCGTATTCAGGCGCAGCTTGAAACAGGCCGAACGCATCAGATTCGCGTGCACTTTAGCTACATTGGGCATGGTTTAGTTGGCGATCCGGTGTATATGAGTCGTGTACGCGTACCGGCAGGAGCCAGCGAGCGCTTAAATATCACTTTGCGTACGTTTAAACGCCAAGCGTTACATGCAGCCAAATTGGGGCTGGTACATCCGAAAACTCAACAGGAAATGATGTTTGAAGCGCCATGGCCAGAGGATTTCACCCATCTGGTTGAGGTATTACGTCAAGACAACGCTGCTTATTAATCCAAAATTACAGGATCGTCGCATGGACTTTGTAAAAGGTTTACCCGCTGGAGTATATGTGGGGCAGACCACCCTCATGCATCCTCAAGCGAAGCCGAGTTTGACTCCCGAGCTTGAGGGCTTTAATTTGGCCTTGCATGTTCACGATGATCCGTATCGTGTGCAGCAGCACCGAATGAGCCTACTGAATGAGTTAAGCGCTTATGGCGTGAAGCAACTGACGTGGATGACCCAAACCCACAGTACGATTTGCCACACTGTCAATCAAGCACTTAGTTTTGATGCATTAACTGGCGATGCACTGATTACCCAAAGTAAGGCACAGGCGCTCATGATCATGACCGCAGACTGTCTGCCTGTGGTGTTGGTGAATCGTGCAGGGACTGAGGTGGCTAATTTGCATGCCGGCTGGCGTGGTCTTGCAGATGGCATTATTGAAAATACCATCGAGTCGATGCAAAGTGGTCCTGCCTATGCATGGTTAGGTGCAGCGATCAGTCAGCCGTGCTTTGAGGTTGGTTCAGAAGTACAGCAGATCTTTTGTGCCAAATACCCCGATCTCGTCACCGCGTTTGAAGAAGGTAAACAGCCCGGTAAATTTCAAGCCGATTTGTATGCAATTGCACGCTATATTTTGCAGCAATCTGGTGTAGAAACGATTTTGGGTGGCAATCAATGTTCGTATCGTCAAGCGCAGCATTACTTTTCGCATCGGCGAGATCCGAAAACTGGGCGTATGGCGACATTCGTGTTCATGCAGTAAAACTGCTAAACTTTCATTAACTTGGTGATTAAAGCATCTTATGTCGCAGATCAGAAAATCTCTCTCAATCGTTTATCATAGTCCTTATGGTCATACAGCTAAGGTCGCGGCATATATTGCGCAAGGTGCCAAAAAAATGGGCATTGAAGTACATCTGATGCCGATTGAGCATATCGACTGGGATTTACTTGATGCCTCGCAAGGAATTATCTTTGGCTCACCCACTTATATGGGAAGTGTTTCGGCAGATTTTAAAAGGTTTATGGACAGTAGCTCCAAACGTTGGAGAGACCGGATCTGGCAAGGTAAACTTGCCGCAGGTTTTGCCAATTCTGGCGGCTTAAGCGGTGATAAGCTCTCGGTGCTACAACAGATTCATCTGTTTGCCATGCAGCACGGCATGTTGTGGTCGGGTTTACCTTTGATGAGCACCGGGCACAACCAAGATGATTTAAACCGACTGGCCAGCAGTTTAGGGCTTATGACCCAGTCCGATAATGCGCCTGTAGACATTACGCCACCACAAGGTGATTTAGACACTGCCATCTGGTTTGGTGAGTATATTGGTGGATTATTGTATCGTTTGCATTGAATCCAGAGCTAAAAAAAGCCTCAATTGAGGCTTTTTTTATTTGTGCATTAAACGTGCTTTGTCACGTTGCCAGTCACGATCTTTTTCTGTGGCACGCTTGTCATGTAATTGCTTACCTTTCACCAGCGCAATTTCAAGTTTGACCAAGTGGCCTTTCCAGTAACAGGCGAGGGGAACGCACGAATAACCTTTTTGATTGACAGCACCCATGAGTTGATCAATTTGACGCCGTGACAGTAACAGTTTACGCGTACGTGTCGCTTCAGGAACAACATGGCTGGATGCGGTTAAAAGAGGCTGAATTTGGGCACCAAACAGATAGGCTTCACCATTTTTAAAGATGATATAGCTTTCCGTCAGGCTCATACGACCTGCGCGCAAGGATTTCACTTCCCAGCCTTGCAAAGACATACCCGCTTCAAATTTTTCTTCAATAAAATAATCGTGACGCGCGCGTTTATTTTGCGCAATGGTCCCGCCATTATTTTTTTTAACTACTACTGCTTTCGCCATAATCTTAAAATTCCAAAGTTATGCCTATTGTGCCCTAAACCGCGACTGAGGTGAAGTTTTTTCATTTTAATGGAGTGACTTCGCTATGAAATCAAGATTTGCTAGAATTAAGACTTACAAAATAAACTAGAGTAAAAACGGATGTCTAAAACACGTGTAATCTATCCAGGCACATTTGATCCTATCACCAATGGTCATGTAGATTTAGTCACCCGTGCATCCCGAATGTTTGATGAAGTCGTGGTCGCAATTGCGATTGGACACCATAAAAAACCGCTTTTTAGTCTTGATGAGCGAGTACGTTTAGCCAAATCCTCTCTGAGTCATCTACATAATGTAGAATTTGTTGGCTTTGATGGATTACTGGTCAACTTTTTTCGTGAGCAAAACGCTACTGCGGTATTACGAGGTTTGCGTGCCGTTTCAGATTTTGAGTACGAATTTCAGTTGGCCAACATGAACCGACAGCTTGATCATCATTTTGAAGCGGTATTTTTAACGCCTTCAGAACAATACTCGTTTATTTCATCGACTCTGGTGCGTGAAATTGCTCGCCTACGAGGCGATGTCGCCAAGTTTGTGCCTCAGGCTGTGGTTGAGGCATTTGAACAAAAACATCAGCAAGGTTGGTAACGTGTCACTTTTTATCACCGAAGAATGCATCAATTGTGATGTCTGTGAGCCGGTTTGCCCCAATGAGGCAATCTATATGGGTGAATTGATTTATGAGATTCATCCCGATTTATGTACCGAATGCGTTGGACATTTTGATCAGCCGCAGTGTCAGCTTTTTTGTCCTGTCGATTGTATTCCAAAAGATCCGAATCATGTCGAGACACAAGATCAGCTCATGCAGAAGTATCAAAAACTAATTGATCAAAAAAGCACGAGCAATTAAATCAAATCTTTGATACTATGCGCACACGAAGTGGACTGGACGGTCGCTGCTGTGGAGGTCTTCGTGACTGAAACAGGGGAGGAAAGTCCGGGCTTCATAGGGCAGGGTGCCAGGTAACGCCTGGGCGGCGCAAGCCGACGGAAAGTGCAGCAGAGAGTAGACCGCCTCATTCGTGAGGTAAGGGTGAAAGGGTGCGGTAAGAGCGCACCGCGTGTCTGGTAACAGTTCACGGCATGGTAAACCCCACCAGAAGCAAGACCAAATAGGAATCCTGAGGTACGGCCCGTACTGGATTCGGGTAGGTCGCTTGAGCGTATGAGTGATTGTACGCCTAGAGGAATGATCGTCCTCGACAGAACCCGGCTTACAGGTCCACTTCACCAAATTTTATGTAAATTATGCTTGACGTATCTTGAATTAATGAAGATAATGCGCGCACAGTTTTCGGCTATGTAGCTCAGTTGGTTAGAGCACCGCACTCATAATGCGGGGGTCACAGGTTCAAGTCCCGTCATAGCCACCATTTTATAGACCATGCTCCTGCATGGTCTTTTTTTTGCTTATTGTTTTTGAATCGTAGCATTATTCTTTTTAGATATTCAGATCTGATGCACCATCGTGCGGTTGTTGATGAATGCATAAAATGTTAGGGTATCTACAAAATTGTCATAAATTTGTACGATTTAGCATGATTTGAGTGTTTGGTGAACAGCTGAAAACAAAATCTATTGACGGCCAAGAAGGTTCTATAGATAATGCGCTCACAGTTTACGGCTATGTAGCTCAGTTGGTTAGAGCACCGCACTCATAATGCGGGGGTCACAGGTTCAAGTCCCGTCATAGCCACCATTTTCAAAGATCATGTACATTACGTGATCTTTTTTTTTATCTATCTTTTTTAGATTTTTATTTCACACTCAAGTTCACTGTTTTAGTTTTCTAATTCCAACCGAACTTATGCATTTTCATCACCCACTCAAAAGGATGTTATGGCATGAATAAGTCATTATTACTACTCACAACAACAATTGCATTTACCCCAGTGGTATATGCACAAGATCTAAGCTGGGGCGATCCAAAGGCCGAAGCGGGGCAAGTAAAAGTGTCTGGTGCTATCCGTACGCGCTATCTGAGCAAAGATTTTCAAGATGAAGCCAATGAGGGTTCAAATAACAACTGGCGTCTTGCAGATATCAAGCTCAATTTAAACTATGAAAATCCAAAATGGCTGGCAGCGCTCGATGCGCGTTGCTATGAATACGATGAACTTTGTGATGCTGTTTTTTTGAGTGATGCGTGGGTCGGATATAAGATTTCAGATCAGCAACGGGTGAGCGTTGGATTGCAACCTGTTGAGTTTGGCTTCGGACGCTTCTGGGGCAGCAGTTATTACGAAACCCTCATGAATACAGTCGGTTTTGAGGATATTTCAGCGCTTGGGCTACGTTATCAAATCAACCAGAATGATTACAGTTTAAGTTTGGGTTTTTATCCAACAGATGGTGGAAATTATAAGGGGACGTCAAAAGATTCAAGCCGCTACAGCCCGGCATTTGTCGAGGCAGATGATTTAACAACGGGAACGTATTTAAAAGAAAGAAATATCTGGATTGGTCGGTTATCTAAAAAATTTGAGGTAACGCCGATTGATGGACTGAGTACCGAGATTGGTACTTCATTCTGGCATTCTGAACTGAAAAACAAAAAAAACGGTCAAGACGGCTCACGTAACAGTTGGAATGTCTTTACACAGACGCAGTACAATGCTTGGCAGTGGATGTTACTTGCCGGATCACAATCCATTCAAAACCGCGACACTGAGTTTCCTGACTTTTCAACCTTGGGTGCTTTTGATTTTCCTTATCAGGTGGCCAATAAGACCGACTATGTGGTCAATGAAATCAATTACAGTGTGGCAAAGCCCTTTTATGAGCTTAAGAATATTAAGCCATATTTCTCGTATAGTCGTTTATTTAAAGATCAGACGGGCTATGAAGACTCAGAACGTATCATTGCAGGTGTTGCATTTAACTACAAAAAGATTGGGATTCAAGGTGAATACATCTGGAGTAAAAATGATCCGATGGTCGGTGCCAGCAGTAATGGATTGGCACAGGGCGATGGCAATGGATGGGACCGCATGCTGTATTTAGCACTGGGTTATTATTTCTAAATGAAAAAGCCCAAATCGTTAGCTACGGTTTGGGCTTTGTTTTATGACTGATGTTGTTCAATCAGGCTTAAGGTTTCGCTACGCGCATAAAATGGTGATAAAACATTCACCAAAAGCGGTTCAAGTAATCCTTCCTGATCTAGAACTCGAATAAGTTTGGGGTAAAACCGCTGTACTTCAGTATAAATATCCTGTTCGTCTAACCCAATGCCGTAAAATAAATCCTGCAACGTATCATCACGATAAAATTCATAAAATACTTCGACACCCCGCAACACGAGATTTTGAATGAAAGGCTGCTGGCGCAGTTCTTTCCAGTATTCATAAACCAGTACAAAAAACTCTTCAATATCTAGAGGATTAATTTTAGAGATGTACTCGTAAACAGTTTTGTCTTTTACGTCGTCCCAGAGTGTACGCAATAAATCTTCAAGATCATCATTGGATAAGACACTTAGTTCTGCCAATTGCTGCTGAATCAAGCGAGCCAAGTAGTCTTCAATTTTTTGCTCAATTCGTTGCTGATGTTTGTGTGAAAAGGATTTTAGATTTTGCTGCCAACGCGCATGTAAAGTAGTGCTAGATTCGTTGCCCGATGCCGGCTGCAAAAACCTAGGCAATTTATGATGTATTGCGCTGGTGGCGATGAAGTGACACAGTTGCTCAATGGCTGGGCTGTGACGTAAGAAGGTATTGAAGTAAAGCCGAATATTGTCTAATTCTAAAAACTTGGCTAACCAGATATCAAACTGTTGATCCGAGACCAAATCATTCAAAGTTGATGGTGATTTAAGTGCGCTAAGATAAATCTGCTTAGAAATTTCACCAATGAATTCGAGTAAATCTGCACCCAACTGCATCTCAAATGCATAGCGCCGAACCACCATTTCAAGTTGTTGCATATCGATGACTTGATGGAGTTTGAGCTGTTGGAGAGACTGAAAAATCAAATGCGAGAGATGTTGTAGATACTCCGAAGAGTGCTCAGCACAGAGCTGAGACTTGAAATAATGCACCTGCTCAAGCAAAAGTGCTTGAGCAAGCTGCGCGCTAGACGATGTCTGATCCTTAGTCATCTGGTCTCCAGCCATTTACGATAGGGTAGCGGCGCTCACGGCTAAAGGCACGTGAACTAATTCGAGGGCCAATTGCACCTTGGCGACGCTTGTATTCATTACGATCAACGAGACGAATCACTTTTTCAACTACGTCTTTCTCAAAGCCTTTGGCAATAATATCGGCCTGACTTTGATCTTCTTCGATATAAGCGTAAAGAATCGCATCCAGAATATCATAAGGCGGCAATGAATCTTGATCTTTCTGATCTGGACGTAATTCTGCCGATGGCGGGCGAGTAATGACACGTTCAGGAATTACAGGCGTATCACCAAGCGTGTTGCGATATTTTGCCAGCTCAAACACGATGGTTTTGTACACGTCTTTAAGTACAGAAAAACCTCCCACCATATCGCCGTAAAGTGTGCAGTAACCCACTGAAATTTCAGACTTATTACCAGTTGAAAGCACCAGATTACCAAACTTGTTAGACAACCCCATCAACAGCGTGCCACGTGCACGTGCCTGTAGGTTTTCTTCCGTCGCATCTGCCGGTGTGTTGCCAAAAAATGGATATAGCGTTTGCATGAAGCTATTTACAATCGGATGGATTTCAGCGATCCCGAAGGTAACGCCCATACGTCGCGCTTGCTCGGTCGCATCTTCCACACTGATTTGAGCCGTATAGGTATAAGGCATCATGACTGCTTGAACCTTATCGGCACCAATTGCATCGGCTGCAATCGCTAGGGTGAGTGCTGAGTCAATACCGCCAGACAAACCTAATATCACACCCGGGAAACCAGAACGTTGTACATAGTCACGCGTGGCCATCACCAAACTTTGATAAATTTCCGCCATGGTATCGAGTGCAGGCGTCACTTCAGTGGTTTTGTACTGCTTATTTTCGATATCATATTCAGCATAGTACAGCGCTTCCTTAAAGCTCGGTGCCTGTACAGCCACAGTTCCGGTGTGATTGATGACAAAGCTGGTGCCATCAAAAATGAGATCATCTTGCCCGCCTACCTGATTGAGATAAACCAGATTGACATTGAGCTGCTTAGAGAGTTCAGTCAAAGTCTGAACACGATGCTGCGGCTTACCCACCTCATATGGTGATGCATTGAGCACTAAAACTGTTTCTACATTGAGCTGCGTGAGCTGTTGAACCGTATTGAGCGACCAAATATCTTCACAAATCAAGACACCAAATCTATGCCCTAAATACTCAAACACAAGGTGTTGATGCCCAGGGTTGAAATAGCGCTTTTCATCAAAAACGCCATAGTTGGGTAAATTATGCTTGTTATAGATTCCGAGCACGACACCATCTTTCATGACAGCAGCAGAATTATAACGATGTCCTTCTTCGGTTTGATGTACAAATCCAAACACCATTACAATGTCTTTTACTTCTTTAAGTTGCTGAAATGCCTGATGCATTCGTTTACCAAGATTTGGACGTAGCAGCAAGTCTTCGGCTGGATAGCCGATGATGGAGAGTTCTGGAAAAATAATTAAATCAGCATGTTGTTTTTTAGCTTCATTTGCTTGCTCAATCATTTTTTGAGCATTTGAATCAATATTGCCAATATGCGGTGAAAATTGAGCAAGGGCAATTTTAAAACTTTTCATTCAAACCTAATCCTAGATCGATAGCACAGATATACGCCATTCGTTGCTTTTGTCATTTTCTTTTTACAACGGGGTGACGCATGGGATAACACAAAAAAGTCAATCGAATTGAAAAACAGTGCAAGACAGATAATATATACTAATCAAAGCTTTTTCTGCGCAAAAATAACAAGAATTATCTATTTTAATCGATTTTTTATTTGTTGTAATTTGGCTGTATCTATAGCCGACATCGATTACACTCAAATTAATCTTCAATCAATAAAAAGATCATGCTACAAAATTTTCTCATCCTCAGAAGACGAAAGCTGACCTCGGGTGAAATATCACTTGCACGCGAAATTTTTAGCTCGCATCTCAATTATGATTCGATCTTTATTTGTGCACATCGTTTGGTATTGAAGCACTATGCAATCAGTCCCAATGGGCATATTTATTTTAATGTGATCGACTGGTGCGAAGATTTTTCGACGCAATCGATTGAAAAGCAATCTTGGCTCATTCATGAATTGGTACATGTATGGCAAGTACAGCAGGGCATTAAGCTGATTCGAAAGGCTATTTTTGAGCGCCAGTATCATTATGTGCTTAAGCGCGGTAAAACTTTTTTAGAGTTTGGTGTTGAGCAGCAGGCGCAAATGGTTCAAGACTACTTTCTCAAAAAACATCGTCAACAATCTTGTGATGATCTGGCTGCCTGTATTCCGTTTATTGCTTCCCAGCAATAAAAAAGACCGCTAAATGCGGTCTTTTTTATTGGTATAACGCTTAGGCAGCGATTAACGCTGGATGTCGCGTTTGGTTTCGCCAGTATAAAGCTGACGAGGACGACCAATTTTGTACGGAGCACTGTGCATTTCTAACCAGTGGCTGATCCAGCCAACAGTACGTGCAAGTGCAAAGATCACGGTAAACATTTCTGTTGGGATACCAATCGCTTTGAGAATGATACCTGAGTAGAAGTCTACGTTTGGATACAAGTTACGCTTGATGAAGTATTCATCAGACAACGCAATACGCTCAAGTTCCATCGCAAGTTCAAGTTGTGGATCGTTGATGCCAAGCGCAGCAAGAACTTCATCACACGTTTCTTTCATCACTTTCGCGCGTGGATCGAAGTTTTTATACACACGGTGACCAAAGCCCATGAGTTTCACTTCTTTGGTCTTCACTTTTTCCATGAAGCCAGCAACGTTTTCAACTGTACCGATCTCGTCGAGCATCTTCAGAACAGCTTCGTTTGCACCGCCGTGAGCAGGGCCCCAAAGCGCTGAAATACCCGCTGCGATACATGCATATGGATTCGCGCCAGTTGAGCCTGCCAAACGTACAGTTGACGTTGATGCATTTTGCTCATGATCCGCATGAAGCGTGAAAATACGATCCATTGCTTTAGCTAGAATCGGATCTACTTTGTAATCACGATCTGCAGGTGTCGCAAACATCATATGCAGGAAGTTTTCTGCATAGCCCAAGTCATTGCGAGGGTAGATGAAAGGTTGACCCACCGTGTATTTGTAGCTCCACGCTGCAAGCGTCGGAATTTTTGCGATCAAGCGGATAGCAGTAATTTCACGATGATTCACATCTTCGATGTTTAACTGGTTGTGATAGAACGCAGATAAAGCACCAACCACACCAACCATGATTGCCATTGGGTGCGCATCACGACGGAAACCATTAAAGAAACGGCTTACTTGGTCGTGAACCATAGTGTGGTTACGCACCTTCGCGTCAAATTCTTCTTTTTGCTCTTTGGTTGGGAGTTCACCATTTAAAAGCAAATAACATGTTTCGAGATAATCCGCCTGAGTTGCAAGCTGATCGATTGGGTAGCCGCGGTGTAATAACACACCTTCGTTCCCGTCGATGAAGGTAATCTTCGATTCACAAGAAGCGGTCGCCATGAAACCAGGATCAAACGTAAAATGACCTGCGGCCAATACATCCTTAACGTCGATTACATCTGGGCCTAATGTGCCGCTGTAAATTGGTAATTCAATTTCTTTGCCATCAAGCTTTAGTACGGCTTTCTTGCCAGTTGCTTCAGACATTCAATAGATCTCCTGTCCTGGTGAATGTTGATCTGAATCGAAGTATTAATCTTTTAATGCACGAATCAGACGGGTCAAAAATTGTTACTAAGATTAGTGTGAACTGAAATTTTGTCAATTATACTAATGGATAAAAAAGTAGCGTCACCACAAGTATTTAGTTTAACTGTTAAGGGTTAAAAAAATGAATAAAATCACAGTATCGACGCGCTATGATAAGTCAAATTTATGACGCCGTGCAGAAAAAAATTGGGTCTAAAATCTAAATTGTAAACAAATTTTTAGAGCAATTAATCCATCTGGCTATTGGTAGATTATGCCAACGCATTATGAAAATGGCTTAAAACCCATAACTTACCGAGTATTTACCTCGAATGAGTTAATCGGTTTCATGCTTTAAAACAGATAGGCCAGTATTTCCAAAATTGATTCAACTGGTTAAAAAATAGCTAATTGAACTCATCATCCACCTCAAAATTTGTACTTTTCAGAACGTGTAGGGCGGTTAATAAGATTATTTTTGTGTGAATTTAAATCAAATTTGATTGTGTAGCTGAAGTTATTCACAAAGTAAGTAGTTCTTTATAATAGCGATATAAGGTGGCAAAGAATATAAAAGCAGCACGATATTTTATAAAAAAATATAAGCCTTATGATTTAAAGCGGATTCAGAATAAGCTTAAACCTTGAATTGCAATCTGTGTAAGCAAAGAGTTCAGTTGTATTTAATATCTTTGGTCTAATTCTCATATGATGAAGATCATAAAGCCAATTAAAGCTGGTTTTTTTAAAATAGTATATAAAAATAGAGACATACGAGTTTTTAATCTAATTAACGATGATTATGTGACCAATCCGTATAGGTAAATGATTCTTATTTGCTTAATTTTATATGAAAAAGAGGTTTTTCATTGTTTGTAATTTGATTTTTGACGTTTTATAATTCAAGAGTCGTTTATTAAGTAGGCATTTGCTTGCCTTCAATGCCAGCTTTCCTTCGAATTAATTCAAACAAACTCCAGCTGGAGTTTTTACTACAGGATGCCCGCTGTGAAAAGCAACAGACCTGTCAATTTGTCCATGGGTCAGGTGTTAGCGGTAAACTTACGCTCACCCGTGGCTATTGCATCAATCTTACACCGTCTCTCTGGTGTCATCGTATTTCTATTAATTCCCGTTCTATTATGGATTTTGGATAAATCCTTAGCATCACCAGAAGGATTTGAATACGTAAAAACAGTTATCTTCGGAAATATTTTAGTACGATTCATCGTATGGGTATTTGTAGCAGGTTTAATTTATCACTTCATTGCTGGTGTTAAACACTTGCTTGCTGATCTTGGCTTTGCAGAAGAGCTTCAAAGTGGGCGAACTGCCGCTACAGTTGCATTGATCTTATCTGTGATTGGTATCATCGCAGCCTTCGTATGGATTATGTTCTAATGAAAAGTGCTACAGGATTAACAGGTTCAGGTTCTCGCGATTGGTTTGTCCAGCGTATTAGTGCTGTTGTTTTAGCCGTATATACAGTCGTGATCATGGGTTGGATTTTGTTTCATGGTGGCTTTAACTATGAGCAATGGTCTGGCTTCATGATGACTTTACCAATGAAGATTTTGTCTTTGTTGGCTGTATTGTCATTGGCAGCACACGCTTGGATTGGTATGTGGCAAGTATTTACTGACTATGTAACGACTCGTCAAATGGGTCCTTCAGCTTCAGGTTTACGTCTGGTTCTAACAACGGCTGTCATTATTGCCGTGTTTGTATTTGTAATCTGGGGTATCCAGATTTTCTGGGCGAATTGATAGGAAGACATCATGGGCGCGATAAACCCTAAAGAAGATTATTCAAATATCCAAAACCTCACCTTTGATGCTGTCATCGTTGGTGGTGGTGGTTCTGGTATGCGTGCAGCGTATCAACTTGCACAAGCGGGTTTAAAAGTTGCTGTTTTAACTAAAGTATTCCCAACACGTTCGCACACGGTTGCCGCGCAAGGTGGTATCGGTGCATCGTTAGGCAACATGCAAGAAGATAACTGGCACTATCACTTTTACGACACCGTAAAAGGCTCTGACTGGTTAGGTGATCAAGACGCGATCGAATATATGACGCGTGAAGCACCTAAAGTGGTGTACGAGCTTGAACACATGGGTATGCCGTTTGACCGTAACGAAGATGGAACGATTTATCAGCGTCCATTTGGTGGTCACTCTGCAAACTATGGTGCAAAAGCAGTACCACGTGCCTGTGCAGCCGCTGACCGTACAGGTCATGCGCTTTTACATACGTTGTATCAAAGCAACGTAAAAATGGGCACACAGTTCTTTGTTGAATGGATTGCGCTTGACCTGATCCGTAACAATGAAGGTGATGTACTTGGTGTAACCGCTTACGATCAAGAAACAGGTAATATTGCCGTATTTCAAGCCAAAGCAACTTTGTTTGCTACGGGTGGTGCAGGCCGAGTTTACCGTGCATCAACCAACGCTTACATTAATACAGGCGATGGTCTGGGTATGGCAGCGCGTGCAGGTATTCCATTACAAGATATGGAATTCTGGCAATTTCACCCAACGGGTGTTGCCGGAGCTGGCGTACTGTTGACAGAAGGTTGTCGTGGTGAAGGTGGTATTTTGCGTAACAAGGACGGCGAACCGTTCATGGAGCGCTATGCACCAACATTGAAAGACTTGGCACCGCGTGACTTCGTATCACGTTCAATGGACCAAGAGATCAAAGAAGGGCGTGGCTGTGGCCCTAAAGGCGACTACATTCTTCTTGATATGACGCACTTGGGTGCAGAAACCATCATGAAGCGTTTACCGTCTGTTTTTGAGATTGGTAAAAAGTTTGCAAACGTTGACTGTACCAAAGAGCCAATTCCTGTTGTACCTACAATTCACTACCAAATGGGTGGTATCCCGACCAATATCCATGGTCAGGTTGTAGTGCCGCATGGTGTGGAAGAAGGCGAGTTTACTGCACACTACGACAAAGACACTAAACAATATACCTACCAAGGTACGCGCGATTATGTAAAACCGGTTAAAGGTTTTTATGCAATCGGTGAGTGTTCGTGTGTGTCTGTTCACGGTGCGAACCGTTTAGGAACCAACTCATTGCTTGATTTGGTGGTATTTGGTAAGGCGGCTGGTGAACATATCATTGATTATGTGACCAAGCACCATGGTGATGATTATGCACCATTACCAAATGACGTACTTGAAAACACATTGGCACGTATTCGTAAACTAGATGATTCAACTTCTGGTGAGAATGCACAAGAAATTGCCGATACAATCCGTGACATCGTACAGGATCATGCTGGTGTATTCCGTACTCAAGCTTTGCTTGACAAGGGTGTACAAGAAATCCTTGCGATGGAATCTCGTGTACGTAACATTCATTTGAAAGACAAATCAAGAGTATTTAACACCGCGCGTGTTGAAGCGCTTGAAGTTGAAAACTTGTATGAAGTTGCGAAAGCTACATTAATTTCTGCTGCTGCACGTAAAGAATGTCGTGGTGCGCATACAGTGGTTGACTACGAGTTGGCTCCTGATCACCCAACGTATTCATATGGCCGCCGTGACGATGAATGGATGAAACACACATTGTGGTATTCATCGGATAACCGTCTTGAGTACAAGCCAGTTCGTTTCAATCCGTTAACGGTTGAAGCAATTGAACCTAAACCACGTACATTCTAATCGGGAGACTAAAGATGAGTAGAGGTACTCGTACATTCGAAATCTACCGCTATGATCCTGATAAGGATAAAGCGCCGTACATGCAAACTTTCACGCTCGAGTTAACCGACAAGCACCGTATGTTGCTTGATGCGTTACTTGCACTGAAAGTACAGGATGAAACCTTGACATTCCGCCGTTCATGCCGAGAAGGTATTTGTGGTTCTGATGGTGTGAATATCAATGGTAAAAATGGTCTGGCGTGTTTGTGGAACCTTAACGATTTGCCTGAAAAAATCGTAATTCGTCCTCTACCAGGCTTACCAGTGATTAAGGATTTGGTTGTAGACATGAACCAGTTCTACGATCAATACAACAAGATCCAGCCATTCCTGATTAACAATCAGCCAGCGCCACCAAAAGAGCGTTTACAGTCTCAAGCGGACCGTGAGCATCTTGACGGCCTGTATGAATGTATCTTGTGTGCGTGTTGTTCGACATCATGCCCATCGTTCTGGTGGAACCCAGACAAATTCTTGGGTCCATCTGCGCTACTAAACGCTTATCGCTTTATTATCGATTCGCGTGATACCGCTACTCAAGAACGTTTGGCACGTTTGGATGACCCATTCTCATTGTTCCGTTGTAAAGGAATCATGAACTGTGTATCTGTTTGCCCGAAAGGTTTGAACCCAACAAAAGCAATTGGTCACATTCGTAACATGCTTCTCGATCAAGCAGGTTAATTCCGTTAAAAAAAGCGCACATATTTATGTGCGCTTTTTTTATTAAAAATAAATGGGACTAATGTCTAAATTGCATCTAAAATGTATATCAAGCACCATAGGTTATCAGCTAAAATAGCCAATGTATTTTGTCAATTTATAAGAGGTATATGTCAAAAAAATCAATTCGTGTAAGCAGAACATGATACGATTTGAAACGAAATTTTATGCCCACAAAGTGCATAATAGGCCATATACACGAAGCACGATTTTTGATTGTGCTTAATTTTTATGTAGAAGAGTTATTTTAGAAAAGCCAAATAGCGGTAAGATTTTGTTTTTCTAAGATGATTTGCAAAAATTGCTCGGCGTCGCCGAGTATACAGATGATAAATGATGCCAATGACGGCGTTGTTTTTCATTGATTATGTCAAGGAAACTTGATGTGGTCATAACGCCCCCTTTGGTCTCAGCGCCAGAATGGGTTTGTAATGCCATTTTACAATTTGGCGTTATCAATCATGGGTCTGTTTAAAAAAGCAACCCGTAATGTTTTTGCAATAGGAAATGGGTCCACAAATGCAAGATGTTGCTGACGCTTTGCGTCTTGACACTGAACTTTCCGCTGATAGCGCAGCGTATATTGAACAGCTTTACGAGCAATACCTGACCTCCCCAACCTCTGTGACAGAGGACTGGCGCCAATACTTCGATAAATTCCCAAAAGGTGATCAACCACACAGCAATGTGCGTGAGCAGTTCTTATTACTTGGACGTAATTCGAGCCGTGTACAAGCAGTTGTACAGAGTTCGGTAAGCAGTGATCATGAGCGTCGTCAGATTGGTGTCTTACAACTCATCGCAGCATATCGTAACCGTGGTCATCAAAAAGCAAAACTCGATCCACTAGGTCTTGCAAAACGCGAAGACGTTCCAGATCTTGATTTATCTGCTCATGGTTTAACGAAGTCTGATCTTGATACGATATTCAATACCAGTAATCTTGCTATTGGTAAAACTGAAGCTACTCTCGGTGAAATGATCGATGCAATGGAAGCCATTTATTGTGGTTCTATTGGTGCAGAATACATGCATATTGTCGACACCAAAGAAAAACGCTGGATTCAACAACGTTTAGAGAGTGCGCGTGGTCAGTTCAATTTTACCAATGACCAGAAAAAAGGACTACTGGAGCGCTTAACTGCTGCGGAAGGCCTTGAAAAGTTTTTGGGTAACAAATACGTCGGCGCTAAGCGCTTTGGTGTAGAAGGTGGTGAAGCCTTCATCCCGATGATGAACGAAATTATTCAGCGTGCAGGCTCTGTGGGCTGTAAAGAAGTTGTGATTGGTATGCCACACCGTGGTCGTCTCAACCTTCTTGTAAATATTATGGGTAAAAACCCAGCTGATCTTTTTGGTGAGTTTGAAGGTAAATCAATTCATAAAAAAGGTTCGGGTGACGTAAAATACCACCAAGGCTTCTCATCAAATGTCATGACGTCAGGTGGCGAAGTACATTTGGCATTGGCATTTAACCCGTCGCATCTTGAAATTGTTGGACCAGTGGTTGAAGGTTCGGTTCGTGCACGCCAAGTTCGTCGTAAAGACATCGGTGGTGATGACGTTCTTCCGGTGATCGTTCACGGTGACGCTGCATTTGCAGGTCAGGGTGTTAACCAAGAAACCTTCCAAATGTCGCAAACTCGCGGTTATACGGTTGGTGGTACGGTTCATATCGTCATCAATAACCAAGTGGGTTTCACCACTTCAGATCCACGCGATGCTCGCTCAACTGAATACTGTACCGATATCGCGAAAATGGTTCAGTCACCAATTTTCCATGTAAATGGTGATGATCCTGAAGCGGTCGCGTTTATTGCACAGTTGGCCCATGATTTCCGTCATACTTTCCGTAAAGACGTTGTTATTGATTTGTTCTGTTACCGTCGTCGCGGCCACAATGAAGCAGATGAGCCATCTGCAACTCAGCCGTTGATGTATCAGGTGATCAATAAAAAGCCAACTACTCGTACGCTTTATGCCGACAAATTGGTACAAGAAAAAGTACTCGATCGTGCAGAAGCGGACAAACTGATTGAAGACTACCGCGCTGATTTAGAAGCGGGTAATCACGTTGCGAATGCGCTGGTACTTGAGCCAAACACCAAGATGTTTGTCGATTGGAAACCGTATTTGGGCCATGACTATACAGACGTTTGGGATACCACAACCGATATCAATCGCTTAAAAGCGCTTGGTGAAGGAATGCGTAAGCTACCTGAAGGTTTTGTGATGCAACGCCAAGTGCAAAAAGTCATTGACGACCGTTTGAAAATGCAAACGGGTGAAATGCCATTAAACTGGGGTGCTGCTGAAACACTGGCCTACGCAACACTTGTTGATGAAGGTTACTTGGTTCGTATTACTGGTGAAGATGTTGGCCGTGGTACGTTCTCGCATCGTCATGCGAAATTGCATAACCAAGTCGACGGTTCAACTTATATTCCGCTTTGTCATGTGAAGGAAAATCAGCCACGCTTTGCGTTGTATGATTCTTTATTGTCTGAAGAAGCCGTTCTTGCATTTGAATATGGCTATGCGACAACTATTCCAAATAGCTTGATCATCTGGGAAGCTCAGTTTGGTGACTTCGCTAACTGTGCGCAAGTTGTGATTGATCAATTCATTGCATCTGGTGAAACCAAGTGGGAGCGTGTGTGTGGTCTGACCATGTTGCTACCTCATGGCTTTGAAGGTCAGGGGCCAGAGCATTCATCTGCACGTCTTGAGCGCTTCTTGCAGCTTTGTGCAGAAGACAACATGCAAGTGATCACACCGACCACACCAGCGCAGATTTTCCATGCGTTGCGTCGTCAGGCAGTTCGTCCAATTCGTAAGCCAATGATTGTAATGTCACCTAAGTCGTTGCTTCGTCATAAACTTGCAACATCAACACTCGATGAGCTTGCGAACGGCACATTCCAAACCGTGATTGATGAAGTTGATCAAATCAATAAAGCAGATGTTACCCGTCTAGTTTTGTGTGGCGGTAAGGTCTACTACGATTTGCTTGAAAAACGTCGTGAGCTTGAGTTAAACAACGTTGCGTTGGTTCGTATCGAACAGCTCTATCCGTACCCAGAAAAACGCTTGGAAGAAGTGCTTGCAGCTTATCCAAATGTTAAAGATGTGGTGTGGTGTCAAGAAGAGCCGAAGAACCAAGGTGCTTGGTTGTTTATCGCGCCGCGTCTATATGACGACATCTTGAAATCTGGAAAACAAATCCGCATCAGCTATGCAGGTCGTGAAGCATCGGCTGCACCAGCATGTGGTTCACCATACTTGCACGCAAAACAACAAGCTCAGCTCATTCATGATGCATTA
The DNA here is from genome assembly GCF_023614015.1 of Acinetobacter sp. ACZLY 512. Lineage (NCBI taxonomy): Bacteria > Pseudomonadati > Pseudomonadota > Gammaproteobacteria > Moraxellales > Moraxellaceae > Acinetobacter > Acinetobacter sp. ACZLY 512. The sequence continues at coordinate 156,437 of NZ_JAKIVI010000008.1, forward strand.
GCAATCGAAGCTGAACAATCAGGAGAGACAAAATAATGGCAACCGAAATTAAAGCACCGGTATTCCCAGAGTCAGTTGCAGACGGAACCATTGCAACTTGGCATAAAAAAGTTGGGGAAGCAGTATCACGTGATGAAGTCATTTGTGATATTGAAACTGATAAAGTTGTTTTAGAAGTGGTTGCTCCAGCTGATGGTCAACTTGTTTCTATCGTGAAAGATGAAGGCGAAACAGTTTTATCTGACGAAGTAATTGCACAGTTCCAAGAAGGTGCAGTTTCTGGCGCCAATGAAACTCAATCAGTTCAAAGCGATTCAAAAGTAGAACAAGCAGCATCTAAAACTGAAGCGGGTGCGGCACCAGTTGTAGAACGTGCACAACCTGTATCTGATCAAGCACCAGCTGTGCGTAAAGCATTGACTGAAACAGGCATCAGTGCAGCAGACGTTCAAGGTACAGGCCGTGGTGGTCGTATCACTAAAGAAGACGTGACCAATCACCAAGCAAAACCAGCAGCACCTGCTGCTGCACCGCTTAGCGTTGCGGTCGGTGAGCGTATCGAAAAGCGTGTTCCAATGACACGTCTGCGTAAGCGCGTAGCCGAGCGTCTTCTTGCTGCAACTCAAGAAACCGCAATGTTAACTACGTTTAACGAAGTGAACATGAAACCAATCATGGAAATGCGTGCACAGTACAAAGATGCGTTTGAAAAACGTCATGGTGCGCGTCTTGGCTTTATGTCTTTCTTCGTGAAAGCTGCGACTGAAGCATTGAAACGTTATCCAGCTGTAAATGCGTCTATCGATGGCGATGATATTGTTTACCATGGCTATTACGACATCGGCGTTGCTGTTTCTTCTGACCGTGGTCTTGTGGTTCCAGTACTTCGTGATACTGACCGTATGAACTATGCTGAAGTTGAAAACGGTATCCGTGACTATGCTTACAAGGCACGTGATGGCAAATTGGGTATTGAAGACATGACAGGCGGTACATTCACCATTACTAATGGTGGTACGTTCGGTTCATTGCTTTCTACACCAATCTTGAATACACCACAAACTGCAATTTTGGGCATGCATAAGATCCAAGAGCGTCCAATGGCAGTGAATGGTCAGGTTGAAATTTTACCAATGATGTATCTTGCACTTTCTTATGACCACCGTTTAATCGATGGTAAAGAAGCTGTTGGTTTCTTGGTAACCATCAAAGAGCTTCTTGAAGAGCCTGCAAAACTTATCCTTGATCTTTAATTTAGTCCGTATAAACACCCAAGTTGAGTCATTTCGCTTGGGTTCATGGAGATAAAAATGTCTCAACAGTTTGATCTTGTTGTAATTGGCGGTGGACCTGGTGGCTATGAAGCGGCAATTCGCGCTGCTCAGCTTGGCTTTAAAGTTGCGTGTATTGAAAAGCGTATCCATAAAGGCAAGCCATCTTTAGGTGGTACTTGCTTAAACGTGGGCTGTATCCCGTCTAAAGCACTTTTAGACTCAGCGCATCGCTTTGAAGATACCGCACATCACCTAGATGACCACGGTATTACAACAGGTGAAGTCAAAATTGACATCGCAAAAATGTTGGCACGTAAAGATAAAGTTGTCGAAAACTTAACGGGCGGTGTGGCTCAGTTATTAAAAGGCAATGGTATCGAGTGGTTACAAGGGACAGGTAAACTCCTTGCAGGTAAAAAAGTTGAGTTTGTGCCATTTGAAGGCGAAACTCAGGTTTTAGAGCCGAAATACGTGATTCTTGCTTCTGGTTCAGTACCAGTAAATATTCCGGTAGCACCAGTCGATCAAGACTTGATTGTTGACTCAACTGGCGCACTCGAGTTTGCTGAAGTGCCTAAGCGTTTAGGTGTGATTGGCGCGGGTGTAATTGGTCTCGAGCTTGGTTCTGTATGGCGTCGTTTGGGGGCTGAAGTTGTTGTGTTTGAAGCATTGGATACATTCCTTCCAATGGCAGATAAGGCACTTGCTAAAGACTTCCAAAAAATCTTGACCAAACAAGGTCTTGATATTCGCATTGGTGCAAAAGTTGCTGCGACTGAAGTAAATGGTCGTGAAGTGACTGTGAAATACAATCAAGGCGGCGAAGACAAAGAACAAGTATTCGACAAGCTTATCGTTTGTGTTGGCCGTAAGCCATATGCAGAAGGTTTGTTGGCTGAAGATGCGGGTATCAAGTTGACTGAACGTGGTTTCATTGAAGTCAACGACCACTGCGCAACATCTCTTGAAGGTGTTTATGCAATTGGTGACCTTGTACGTGGTCCTATGCTTGCGCATAAAGCCATGGAAGAAGGTGTAATGGCGGTTGAGCGTATTCACGGTCATGCAGCACAAGTGAACTACGATACAATTATCAGCGTTATTTATACGCATCCTGAAGCAGCTTGGGTTGGCTTAACTGAAGAAGCAGCGAAAGAAAAAGGTCATGACGTTAAAACGGGTCAATTCCCATTTGCAGTCAATGGCCGTGCTTTAGCAGCAGGTGAAGCAGCAGGTTTTGTGAAGTTTGTGGCTGATGCAAAAACCGACCGTTTGTTGGGTATGCACGTGATTGGACCAGGTGCATCTGACATTGTTCACCAAGGTATGATTGCACTTGAGTTTGTTTCTTCTGTAGAAGATTTACAATTAATGACATTTGGTCATCCAACCTATTCTGAAGTGGTACATGAAGCCGCTTTAGCGGTTGATGGTCGTGCCATTCACGCAATTCAACGCAAACGTAAGTAAGATTGAAAAGAGCGGTTTAGACCGCTCTTTTTTGTTTAAGATGGTTGTTTATATTTGAATAATCATCTAAAAATAAGTACAAATGAAATTGAAAAAATGATCTGTATTTACTGAGACGGATGTTTAAGTACAGGTTAGTTATAACAAGGGCAAAAGTCGTAAAAAGGTAACTAAATGAATTTACATGAGTATCAAGCCAAAACATTGTTGAAAAAATATGGCGTGTCAGTCCAAGAAGGAATTTTGGCACGAAATGCAGAAGAAGCAGTTGCTGCATTTGAACAATTAGGTGGCAAGTTTGCCGTGATGAAAGCCCAAGTACATGCGGGTGGCCGCGGTAAAGCTGGTGGTGTAAAGGTAGTTAAATCGAAAGAAGAAGCTGCAGACTACGCCAACCAGTTGATTGGTACGAATCTTGTCACGTATCAAACCGATGCCAACGGCCAGCCGGTCAACAGTGTCTTGATCTGCGAAGATGTGTATCCAGTTGAACGTGAGCTATACCTAGGTGCTGTGGTGGATCGTTCAAGCCGTCGCGTAACTTTTATGGCTTCAACCGAAGGTGGCGTTGAAATCGAGAAAGTAGCTGAAGAAACGCCAGAAAAAATTATTAAAGTCGAAGTAGATCCACTTGTAGGTTTACAACCGTTTCAAGCGCGTGAAGTTGCATTTGCATTACAACTTAAAGACAAACAGGTCAGCCAGTTTGTGAAGCTAATGACAGGTGCTTATCAAGCATTTGTAGAAAATGATTTTGCCCTATTTGAAATTAATCCACTCTCAGTTCGTGAAAACGGCGATATCCTTGCGGTCGATGCTAAAATTGGCATCGATTCAAATGCCTTGTATCGTTTGCCAGAGCTTGCAGCAGCACGTGATAAATCACAAGAAAATGAGCGCGAATTAAAAGCGTCTGAGTTTGAACTGAACTATGTCGCACTTGAAGGTAATATTGGCTGTATGGTCAATGGTGCAGGGCTTGCAATGGCCACAATGGACATTATCAAACTGTACGGCGGTCAACCTGCAAACTTCCTTGATGTAGGCGGTGGTGCAACCAAAGAGCGCGTGATTGAAGCCTTTAAGCTCATTTTGGCTGATACCTCTGTTCAAGGTGTCTTAATCAATATCTTTGGTGGAATTGTACGTTGCGACATGATTGCCGAAGCCATTATTGCAGCCGTTCAAGAGGTGAATGTAACCGTTCCTGTCGTGGTTCGTCTAGAAGGCAACAACGCAGAATTGGGTGCAAAAATTCTCGACGAATCGGGTTTAAAACTGACATCTGCCAACGGATTATCGGATGCGGCAGAGAAAATTGTTGCTGCGGTAAAAGGTTAAGGGAGTATAAAAATGAGCGTATTAATTAATAAAGACACAAAAGTATTGGTTCAAGGTTTTACGGGTAAAAACGGCACATTTCATTCAGCCCAAGCGCTAGATTACGGCACGAAAGTCGTGGGTGGGGTAACGCCAGGCAAAGGTGGAACTACTCATCTGGACTTGCCAGTATTTAATACCATGAAAGATGCGGTTCGTGAAACTCATGCTGATGCATCGGTTATTTATGTTCCGGCGCCTTTTGTTTTAGACTCCATTGTTGAAGCGGTCGATTCAGGTGTGAGTCTGATTGTTGTGATCACTGAAGGTGTGCCAACCCTAGATATGCTCAAAGCCAAGCGTTACCTTGAAACCTACGGTAATGGTGTGCGTTTAGTTGGACCAAACTGCCCAGGTGTGATTACTCCAGGCGAATGTAAAATCGGAATTATGCCGGGTCATATTCATCAACCGGGTCGTATTGGAATTATTTCTCGTTCGGGTACTTTGACTTATGAGGCTGTGGCGCAAACCACAAAACTCGGTTTAGGTCAGTCTACTTGTATCGGAATTGGGGGTGATCCAATTCCAGGAATGAACCAAATCGATGCGTTGAAACTTTTCCAAGATGACCCAGATACCGATGCGATCATTATGATTGGTGAAATTGGTGGCTCTGCGGAAGAAGAAGCAGCTGAATACATCCAATCGAATGTGAGTAAGCCAGTTGTTGGATACATTGCTGGTGTGACTGCACCAAAAGGCAAACGTATGGGGCATGCAGGCGCAATTATTTCGGGCGGTAAAGGGACAGCAGAAGAGAAATTTGCTGCATTTGAACGTGCAGGCATGGCGTATACGCGTAGCCCGGCCGAACTCGGCTCGACAATGCACAAGGTCCTTAAGGAAAAAGGCTTGGTATAAATTTTAAGCTTTATCCAATAAAAACCCTTCAGAACATCTGAAGGGTTTTTTATGGAAAAATCATTCGATATATCGGGTTTTAAGTTCGTATCTAAAAAGAAAAATTCAATATCTTCCATCAAGTACTAGCTTAGATGAAAAGTCTGATGATGTATGTCCTTGAGTGAAGACTACTGTTGCAAATTTTTAATAAGATCGTTTAATTTGATTTGTTTAGTTATTCTTAAACTCGTTATAAGCTGACGCTATAATGATAGTAATAAAATTAAAAAACAGCACTATAAAATGAGACGCAAAAAAAAGCGTAATGATTGGGGTGATCATTACGCAGAACAACGAATCTGTAATAACAGTTTCGGTTAAGGAGAAGAGTTATGAACTTGGGGGAGTGCATAACCTATAAATCTAATATACTCAAGGTCTACTCAGAGTTCATTGGTATTCACGTTAACATGTGTTAAATCACGTTAAATAATCGATCAAAATGTAGGCTTACTTTCGACCAAAGTCGTACTGTCTCTGAATAAGACAGTACTTCAATGGTATTTCGATCATGATCGATTAGAACTTGAATAAGCCAAGCCCATCTTTTACTTCATCCAGTGTGGTTTGGGTAATGTTCTGACATTTGATTGTACCTTCGCGCAAGATATCCATAATGTAATCTGGATCTTTAGCCAACGCTTCACGACGTTCACGGATAGGTGAAATCAATTCTTTTAAAATACCTTCAAGGCGTTTTTTTACAGTTCCATCACCGAGACCACCACGGCGATAGTGAGCCTTTAAAGCCTCAACTTCTTCTTTGTCTGGATCAAATGCATCTAGATATGCAAATACAATGTTGCCCTCGACCTGACCTGGATCTTCAATGCGTAAGTGATTTGGATCGGTATACATTGCATTGACGGCTTTTTTAATATCTTTATCACTTGCATTTAATACAATGGTATTGCCAAGAGATTTCGACATTTTTGCCTTACCATCAAATCCAGGTAAACGTCCTGTATTTGAAAGTAGAGCTTTACATTCAGGAAGCAAATCTTGACCAATCTGACGATTCACACGGCGTACCAATTCATTGGTCTGTTCAATCATTGGAATTTGGTCTTCACCCACCGGAACGACGGTCGCTTTAAAGGCAGTAATATCGGCTGCTTGTGCCACTGGATAGCATAAAAAACCTGCTGGAATATCACGCTCAAACCCACGCATCTGAATTTCAGATTTAATAGTCGGGTTACGCTCAAGACGTGCAACAGTCACAAAGTTAAGGTACAACATGGTCAGTTCATTCAGTGCTGGCAAGCATGATTGAACACAGATCGTGGTTTTAGTTGGATCGATGCCCACAGCCAAATAATCCAGTGCCACTTCAAGAATATTACGGCGTACTTTGTCTGGATTGTCTGCATTGTCTGTTAGGGCTTGAGCGTCTGCCAACAAGATATGCTGATGATGACTATCTTGTAAACCGACACGAGAACGTAAAGAACCGACAAAATGTCCGAGATGCAATTGTCCAGTCGGACGGTCACCTGTCAAAATAATAGGTCGTTGATCAACACTGCTCATTATATAGTCCACTACTAAATGGGTTTATTCAGAGGCTAAGCCGCTGCAATATAAAAGAATGGGGTTATTGTACGGGAAATAAAAATAAATCGTCAGCAATCCACGGTACTTTTCATAAAATAATCCTGTCAATCTATCGGTTAAAATTACAGAAATTCAAAAAAATCGTCTTACAATAGAGAGATAAAAATCAATTCGGATAAAAAATGGCAACTGGCTTACTTGTACTTCTCGATGATATTGCAACGATTTTGGATGATGTTGCCCTCATGAGTAAAATGGCAGCGAAAAAAACCGCTGGCGTACTGGGAGATGATCTGGCGTTAAATGCCCAGCAAGTAACAGGTGTTCGCGCCGAGCGTGAAATACCGGTGGTATGGGGCGTAGCAAAAGGCTCTTTTATTAATAAACTGATTTTGGTGCCACTGGCATTATTAATTTCGGTGGTCGCACCTTGGCTCATTAATCCGTTACTCATGATTGGTGGTTTATTTTTATGTTATGAAGGGATTGAAAAAGTCATTCATAGTTTGTTTTCAAAAAAAGCACACGCTGAAAAACACACAGATCCACAACAACAAAACGATGAAACTGATTTAGCTGCTTTTGAAAAACAAAAAATAAAAGGTGCCATTCGCACCGATTTTATTCTTTCTGCCGAAATTGTGGTGATTTCATTAGGTACTGTTGCCGCAGCAGCATTTATGACCAAAGTTATGGTACTCAGTATTATCGCAATTGTAATGACTGTGGGTGTTTATGGTTTTGTTGCCATGATTGTAAAAATTGATGATTTGGGCTTGTACTGGACCAAGCAAAGTTCGTCTTTTAAACAAAAACTTGGGAATGCGTTGTTGGTATTTGCACCTTGGTTAATGAAAGCCCTGTCTGTGGTTGGAACGATTGCGATGTTTTTAGTGGGAGGTGGCATTATTGCGCATACGATTCCACTGATTCATCACTTTAGCGAAGAAACCAGTGATCATTTAGAAATGATTCCCACAGTTGGGAATATTATTGGTGCGATTACCCCAACATTGATTAATTTTGGAATAGGTATGCTGGCAGGTTTGATCGTGTTTATGATCGTAACCGTATTTCAAAAAATGAAAGCGAAAGCCGCGTAAACGATTGGAGATGATCTATGCGTTGGAAAGGTCGACGAGTCAGTAGCAATGTGGAAGATCGCCGTGGAAGTAGTGGTGCTAAAGTGGGTGGCATCAGTATCGTCGGTTTGGTGGTGGCATTTGTGGCATGGAAATTTTTTGGTGTCGATCCGCAACAAGCCTATCAGGCAACTCAGCAGATAACAGCCGCACAAAGTCAGACGGGTACAGCACCAGAGCAATTATCTGCTGAACAAAAAGAAGCCTCAGATTTTGTAGGAACAATTTTGGCAGACACAGAAGACACTTGGACGCCCATCTTCCAACAGCTGGGGCAAAGCTATGTTGCGCCAAAATTAGTGTTGTTTAATGGCCGCGTTCAATCTGCCTGTGGTACTGCGGAGTCGGCGATGGGGCCTTTTTATTGTCCAAGTGATCAAAAAGTTTATATCGATACACAGTTCTTTAAAGAGATGCGCCAACAAATGGGCATATCAGGCGATAAAAATCAGACTGAACTGAGCAGACAAGATCAGGCAGGCGATTTTGCTCAGGCCTATGTCGTGGCACATGAGGTGGGACATCATATTCAAAATTTATTGGGTATATCCTCTCAGGTACAACGTGCGCAAGCACAGGCCAATCGTATTCAAGCCAATCAACTTTCTGTACGTCTTGAACTACAGGCCGACTGCTTTGCCGGAATATGGGCCAATCGAAATCAAGAACGCACGCAATTTTTAGAGGCTGGAGATGTTGAAGAAGCCATGGATGCAGCACAAAAAATTGGAGATGATTATCTTCAGAAGCGTGCAACAGGGCAGGTGGTCCCCGATAGTTTTACCCATGGTACCAGTCAACAGCGCATGCATTGGTTCGAAACTGGATTAAAAAGTGGTGACTTGAATCAGTGTGATACATTCAATAGTCGTTCAATTTAAAAAAGAAGGCGACACCTTCTTTTTTATTTTTTAAGAAACTGCTTGAAGTTGCGAAGAATTCGGTAACTACAATATAAAGCGATCAAGGCAAAAATACCGACGCCAAAAAGTACATATTTTAAATTGCTAATGTCTTGAGCATACAATGACTTGATGTCTTGCTCAGACCAAGTGTAAGAGCCAGGCATATTGGTCTGGGTATCCATATAACGTATTTTCTCAAGATAACTATGTGTACCAAAGGTTTGAAACGTTGCATCCTGAATTACACGTGTCCCAATTTCGTTATAGCGGTCTGTACATAAGGTTGCAAGATAATGTTCGCAATTCAATTTCGCGATATATCCGCGATCTTGTAGCACAATATAAAAAGCTTGGTTGGGCTTTTTATTGTTACTCAATAGACGATAAGTATGTGTCGCATCACTTTGAATCTGTGAAATCTGTTTGTGGGTATATTCATCCTCGGCATTCCAGATTTCCTTTGCCTTACTATAAAAGGTTAAGATGAGTGCCGCCGTAATTAAAAAAATACAGGTAGCTGAGACAAGCCGAACAACAGTTTTAATCGATTGATGCATGTGCGAGGACTTCCTTTTGAACGCCATTAAAATAACTGATTTGATTCAATTCACAAAGAAGTTTTCTACTTAAGCTTAAGTGTTTGATAAAATTAAACATTATGGTTTTTTGTTAATAAAGTTAATTTTTGGCAATATCCAAAGTAAATTTAAGTAAAATTACAGATCTGTTTATTTATATGATCCATAAGGATATTTATGGGTAGTTTTTTTCTCCTTCAAGTTCTCACGGTTATTTTTGCGCTGTCGATTGCAACCACAATTTTTAATAAGCGTATTTTAAATTTCCCTCAGGCGATTGGTGTGCCGATTGTTTCGGCCGTTTTAGTTTTTATTTTGCAATGGGGAGCCAGCCTGTTAAATGGCAACCAGTTTATTACCATTAATATTCATAATATTGAAAATGCAGTAAAAAGCATTGATTTTTATGATTTCCTAATCAATGGTGTGATTTGTTTTATTTTAACCTCCTCAGCACTCAAATTTAAAATTTCAGATTTGCGCAATCATTGGAAGCCAATCGGCATCTTGGCCACTATTGCGTTGGTGCTCTGTGCTGTCTTGTTCGCAGGTTTATTGTTTGGTTTTCAATACTTGATTGGAAATCCTGTTCCAATTCTGGTTTTACTGTTACTTGGTTCTGCATTGGGAGCAACAGATCCGATTGGTATCAAAGGGGTATTAAGTTCAGTTCGCGCCCCGCATCACCTGATTGTTAAACTTGAAGGTGAGTCACTCTTTAATGACGCCATGTGTATCGCCGTGTTTATGACCCTTTTAAATGTACTCAAAGGGGAGCACTTTAGCTTGGTGGGCACAATCGAAAACTTTCTTTACGAAATCGTGGTCGCTGTGATTATTGGTTGGGCATTTGGTGTCGGAATTTTACGTCTGTTGCGTGGTAAGCACGAGATGGAATCTTTAATTCTGACGACAGCGTTATTGGCAAGTGGTGCCTATTTGGTGTCATTGTTCGCACATGCATCGGCACCGATTGCTTGTGTGATTGGCGGCTTGATTGTTGGAAATAAGTGGAAAGAAATTTTACAAGATCGTGAAATTCGAGAAGTGAACCACTTCTGGCACACCGTAGAAGGCATTATTAACTCATTTTTATTTACTTTGATTGGTCTTGAGCTTTTTATTCTAGATTTAAGTACAAGCATGATCTTGGGTGGAATCTTCGCCTTTATCGCCTTACATATTTCGCGCTTTGTCGCAAATTTTCTCTCGTTTTCTTTTTTCCCGTCATTTAAGCATAAGAGTTACAACGGCAGTCTGGCAATTTTATCGTGGGGTGGTGTTCGAGGTGGAATTTCATTGGCCTTGATTCTTGCGGTCGCCAACGTACCTGAGCTACGAGATTACAGCAGTATTTTAATTGGGTATACCTTTATTAGTGTGCTGATGTCGGGAGTGGTTTGTGGACTTGGTTTACCTGCTGTGATGAATGCATTTTATTATAATCCTAATGAAGAAACTCAAGGATTTAAAGGCTGGTATCAACGTATGTGCCACAAAATGAACCGCAAAGGGTATAAGTATATTGTAGGAGAGGATGCATATGGCAACGAAACAATCACCATTTACGACATGGATAAACTAACCGATCAGAAAGCCGAAGATGGTATTGCGACGGTTCATAATCCCACAAAAGTACAAGAAGCGAAAAGACTGGAGAATCCGAATAATTTTTAAATATATCGAGTATTCATAATTTGATCATTCGATTGTTTAATAGAATTTATGAATAACTATAGTTTAAATAAAAATATACATCATGTTATTCAATGATCTAAAAATTGTGATTGAGCTGATTGAACTCGGTTCTTTCACACTTTTTTAATCATTTACTGAGTCTAAAGTGGTTGCCCAAGTTTTCTATAAGATTCTTGTATCAGAGATTTGTATCAAAATTGTTCGATAGTGGAATTTTTTTTATAAAAAAAATATATAAATCAATTAGTTAAAATAAAAAATTTACTATAAGGTAAATATAAGCATAATTTATGTGAACTGGTTATCACTTTTTTTTGTTTTTTGAGCTGTTTTTGTATTTATTTTTTTCTTTTTTGAATGTTTAATGGTATGGATTACGTGCAAAAATCATAAAAGATGGTTGTTTTGAGTAAGCCATCACAGTGTGGGGAAGCACATTAAAAAAATATAAAGCATACGAGAGAGATGAAAGCCATGCCAAACATACAAATTATCGCTAAAGAATCGCATGCCGTATTGGCAGATATCACAGGAAACTCCGCCAAACTCACAGAAGCATCTGTCGTATTGGTTAAGGTTTCAGCAGATGATGTTCAGGAAGTAACCCGTGATGGTACCAGTGCTATCATTAAGCTCAAGAATGGCGAAGTCATCGTTATTGACGACTTTTTCAGTACGGAAGGTCCTACAGACAACAGCCTAGTTTTTCAAGATGATTCTAATAAACTGATCTGGGTACAATTCACAGATGCACAAGGTGCCCTGCTTGAAAATGTGGCGTATCAACCAATCGATTCAATCGAGCCTTTATTATATGGTCACAGTGAAACAAGTCCATGGGCATGGGCAGCCGTTCCAGTAACTGCGGGTGGTATCTTATGGTGGGCGCACAATCGAGATAGTGATAACGATAACAATAACCCGCCTGTGGTTAACCCGCCTGCAACACCTACCACTCCAGCAACTGTCTTTGACGATAAAGAACCAATCACTGGCAATGTAAGCAACGGCAGCTCCACGAATGATGCATCTCCTTTAATTAGTGGTACAGGCACAGCTGGCACGACAATTACGGTATATGACGGCAATACTGTTTTGGGTACTACCACCGTAGGTTCAGACGGTAAATGGTCATTTACACCAACTACACCATTAACCGATGGCACGCATAGCATTACTTATACACTTAAAGATGCGGCGGGAAATGAAAGCGGTAAGAGCCCAGCAATTGACTTTACCGTGGATACCATCGCACCAGATACGCCAACAACTGCTCCAAATGCTACAGATGATGTTGCACCTGTCATTGGCCCAATTACTGCTGGCAGTTCGACTAATGACAATACTCCAACATTAACGGGTACAGGCACTGCGGGCGACATCATTACCGTCTATGATGGCGCTACTAAACTAGGTACAGCCACAGTGGGTTCTGATGGGAAATGGTCATTTACACCATCACCTGCGCTAGCAGATGGCTCACACAGTATTTCTTACACAGCAACAGATAAAGCGGGAAATGAAAGCGGCAAGAGTCCAGCAATTGACTTTACCGTAGATACCATCCCGCCATTGGCAAATGCAGTCACGGTGCTGGATCTATACGATGATGTGGGCGCGATTCAGGGCACCATCAGCAACAGTCCAGATAGTCTGACCGATGACACCCGTCCGGCATATTCAGGAACGGCAGATGCCTCGGTGGCGATCGTGAAAGTCTACGACAAT
>NZ_JAKIVI010000009.1:0-160832 GCF_023614015.1 Acinetobacter sp. ACZLY 512
ATTCTCTTAATGATCTTCTCGATGATTCGTCATCATCAAGCTAGGTCGGCTATGTTACTCTAAATCTCTTCAAAGTCAACAGGTAATTTCGATATTTTTAAAACTTTATCTTCAAACCCACAACCTAACCACTCAAGCCAAGTTACTGTTTTTCAACAAGTTTCTATCTGCATCACCGCCGATGGATGTGCATTCTACACTATTTCTCACCCCTTGCAAGCTTGTTGGACTAAAGTTTTGATTGCATGGCTATATTTTGAACCAAAAATAATATAAGTTATTATTTTATATAGTTTATTTATTTTAAATGTTTTTTCTCACATTTAATTTTGTTTCAGATAGGCCAAAATCATCTGGCATAATTCCTGTTTAAGCTTTTGTTCTTCAATTAAAAAGTCGTTACTACTGACATAACGCATCATGGTAAATAAGGTGCTGTTGATGATCACAAAGGATTTATGCTTGAGTCTTTCAAAATCCCATTCGGGATAAAGCCGATTAAACACATAAAGACCGACTTCGAAAAAATGCTGTTCTAATATCTGAGCAGCTTTTGAATGGTTGTATTGATGCCAGTGTTTAAGTACCTCGATAAAAAATCCCTGATCGGCGTTCATTTTATCGAATCCAAATTGAATACTCAGTGGAATCAGGTATTCAATTTCTAATTGCTCTTGTGCAACTACCAGTTTTTTGAAGGTCTGCCCCAGTTGTTCACTTTTACGTAATAGTAGCTCTTGAATAATTTCTTCTTTGTTCTCAAAGTATTGGTAAATTGATCCGACACTGATACCAGAGCGCTCTGCAATTTTAGGTGTCGTGACTTGATGTAGGCCGTATTCTGCAATACATAATTGGGTAGCCTCCAAGACAGTATCGACCAGATAAATCGCGCGTTGCTGCTGGGGTTGTTTTCTCATAAATCGCCTGTCTCAAATGCGAATTGAATGCGAATAATTATTCGTATTAGAGTTGATTAAACATTAATCAGGCTGAATGTTCAATGCAAACTCTTGTACCGTCCAGATTAGCTTCATTTGATCATATGTCGAAATCACGCTGGCTGGGGCATGTTTTATCCTATATTTGTAAGCGCCCCATTCAACCCAACGTAAAAGAGTATAGAGAACTCGCGGAAGCGTTAGTGACGGGTGATCCCGCCATGGACAAGGTGATCGATTGGCTGATGCAAAATCCTGCCGAACACCGACAGCTTTTTGAGACGGCGCTCTTTGAAGGCCTTGATGCGCTAGCTGAGCCCATTCCAGAACTGATTGAGTTTTTTGAGCAGATTATGCATCCGCCTGCATGGTTCGATGAAAGCCGTCTAAATGATGCAGTGATTTTCACGCATCGACTGGGCGTCAATAACGGCTTTATTCTGCGCGATTTGTCTTTGATGGTGGGCTACTTATATCCTGGATTTAACCGTCCGTTGATTCTCACTGGGGCATTGAAAAAACATGCCGGTAAACGCTTGGCGGAAACCACAAAATGGTGGGTTGAAATTACCGAGATTGATGGTTTAAAGCGCTTTGGATCAGGTTTTACCTCGACCATTTACGTGCGCTTTATTCATGCCCTGGTTCGGCATCAATTGTCGCGCTCAGAAGAATGGGATACAAAAAAATGGGGATTACCGCTCAATCAGTTTGATCTGGCCATGACCAATATCGCCTTTAGTGGTGTGGTGTTATTGGGTATTCGGGCGCTGGCTGTATTTCCGAATAAGCATGAGGTAGCACAATTTTTACATTTCTGGAAATATGTAGGCTGGCTGATGGGGGTCGATGAAAAATGGCTGGTCGATAACGAGCGCGATGCTTGGCGTTTATTGTACTGGATGCAAGATGCTCACCCAGAATCGGACGAATCGAGCTTGGCACTTGGACAAAGCCTTTCAAAGGAACCTTTTGAACGTCGTTATCAGCGTATGCGTAGTTTTCAGCAAAAGCTGGCGTATCATATGCATCTTGAAATAACGCAGTTTTTTATTGGGCGTAAACGCATGCACAAACTGGGCTTGGAAGAGCGCCCTGCGGCATGGTTTGCTTACTTCTTAATTGTGCGAAATCTGATTTTACATACCAGTGCGAAGTACCTGCCCAAAGTGGACCGTTTTTTACTTCGACGCGGTCGAATTGTACAAAAGTTTGGTATGCATTTATACCAAAACGAAGTCCAGTCACTCAGTGATATGCACAGTTAAAAAAGGGAGCCATGCTCCCTTTCTTTTCATCTGTTATTGATGGGCTGCACCACCCGAATGAGATGAATGATCCATATTCATATCTTTCATGTCCATATGCATTTCCTCATGTGAAGTAGTAGCTGAGGCTGCTGCATTTTGCTCAGTTGCTGGCGCCATGGCAGGTGCTGTTTTAAAAGCATGCTGCTGGGTGTGCATTTTCTGCTGACTCGGCATGTAATCTGGCTCATTGTTCACCGCCAGATAAAAAACGCCCATAAATATTAGACTCAAGATAAAGGCCACGATCAGCAGCTTCCATCCCCACACTGATTTTTCGGGTGACAGTTTTTCACTCATGTTCATCTCCTATAAGAAGAGGCTGATCTCACGTTTTCATCCTCTTCTATATTTAGTCTATAAAAAATGCAAATCTTAGAATTTCATACTCACGCGCGCCCAATAATTACGCCCGCTGTTGTTAAACTGTTCGTTAGCAGCATAGCCAAATAAGGCTGCTCCCGATTTATTCAGATGTTCGGCATAGGCTTTATCGAGCAGATTATCAATCCCCACAGCAAAATCGAGTGTTGGACTGTATTGATAAGCTGCATTAATCGCCAGCGTACTAAAGCCCTTACTTTTACCGATATCATAACCTACGATATTGCCTTCATTGAGACTAATTCGGTTTTGCTTGGCGACTGCGCGCCACAATAGCCCTAGACTATAGCGATCTTGCACATAACGCAGATTGAATCGGCCTTCGAGCGGTGCAATTTGAGGCAAAGGCTTACCGTCGCTGGTATTTTTGCCCCATGCGTACATGGCAGATAGATCGGTTTGAAGATGATCGGTCAGATGATAACCGATTCCTGCTTCTGCCCCTGCAATGGTGGCATCGATACTACGTGCTGGTAAAATGCTGACACTGCCGTTTGGATTGGATTGATACGGCACCAAAATAAAATCATCGATCAATCCAGCATAGGCCGATGCCCACGACGTTAAGGCACCCTGTTCAAATTCAAAGCCTAAATCAAGCTGTGTGGTCTTTTCGGTATCAAGATAGTTCAGTAGCCCCTTTGATACGCGAGAGATTTCCCAATAGTCTGGACTACGCTCAACATACCCAATGCCTGCATAGGTTTTAAGCCCGTGTTCTGGCAATGCATGTTCAATTCGCACAAAGGCACTTGGATTGGTGTCTTTACGCTGTTGATCATTCGCAGCATGATTCACTTTTACTTGATCGATACGACCACCCGCAACCCATTTTGTCTCTGGCGACAAGGTATACGTCCACTCGGTAAATGCACCATAGCTTTGATATTCTAGGTCACGCTTTAAAGGTGGAATTGGGTTGGCATCGCGCATATACATATTGCCTGCGTGCTGATTATGCTGAGAATCCACACCAGAAATAGCACTAAAATTGCCCCATTCGGTGGTCACAGCCGTACGTGCATTAATCGTGCGGCGCGTCACTTCCATAGCCATCGGCATCATTGGCGGTGTGCGCAGTTTAAAGTTGTCCATCACATGATCGTTGTAGCTATAATCGATCTGCGCTTCAACTTTCTTGATCACATCAGTGATATTTTTTTGCTCGGCATGCAGCCCTAGGCTTTCACGTCTAAATTGTGTGCCATCCATAGTTCGGCCAGCATAGGCTGACTCCCCATCGCTTGCGCCTCCCCGTAGCTCAAGCCAAGTATCTTGAGTCGGTTTCCAGCCTAAAGCTAAATCGGTGCTCCAGCGCTCCCATTGGGATTGCACTGTTTTACCGTGGCCATCTTGATAATTTCCGGCTACTGAACGATTGGCATTCAAGCGTGCATATTTGCTTTCGTCACCTACGGCAGCTTCAATATTGTGATCAAGCCGACCAAAGGAGCCAATCAGTACACTGGCCTGTCCACGATAAGGTTTATCAGCACTTAACTGCTCAGGTTCGCGTTCAAAAAGGACTGTTGCCGCCGAGCCAGGGGTGGCATACAACACAGTTTGCGGGCCTTTAATCACGGTAATTCGATCATAACTTTCAGGATTAATGTAGGAGGTTGGAGAGTCCATCCGCGCTGGACAAGCCCCCAAGTTTTCGGTGCCATCGGTTAGCATTTTAATACGTGAACCAAACATGCCCCGAAAGGTCACATCACCGTTAGTACCGCCATTTTTAATAGCGTTAAAGCCCAGAATACTTTGTAGATAATCTGCACCATCAGTGGCCGGAACGGGCTGAATGGGCTGTTTGGGATCTGCCTGAACAATCAAACCATTTGAACGCGTTGTTTCTTGTGCAGTTACCACAATTGGCGGCATCTGTGTCGTATCAGTTGCAGATTGCGTTTCGGCAAATGCAGATGTGGTGGCAAGTAGCATCGCAGCCGTAATCGGCTGTAATAAAAATTGAGGCTGAGTCATGTCTGTATCTCAAAAACATAAATACGCGCTATGCCTGATACGTCTTATGCGTATTAGGCCAGAAAAACATACGAGGGATAAAACCCCGCAACGAAGCGTGATTTATGCAAATACAGGCGGTGCCCGACCTTGAGGAAGTAAAAATAGACGTTGAAGCGCGTAATAGACGTGTCGAAATGCTTGCTGGAACGCCAGCAAACGCACTTGAATGCGAACCAGTATTTCTTTTACATCCAGTTCGGGCGGTAAAATTAAATGGCCATAGACGGTGCAATATTGACACTGATGATTGAGATCATGATGATCATGAGCTGGCGCCGATTGCGCTTTTTCGAGCATGCTGGGCATATGCTGCATGTGTGAATCTGCATGCGACATGGCCTTATGATGCTGAAGCGCCGACAGATCAAAAGTTTGGGCAATGGTTTCACAGACCGGAGCAATCTGATACTGCTTCGGCAATAACGGCTGTAAAAAAACCGCAATCTGTAATAACACTGCGGTGAATCCCAGCAGCAGCCCAATTTTAAACAAGTCCAGCCTTCTCAGAAATTTTACCGTTACAGTATAACAAAACCCAATCGAAATTGGGTTTTATTGGTGCATTTTGAGCGATTAACGTTTGACAGCGACCTTCTCTTTCTGGCGTGTCAGTTTTTCTACTTTCTCACGCGCTCGCTGACGTTTAAGTGGAGATAGATAATCGACAAACAGCTTTCCGCTCAAATGATCCATTTCGTGCTGAATACAGACAGCGAGCAAACCATCGGCCTCGATTTCAAATGCCTCACCATCAAGATTCAACGCTTCAATCTTGACGCGTGACGGACGGTTGACTTTGTCGTATATTTGAGGAACAGACAGACAGCCTTCTTCATAAGCCTGTGTTTCGTCTGTTAATGGGGTGATTTTGGGGTTGATGAAAACCATTGGCTGATCTTTTTCTTCAGATAAGTCCATGACAATCAGCTGAATATGACGATCAACCTGAGATGCAGCCAAGCCAATGCCGGGTGCTTCATACATGGTTTCTAGCATGTCTGATGCCAGTTGGCGGATTTCATCTGTCACTTCTTCGACAGGTTTTGCAACGGTGCGCAGGCGTGGATCAGGAAAACTCAAGATCGGTAATAAGGCCATAGTGTCTCCTCATTCGTGCCATTGATTAGAAAACCCAAAGAAAGGCAACTCGAAATAAAAATGTATGTATTGCCGTTATTATAACGCAAATACAGACCTAATTTTTAGGAATTATGATAATGAACATGGTTTTAAACGGCTTACGCACGTTTTCTCATTTGGGGCTTAAACAATACGGTTTCGCGCTGGCCATCTGTGGTGTAGTGGGCATATCGAATGCCGAAGCTGCAACGCGCAATCACAATCCACCCTCACTCAAGGCAGGTGCACCGCATGTCTATGTGGTCAAAAAAGGGGATACGCTTTGGGATATTTCTGGAAAATTTTTAAAAAAACCATGGCGATGGCCAGAGATCTGGGCCAGTAACAAACATGTGAAGAATCCACACTGGATTTATCCAGGCGACCGATTGCTGCTGTGTACGCTCAATGGTCGACCGCTCGTTGGACGAGATATGGGGGATGGCTGTGAAGGAATTATTCGTCGTTATACAGGCCGCACCACCTTACCCCCACAAGTTCGCATTGAAGAATTAAAAAATAGTATTCCCGTCATTCCGCTAAGCCAAATTCAGCAATGGCTGGAGCGCTCGACACTTGTATCGGCGGACGCTATTGAGTCTGTGCCTTATGTTGTGGGCACCACTGATCAACGTGTACTGGCTGCCAAAGGTCAAAAAATCTTTGTGCGGGGTCAGGGCCTACAAAATGGTCAGCGTTATGCGATCTATCATGAGGGTGAGCCTTACACCACCCTAGATGAACACGGCAAAAAGCGCATTCTGGCCGTCGAACTGATTCAGGTGGCTTCGGGTATTGCAGTGCAATCTGAACAAGAGATCACCACGCTCGAACTCACCGACACCTATAACGCAGAAACACGTCGTGGCGATTTGGTCATGCCAGAGCAAGATGCCATGTTACCAACATTGTTTTATCCAACCGAAGGCAATGAAATGGTGGCAGGTGGCAAGATTGTTCGTGTTATGGGCTCCATTGCCACAGCAGCACGCAATAGTGTCGTGACGCTTAATCGAGGCTTGAACCAAGGTGCCAAAGTAGGACAAGTACTCGATATTTATGCGCAAGGCGAAAGCGTCAAAGACCCGAAAACGCATGAACTGATCAAACTTCCGAATCAAAATATTGGAAGTTTGATGATATTTAAAACCTTTGATGAATTCAGTTACGCTTACGTACTCGAGAGCAACTTACCCATTAAAGTCGGGGCAGAAATTCGCCCTCCTCAAGATGAAGAATAAAACAATATTATTAATAGACTTATGATGAAACAATTTTCTGCGCACCATCGCCATACCATTGCAGTATGGTCATTGGTGCAACACTCACTCTCAAGTTTTAATACCTTAGTTCGTCATTTTGGCGATTGTGAAACGGCGCTTGAACCTCAGAATCTGGCCAAGTGGCAACAGTTAAAGCTACATGCCAATCATCTAAAGCGAGCTGCGGAATACGCAACACCAGCGGGGCAATCGGCATTTTCAAACTTGCTTGCGCACATTCAGCAACACACTGATTTTATTGTTACGCCAGAAGATCCACTATATCCGGCCCAGTTGATGCCCTATACCGACAAGCCTCCAATTTTATTTGGTCGTGGTTCGGCTCAGCCCTTATTACAGCCACAAATTGCCGTGGTGGGCAGTCGTAAACCCAGCCCACATGGTCGGCAAGTGGCCTATGACTTTGCCTATTACCTCAGTGAAAAAGGATTTTATATCACCAGTGGGCTTGCACACGGCATTGATGAAGCAGCCCATCAAGGCAGTGTCATGCAGCAACGGGCGATTGCAGTGGTCGGAACTGGATTGGATCGATGTTATCCGGCAGGGAATCGTACATTATACGAGAGTATTGCTTCGCAAGGCGGTGCAGTCGTCAGCGAGTTTTTGCCGGGCACACCACCGTTAAAGGCCAATTTTCCACGGCGCAACCGTATTGTGAGTGGCTTAAGTTTAGGCGTGTTGGTGGTAGAAGCCAAAAAAGAAAGTGGCTCACTGATTACCGCGAATCGAGCTGCTGAGCAAGGTAAAACGGTCTTCGCGATTCCGGGACATATTTATAGTGAGTTTCATCAAGGCTGCCATCAATTGATTCGAGAAGGAGCAATTTTGGTGGATCATCCAGAGCAAATTCTGGAAGATTTAGCGCTTCCCACACATTGGCATGCTCAATCTACGGCAGCAGTCTCGGCCACCTCTACCCCTGAAGATGTATCCGATGCCTTGGCTGTTCCCGAAGAGCTGATTCCGCTTTATCAGCGCTTAGACTGGACGGGACAAGACCTCGATCAGTTGGCACAGCAGTTTGAAGGCTCGACCGCAGAGCTGACCGGTCAACTCATGGAACTTGAACTGTTGGGACTGTGCATTCAACGGTCGGGACGTTATCTACGTTGTACTGGCGGGTTTTAAGGTTCACAATAGCGTTATTTTTAAATTTGGAGATGAATTATGCTGACCACCTCCGTTACGGAAGCAGCCCAATACCTGACACAGGGCGATGTGCTGGCCTATCCGACCGAGGCAGTCTGGGGCTTGGGCTGTGATCCCTTCAATGAGCAGGCATTTCATGAAATTCTGCGTTTAAAGCAGCGCCCTATTGAAAAAGGCGTGATTTTACTGGCCGGAGATATTTCACAGGTCGAGCATCTACTGGATGAACTTGATCCAGATATTCGCCAGCAAGTTATTCAAAGCTGGACACAGCGCGGCGTCGATGAGCGCGCCACGACATGGTTATTGCCGATCCATTCACAGCAAATTCCCGCTTGGATTACAGGTCAACATCATCAGGTGGCTGTTCGGGTGTCTAATCACCCACTTTGTATGGCACTGTGTCATGCCTTTGGCGGCTTTATTGTCTCGACCAGTGCCAATCCGGCAGGACTTGAACCTGCGCGCTCACTACAGGAAGCTTCCGCCTATTTTGGGCAGCAATTACATTATTTAAATGGTGATTTGGGTTTAAGCCAGCAGCCAAGTCGGATTCTCGATGCCAAAACTGGCGATGTGATTCGCAACTAAATGAATGAACACTCAAATGTAAATAATTATCTTTAATTTATATTATACAGATCTGTCTATCTAGCTACCTAGATAAATGGACAGACAAAAAAAAGCTCAGTCATATGAGGATGACTGAGCATAAAAAGGGATGTGTATCAATCACATCCAGAGGGTTCAACAATCTGGAAGTAGCAACAGTACACTTAAAAAGTGACTGTTTTTACAGTGCGCGTAGTATGAAAGAAACAACTCATTAATACAAATATATTATTTATCTTACATATAATTAGAATAAGTTCGAATCAATTTGAATATTTGTTTAAAAAGTTAATTTATATTGATCTTTTTATTCAAATTTTATAGAAAACTGATAATTGTTTAATTTTTAAACACATCCTGTAATCATAGTGGAATTCGATAAGTCATCACATCGTGTCAGAATATTTTTTACTTAAATTTATTCAGACAAAAGAGAGCACATAAAAACCCTGTTCATATGCTCCCACCCTGCCCTTAGCACTTAAAAGTGATAATCCACTCTTACCATAGGTGTGCTCGCAGTGGCCCCCTTTCCGGCAAAACCATCAGTATCGTTACCGAATTTGTTTTTCCAGTATTCGTAACCTGCACCCGCACGTAATTTGCTGTCTTTTAGCCCGATCAATCCGCTCATGTCATACATAATGCGTGCATCGATGTGGGTTTCCGCTTTGGTATCGCCACCAGATTCATTTTTTCCTTTAGCATCAATCCACAGTGCATAGCCTTCAAAGGACAGCGGTGTTTTTGCAATCGGAATGCCCCACGTAAACTGTGCTGCCATATGTGTATCGTAAGTATAACGACCCGTTGAGTAACCAAATCGTGGCGTATCAGAAGACGGATCATTACTTTCAAATAGTGCCAGCACACTAAAATCTAAAAAGCCCGGTACATCAAAGCGAACCGTTGGGCCTACCACCCACATGCGCTTTTTCGAGCCATAACTGTCATTTTTGGTATTCCAGTCTAACCCCGCGGTCAAACCTGCGCCACGTATATAGCCGGGTACCGCCAAATCCTTTTTAAACAGTGCACCTGCATCCAGATAACGGCGTATTACCACATAGGCTTCTTGGGCACCTTTACCACTTGACTGGGTACTGTTGGGCTCATCATCTGACTGAAGTAAATCGACATTAAAAAAGTTGGAGCCATATTTATCACCACTGGCATGGGTGAGATTAAAAATCTGCTTGGTAATATCAATTCGATCGCCTGCGGCATCATTTTTATAAGGTTCTGCAAATTGAGTACCGTAGCGCCAGCCAATTGAGGTATCACTCCAGATGGCTGCATCTGCGACTTGCATGGCGCCCATTCCCCCCAGAATAGTCGCGAGGCTTCCCATCAGTTTTTTTAATGATCTGCCTTGTTGTACTGCGTTCATTACACACTTCCCCTGATCCACTTCCTTAAGTAAAAGCACTGGCTATTTATCTGAAGATGCATAGCGATGGCTGTTTGACATTCGCTTAAATGGCTTGCAAAACGATGTCGCCCGCTGATAAAGGCAAGTTTCCTACCAAAGAAATGATTATTGAGAATCTGCAATGTTGCTTATGCAAAAAATGCCATAACACATGTCTATCACGCATCCATATTGGCCATGATAAATAAGAAAAGAAGCGCCAGCAGATGATGATCTGATGCTCGCGCCTGATCAGGGATGCGCATTATGATGATACAAAGGAATTTAGTTTAAGACGTGACTGTCGTTTCGAAGTACCGAAATAATCAGCTCACGAAACCAGCGCTGTTCTTGTGAACGATGTAAACGCTCATGCCAGAGCAAGAAATACGGAATCTTGGGGAACTTGACTGGCGCATCGACCACTTTGAGTGGCAGCAATGCACTATAATGGCGAGAGAATGAACGCGGTGCTGAAAAAATCGCGTCAAATTGCAGCAGCATATAGGGAATCATGCCGAAGTATGGCACATAGGCCACGATATTACGTTTGATTCGTTCTTTGGCCAAGTACAGGTCAATCACGCCACGCTGACCAACGGTATATGGCGTTGGGGCAATATGGTCGGCTTGTAGATAATCGTCAAGTGTTAACGGCCGTGCAGCCATTGGATGCGATTTACGCATCAGGCACACCACTTCATCTTCAAACAGTGGTGCAAGGCGCAAATATTCGGGTGGCTGCGGCCAGTTACCAATCACGGCATCATACATCCCGCTTTCTAGTGCATGGGTATAATCTACATCGTGCGCCATCGAGTGCATGATCACGGTGCAATGCGGCGCTTCTTGTCGTACACGACGCAACACTTCACCCAGCGCAATTGCGTTGAGGTAATCCGGCGCGGCAATATTAAAGACTTGACGCGACTCGGCCGGATGAAAATGCACCTGCTGTGTGGCAATCAGTTCCATTTGCGCCAGTGCTTGACGCACAGGTTCAAGTAGCGCTTCACCACGTTCGGTCGGGGTCATGCCATTACGACTACGAACCAAAAGCTGATCGCCGGTAATGTCTCTGAGTTTTTTGAGTGCGGTACTGATGGCAGGTTGGGATTGATTGAGCCGCTTGGCCGCATTGGAGACGCTTTTTTCAGTTAATAGCACATGCAACACCTGCAAAAGATGTGCATCTAAAGCTTCCCATTTGTTGGCTGGATTAATCACCGCTGCGTCCTGATTTTATTCGTTACATGTTTAGCGTATTCAAGTTTTATACCAAATGGACAATTCTAAAACTCATCCAGACGATCAACCACACGCCCTCAATCAGTACACTACCATTTACTGCATGTTTTGCCTATTCTGCCATCGTATTGAATACACTGCCACACCACGCTGTCCATTCAGATACTCGCCCGCATAAGTTGAAGATACAGTTAAATTAAAAAGAAAGCGGATCTTTTAAGACGAGGTATTTTGTACGATGACAGGCGCATTTTTCTTTTGTGCCATCACAATGCCGACCAAAATCATCATGCCACCAATAGTATGAAATAAAGTCCATTGCTCGGCTAACCATAAACTGGCAATAATTGCAGTAAACACTGGCATTAAATTCATAAAAATACTGGTACGATTTGGCCCGATGTGTTGTACCGCCAGCATCCACAGCAACGGCGCCAGCAATGAAGGAAAAATACCCGCATAAAGTAAGCTCGGTGCATTTCGTGCATTAATTGCATCTAGACCAAAATACATTAAAAACGGGATGTGATAGAGCAAGGCAAAACCGATTTGCACATATAGACTAATCAGTAATGGAATTTTGAGCTGCCATTTTTTTAAGAATACACCATAAAAGGCATAGAAAAAGACAGCCACGACCATGAGTAAATCACCCGAATGACCGCCCATATTGAGTAGCGTAGTAAAATCACCTTTGCCTAAAATATACAGCAGACCTAAAAACGAAATGATACTGCCCACAATCGCAAATCGATTGGGAATATCTTTTAAAATCAGCATTGAAACAAAGATGGTAAACACGGGAATGAATGCATTGACAATTCCCATGTTGGTGGCGGTAGTATAATGCGCGGCGGTATAAGATAAGCCCTGATACAGCACCATCCCGAAGGCACTCAGTATGGCAAGCTGGCCCAAATGCCGGCGGACCAAAGCACGTTGCGCCCAGACTTTGAATAGCATGAAAGGCGTCAGCACAATAAAGGCTATGAGCCAGCGGTAAAAACTGATGCTGGCCGGCTCAATCAGATCGACCGCATAACGCGTAACGGCAATATTCATCGACCAAATCAGTACTGCAATTAAGGGCAATAAAAAAGCCCACCACTGGGTTTTTGCGATCTGATTCATGCTGCTCTCTGTATCCTGAAGATACGATTATTGTCGATAATGACGGATGAAATTGAAATATCGCATTTCAGACATTTATATCGCGTGATCGCCATGCGACTGTACAAACAAACACCAGCTCTGCATAGCGTACTTTACTACCGCTGTGAGTTGCGCTAGATCTGCACCATCACGTGCCTGTAGCGTAAGACCCTGAAGCAGCGTGGCATAAAAATCGGTCATGGTTTCAATCGGAGCATTGGCGGGTAAATCACCATCGATGATGCCCTGTTGCAAGCGCTCCAATAATTTGTGTTTGGTTTTCAACCGTTTTGACAACAAGGTGTGCTGAACTTGCTGGGTCGATTCGGAACAGTTCATGGTCGCCACCACCAACATACAACCGGAAGGCTTATTGGGTTGCAGCAAACGGTTCAGATTGTCATAAAAATACAATTCAAAGGCAATTTTGGCAGTTTTGGCTTGTTCAAAAATACGCTCGATGGGACATGCCTCATGCGCTAAATAATAATCGATGCTTTTATAAAACAAAGTCGCCTTATCGCCAAAGGTACTATACAAGCTCGGGGCAGTCACATTTAATGCCTGAGTCAGATCATTGATTGAGGTCGCCTCGTAGCCATGTGCCCAAAACAGCAGCATCGCTTTTTCAAGCGCTTGCTGCTCATCAAAGCATTTTGGGCGCCCGCGTTTTTTTTTGCACGGCACGTCTTGATCCTGCTGCTCAAAGCCATTTGCTACATCTGTCATAAACGCCACGTTTATTTTTATAACAATCACTATTAAATTACTTGACGCTGGTGAATTGTTCAACTATTTTATTTTCATAATGATCACTATTAAATTATAAATTAGATCGATCACACGCTTTGCATCTCCCAAAATTAGGATATTCATCATGAATGCGCTTCATGCTCAAGAGGCTACGCCCTCTCGTCCCACTGGTGGCAGTTGGCTCGCCATACTCGCTGTTTCAATTGCGGCATTTGCACTGGTGACCAGTGAGTTTTTACCTGTCGGGGTACTCAATGACGTGGCCACTGATTTGAATATCTCGGTGGGTACTGCCGGATTGATCATCACGCTCCCCGGCGTCATGGCGGCGCTGGCGGCACCATCACTGCCGGTTATTTTTAAACAGCTCGATCGTCGTTATGTACTGATTGTATTGACCGCCATTATGGTACTGGCCAATGCCTTGACTGCCTTTGCAGACGATTTTAACGTGCTGCTTATCAGCCGGATGATTCTGGGCATTGCCATTGGCGGGTTCTGGGCCACGGCAATTGCATTGAGTGGTAAATTGGCGCCTGCCCATTTACCAATTGCCAAAGCTACCGCCGTAGTGATGGCCGGTGTGACCTTAGCCACGGTACTGGGCGTTCCCATTGGCACGTGGTTAAGCGAATTTTATGGCTGGCGTAGTGCTTTTGGTATTACTGCCATCATTGGTTTTGTGGTGCTGCTGTTACAGCTACGTTTTTTACCGGTGCTGGTTCCTGAATCATCGATTCGACTTCAAGACCTACCAGTCTTATTGCGAGTGCCTAAAGCACGTAACGGCATGTTAATTGTGCTATTGATGGGTTTGGCACACTTTTGTGCTTATAGTTACCTCGCACCTTTTTTTAAACATATTGCAGGATTCGACGGCACCACCATCAGTAGTCTGCTTTTGCTATACGGTATTGCGGGAGTATTTGGTAATGCCTTTGCAGGCTATAGTGGTAATTTGAATATTCGCTACACCATGGCTTTTGTGGGCGTATGTTTTGCGGTTGTTTTCTTTAGCTTTCCCGTCTTTGCCATTCATGAAGCCGGCGCGATGATTTTAACTGCGTTATGGGGCTTTGCCTTTGGTGCATTTCCAACTTCGGCCAATATCTGGATGTTTGTTCATGCGCCTAAAGCCGTCGAAAAAGGCATGCCACTGTTCGTCGGGATGTTTCAGGTCATGATTGCGACAGGCTCTTTGATCGGCGGCTATGTAGTTGACCATTTTAATGAAAATATCTTAATTTATGGTGTGCTCAATTTTGTTGTATTGGCCTTAATTGGTTTATTTACCTTAGTTAAAGGTTTAAGCAATCCAAAGCTTCACTGCGAACAGTAAATTTTTTCGGATTTCTCATATGGATTTATCTTCCGTATCATCTGCCGCAGCGATGCTCAAAGAGCAGATTGATATCCATGAGTTTTTCTTTCACCCCCACGATGAAGTGCTTACACATTCATCGCTTTGGGGGGATTTTAATTTTAGCTTGAATGGACTGCTGCAAATTCAGGTCGAGCAACGGACATTTTTCGCACCACCCAATTACGGTGTGTGGCTACCACCACGGACCACACATTGTTGTCTTAATATCGATCAGCCGACACATTTTGTGTGTATTCGGCTACATCCTCAGCTTTCCGCGAAATTGAGTGATTGCCCAAAAACACTCGAGATCCAGCCATTTTTTCATGTCTTGGTAAAAGAGATTCTAGATCCGACACGTGATCATTCCGAGCAAAGCCGTCTGCACTTATTACAGGTATTGCTGGATCAGCTCCTGACAGCCAAACAATATGATCATTATTTACCAGCGTCAGCGCATCCCGTACTGGCACCGATTTTAAATGCTTTGGCCGATGCCAAACGCTTTGCTCAAAGCCTACAGCAAATTCTTGATGATTTTGAGATTAGCGAGCGACATGCGCTGCGCTTATGTCAGCAAGAGTTAAACATGGGGCTCTCTGAATGGCGCAATCGAGCCAAAGTGGTATACGCAGTTGCAAAAATTCGTCAGGGTGATTCAGTCAAACGTATTGCGCTTGAGCTGGGCTATCATCAAAGCTCGAGCTTCATCGCATTTTTTAAACGTTACACCGGACACACACCCGTACAGCTTAGAACGGGTTAATCCCAAATCTTAACGATCTGTTTCATCACAAAATTATGCTATACATCGCATTTAAACATGTCATCGTATGATATGCCTGAGCGCCCTCAATACATGCTCTTGTAAGCTTATTTTTACTCTTTCTTTTGCATAAGGATTCGATATGAGTCAGTCGGTTTATCATATTCCTGTTCAAGACATTCAAGGCCAAGCGGTCGATCTTGAACAATACCATGGCCAAGTACTCTTGATTGTGAACGTTGCATCAAAATGTGGCCTCACGCCGCAGTACGAAGGACTCGAAGCACTGTATCAAGCTAAAAAAGATCAAGGTTTAACCATTTTAGGCTTTCCGGCCAATAACTTTTTGGAACAAGAGCCTGGAACGAATGAAGAAATTCAGCAGTTCTGCTCTTTAAATTTTGATGTGAAATTTCCATTGTTTGCAAAAATTTCGGTTGCTGGTGAAGACAAGCATCCGCTTTATCAAACTCTTATTCAAGCACAGCCCGAACGTATTGGAGAAGGCCCGTGGTGGAAAGACTTGGTTGAATATGGTCTGACCCCAAATGAACCACCAGAAGTGCTATGGAATTTTGAAAAATTTTTAGTCAGTAAAACAGGCGAAGTCGTTGCCCGTTTTGCACCCGACATTACCGCAGATGATCCTCGCCTGATTGATGCCATTAATCAAGAATTAGCCAAATAAGCCATTCTATATGAGGCATGCCGCAGGTATGCCTCATGCATTCTATCCTCTAAAAACAATACTTTTACAACATGACCTTCATATTCTGCTAAATCGGGCATGCTCTAATTGTAGAATTAACAATATGGCGCCATTTGAAGTTTCTGTTTGATAATGTGGATGTCATATGGCTTTGGATGGAAAAAATGATGATGCCTACACCTTTCGCTGCTAAATTTTCTTTGCTTGTGCTGAGCTGTAGCATATTGTTTGTGGGGTGTGATCAACCACCCGACGCGGAAAGTACAGCGCGTGAGCGAAGCATGACATCGGCCAATCAAGACAACATGCCTATCGATAATCAAGGTAGTGATGATGCCCTCAACAATGAAGAACGCTCATCGACCACGAATCTATTTTACTTGCTTCGCGACGCGGCAGATTTGCAGCTTAAAGTAGGTCAAGACATGCAAAAGTTACAAGCGACGCAAAGCCAGCTTGAAACTGCACTTCAAGAACAAGACCCGCAGGCCGCACAGCAAACATTATCTCACTTTAAAACCCAGTTGACCCAATTCAATGACAATCTCAATCAGTTACAACTGAAGAGCCCAGAAGTTGAAAAATTACGTCAACAGCTGATCAATACCAATGAGCAGCTGTTACAGAGCGATCTGTTTCAACAGACATTGAACTGGAAAAAACAGGATATTGTGGCTATTCAGCATCAGCTCAATACGCTACAAACTGAAATGCTGAAACTGGCTGCCCTAATTGTTAATCCAAACTCGACGGCTTCAAGCACAGACTCTAAATCTTAAAGCGCCCTAGAGATCGTTCAGACTAAGACAAAGTTGATAACTGAGTTGCTGCTCAGGCAATAGTGTTTGTTGCTCGGTGGCCACCTGTGCAGCCTCAACACAAACAAATTCTTGCCAGCTTTGAGGTGCTAAATCGGCCATGCGCTTGGTTTTTTCAATCCATGGGTTCCACACCACCGCACTTTGTGCAGATGTCTCAATCACAATTTGTGTTGTAGACGAGTCATCTAAGCGAAATTTTCCTTTCGTGAGCGGATAGATCTGATCGGTTTCACAATGAAACTCAAGCGAAGCAGTATCCTGCTGCTTGATCTGATGACCATCTAGTTGATCGATGTAAGAACACCCTTCAACGCCATACAGTCGGGTACGTTGAGTCTTGACAGCAAAATAACTGTGCCAAGCAAAACCGAAGCTGATCGGATGGAGATCTAAGTTATTCAATCGAAAGTTGAGTTCAAGGGTTTGCCCCAACCGGATGTGCATTTCAAGACAAAATGCGGCATCCCAATAACGACGAGTCGCAGCATGATCACGAAGTTCAAAGGTCAAGCTGTGTCCTTGACCCTGTTGATATTGAGCATCTTTGAATTGCCACTGCATATTTCTGGCAAAGCCATGTGCAGGATAGTCTGTTTCAATTGCATGCGCACCAAACCATGGAAAACATAGCGGAATGCCACCACGAATAGCCTTTCCTGCTACAAATGAATTACGATCTGAGAGCCAGAGTACATCACGCTGATGTTGCTTAGAATAAAATTGTAGAACTTGCGCACCCTGTAGAGCCACTTGAGCCGTACAAAATTCATTGTCGATCTGCAAGACCTGAAGCGCATCTGGTCCCAACGATGCCCACTGAAGGCCCGTGATGTTTTGAAACGCCATATCTGTCATGTCCTCTGCTGCACCTATTTGCAACAGAGCTTAGCGCAAAGCTTGGCTAAACAACAGACATAAAAAAAGCCACCTGACGGTGGCTTCTTCAATCCAAAATCGTGGCTTAAAGCGCGCGATTCTTGATTTTACGAATCGTTTCAAGCTGAGCTGCAGTTTCTGCAAGCGCAGCAAGTGCAGCAGCAGAATCCAGATCACTCTTCTGATTGGCAAGCAATTGCTCGGCGTGCTTACGCGCTTCAACAATTGCTGCTTCATCTAGGTTGTCAGCACGGATTGCAGTATCTGCAAGCACGGTCACAACGTGAGGCTGAACTTCTAACACACCGCCTGATACATAAACGATTTCTTCTGTACCATTTTCCAACTGAACGCGGATCGGTCCTGGTTGGAGCAAGGTTACCAGTGGCGCGTGTCCAGGTAAAATACCCAACTCACCACCTGCACCTTTAGCGATCAACATCGTAACTTGTCCAGAGTAAATTGACTCTTTCACACTTACGACATCACATTGCATCGTCGCCATGAGAACCTCCTAAATTAGAGTTGCTAATTAAAGTTTCTCAGCTTTAGCAATTACTTCGTCAATACCACCCACCATGTAGAACGCTTGTTCTGGGATGTGATCGTATTCACCAGCTAAAAGACCTTTAAAGCCACGAATCGTTTCTTTAAGTGGTACTAATTTACCAGGTGCACCCGTAAATACTTCAGCAACGTGGAATGGTTGAGAGAAGAAACGTTGGATTTTACGCGCACGGTAAACAACCAACTTATCTTCTTCTGCCAATTCATCCATACCCAAGATCGCGATGATGTCTTTAAGCTCTTTATAACGTTGCAATACGTTCTGTACAGAACGTGCAATTTCATAATGCTCAGCACCAACAACCAATGGATCTAGCTGACGTGAAGTTGAGTCAAGTGGATCGATCGCTGGATAAATACCAGAAGATGCGATGTCACGGCTCAATACAACAGTTGCATCTAAGTGAGCAAACGTTGTTGCAGGCGATGGGTCAGTCAAGTCATCCGCAGGTACGTATACCGCTTGGATCGATGTGATCGAACCAGACTTAGTCGACGTAATACGTTCTTGAAGTACACCCATTTCCTCTGCAAGTGTAGGCTGGTAACCTACTGCAGATGGCATACGGCCTAACAATGCTGATACTTCAGTACCTGCAAGTGTGTAACGATAGATGTTGTCAACAAACAACAATACGTCACGGCCTTTACCGTTTTCATCTTTTTCATCACGGAAATATTCCGCCATGGTCAAACCAGTCAACGCTACGCGTAAACGGTTACCTGGTGGCTCGTTCATCTGACCATAGACCATTGCTACTTTGTCAAGAACGTTAGAATCTTTCATTTCGTGATAGAAGTCGTTCCCTTCACGGGTACGCTCACCAACACCAGCAAACACAGATAAACCTGAGTGAGCTTTCGCGATGTTGTTGATCAACTCCATCATGTTAACGGTTTTACCAACACCAGCACCACCGAACAGACCAACTTTACCACCTTTAGCAAACGGGCAAAGTAAGTCGATGACTTTAATACCAGTTTCTAAAAGATCAGTAGAAGCTGCTTGTTCAGCATATGAAGGTGCTTGACGGTGAATTGGCAAACGCGCTTCAGTCGCAACTGGACCTGCTTCATCAATTGGGCGACCCAAAACGTCCATGATACGGCCAAGTGTAGCCGGACCTACTGGAACAGAAATCGGTGCATTTGTGCTGGTTACGTTAAGGCCACGTTTAAGACCTTCTGTAGAACCCATTGCGATGGTACGAACAACACCATCGCCAAGCTGTTGCTGAACTTCTAATGTAGTTTCAGTACCGTCAACTTGGAGAGCGTCATAGATCTTAGGAACGCTATTGCGCTCAAACTCGACGTCGATTACCGCGCCGATGATCTGAATGATACGACCGCTACTCATTGCTGTCTCCTCAATTCAAACTTAATAATGTTAAACGGCAGCGGCACCGCCAACGATCTCGGAAATTTCCTGAGTAATCGCGGCTTGACGCAGCTTGTTGTAAATGAGTTGTAGGTCTTTAATCAATTGTCCTGCGTTGTCTGTCGCTGCTTTCATTGCGACCATACGAGCTGATTGCTCACATGCAACGTTTTCAATTACACCTTGATAAACCATCGACTCGATATAGCGAACCAACAAACCATTTAACAATTGTTCTGCTTCTGGTTCGTAGATATAGTCCCAACCATAAGTACGGTTGAGGTTATCGCTTTCTTCTGCTGGTGCTAAAGGAACAAGTTGTTCAACTTTAGGCTGCTGAGTCATTGCATTGACGAAGCCATTTGACACAAGGTAGATACGATCTAACTCGCCTTTGTCAAATGCATCAAGCATGACCTGTACTGAGCCTGTCAACTGTTCAAGACTTGGCGCATCGCCAAGCTGGGTCGTTGCACCAAGCACTTTACCGCCGTAATTCTTAAAAAACGAAACCGCTTTTTGACCAATCAAAGCAAATTCAACTTCAATTGACTGCTGTTGTTGTGCTTTGACATGCTGCACAACTTTCTTGAACAAGTTAATGTTCAAGCCACCTGCCAAACCACGATCTGAAGACACCACGATATAGCCAACACGCTTAACAGGGCGATCAACCATATAACGATGTTTGTATTCAGGGTTTGCTTGGACCAAGTGAGCAATTACACGGCGCATATTATCGGCATACGGACGGCCTTGGGCCATGCGCTCTTGCGCACGACGCATTTTAGAAGCAGCCACCATTTGCATCGCGCGAGTAATCTTTTGCGTGCTCTTGATACTGGCTACTTTGGCGCGAATTTCTTTTAAATTTGCCATACGCTTAACCTAGTAGTCGAAAGCTCTTTCGAGCCTTCGAAGGTTGATCCGTGAACCAAACTTAACTAAAGATAAACTTAGTAAGTTTGAATCGCTTTGAAGCTCTCAATACCTGATTTGATTGCTGCTTCGATGTCTTTGTTGTAATCACCAGTTTCATCGATCTGTTGCATCAAAGGCGCATATTCAGAACGGAAGTAAGAAATGAGCGCAGCATCAAAGTCTACGATTTTCTTCACTTCTACGTCAGCCATGTAGCCTTCGTTAGATGCATAAACAGAAACAGCTTGGTCTGCAATTGAGTAAGGAGCATATTGTTTCTGCTTCATTAACTCAGTTACACGTTGACCATGCTCAAGTTGTTTACGCGTTGCTTCGTCAAGATCAGAAGCAAACTGAGCAAACGCAGCCAATTCACGATATTGTGCAAGAGCGGTACGGATACCACCAGACAATTTCTTGATGATCTTGGTTTGAGCTGAACCACCAACACGCGATACCGAAATACCCGCGTTCACAGCAGGACGAATACCCGCGTTGAACAATGATGTTTCAAGGAAGATCTGACCGTCAGTAATCGAAATTACGTTGGTTGGTACGAATGCAGATACGTCACCCGCTTGAGTTTCAATGATTGGCAATGCAGTCAAAGAACCGGTTTGACCCGTTACTGCGCCATTCGTGAATTTCTCAACGTAGTCAGCTGAAACGCGCGAAGCACGCTCAAGAAGACGAGAGTGAAGATAGAATACGTCACCTGGATATGCTTCACGACCTGGTGGACGACGAAGAAGCAATGAGATTTGACGGTAAGCAACAGCTTGCTTAGACAAATCATCATAAATGATCAACGCATCTTCACCGCGGTCACGGAAGTATTCACCCATTGTACAGCCTGAGTACGGTGCCAAGTACTGCATAGCAGCAGGATCAGCAGCCGCAGCAGCGACAACAGTGGTGTACGCCATAGCGCCAGTTTCTTCAAGCTTACGCACTACGTTTGCGATGGTCGATTGTTTTTGACCAATTGCAACGTATACGCATTTAATGCCTGAATGTTTCTGAGCGATGATCGCATCGATCGCCATTGCTGTTTTACCAGTTTGACGGTCACCAATGATCAACTCACGCTGGCCACGACCTACAGGGATCATGGTATCAACTGATTTATAACCAGTTTGAACAGGTTCGTCGACCGATTGACGCCAAATTACGCCCGGTGCTACTTTTTCAACAGCATCAGTTAATTTCGCATCAATTGGGCCTTTACCATCAATTGGGTTACCCAAAGCATCTACGACACGGCCAAGAAGTTCAGGACCAACTGGCACTTCAAGTACACGACCGGTACAACGAGCTTTTTGACCTTCTTGAAGGCTTAGGTAGTTACCTAAAACAACGGCACCCACTGAATCCTGTTCTAGGTTCAGTGCCATACCAAATAAGCCGCCGTCAAATTCGATCATTTCACCGTACATTGCGTCAGCAAGACCGTGAATGCGCACGATACCGTCAGATACCATGACGATGGTACCTTCGTTCTTCGCGGTCGCGCTGGTGTCCAGATCGCCTATACGCTGTTTAATGAGCGCACTGATCTCGGATGGATTCAGTTGTTGCATTGCGCTATTCCTCAATCTTTTTAAAGTTCAGTCTTCTTTTATGCATTATGCAAGAAGACGAGTCCGCATTTTTTCAAGCTTGTTCAGCGCAGAATCATCTATCACTTGATCGCCTGCACGAATAACAACACCTGCAATTAATGCAGGCTTCACTTCTACTGCGATCGTCACAGAGCTGTTATAACGCTTTTCGAGAGCAGTTTTTAACAGTTGTTCTTGTTCAGCAGACAATGGAAATGCCGATTCAATCACGACATCTACCACGTTGTTATTCTGTGATTTAAGCTCTTCGTATTCTTCTGCGATTTCTGGCAAAAGAATCAAACGATCATTATCAGCAAGAAGCGTCAAAAAATTTGACACTGCTTGTGATTGATCTTCACCTAAAATTTTAGCGAAAAGCTCAACTTGCTCTGAAGGAGTAAGTTCAGGACGATTCAAATAAGCGGAAAATGCTTCGTCTTGCACCGCTGCACTGAGCACTTGTAATGCTGTGGACCAGTTATCTGTCGCACCCTGCTCAGAAGCGTAAGCAAAAGCTGCTTTAGCGTACGGGCGTGCCAACGTCAAGAGTTCAGCCATACTTCCCTCGCTTAAAGTTTAGCAGCCAGCTGTTCAAGCATGGCAGCATGAGCTTGTTGATCAACTTGCTGGCTCAGAATTTTTTCTGCACCATCAACTGCCAAAGCAGCCACTTGTTGACGTAATTCTTCGCGAGCAGCATTGATTTCTTGATCAACAGTCTCTTTTGACTGTTGACGAATACGTTCACCTTCAGCAGTTGCTTGGGTGCGCGCTTCTTCAATCAATTGTG
Source organism: Acinetobacter sp. ACZLY 512 (assembly GCF_023614015.1). Lineage (NCBI taxonomy): Bacteria > Pseudomonadati > Pseudomonadota > Gammaproteobacteria > Moraxellales > Moraxellaceae > Acinetobacter > Acinetobacter sp. ACZLY 512. The sequence goes on from NZ_JAKIVI010000009.1 coordinate 23,186, forward strand.
CTGCACGACGGTTCGCTTGTTCGATCAATTGAGCCGCTTGTGCTTTAGCAGCATCAAGCTCTTGCTTAACTTGCGCCTGAGCATCAGCGAGATCCGCCTTTGCTTTTTCAGCAGCATTTAAGCCATCAGCGATTTTGCGCTGACGCTCACTAATCGCATTGATTAGTGGTGGCCAAACGAATTTCATGCAGAATGCGACGAAAATCGCAAATGCAATCGCTTGACCAATCAATGTGAGGTTAATATTCATAGCAATTCCTCAAAATGGTGGATTTCGGAATTAAGATGATTAACCTACAAACGGATTAGCGAAGATGAAGAACAAGCCAATACCAACACCGATCATAGGCACAGCATCAAGAAGACCTGCGATTAAGAACATACGAGTTTGAAGTTGTGGAGCAAGTTCTGGTTGACGAGCAACAGCTTCTAAAAAGCGACCACCTAAAAGACCAAAACCAATCGCAGTACCTAAAGCACCGAAAGCGATCAAGATAGCAGATGCAATTGCAACTAGACCTAAAGTGAGTTCCATGAAAAATTCCTCAGAGGTTAGGTTATTACCAAATTAAACTAAAAATTGTACCTAGCTATCCCTATGATAACTAGGGATAAACCATTAATGCTTTTCGCTTGCCATGCTCAAGTATACGATGGTCAGCATCATGAAAATGAATGCCTGCAACGTGATGACGAGAATGTGGAAGATTGCCCAAGGCACGGACAATGCCCATTGAATCCAAAACGGTAAAAGTGCGATCAAGATGAAAATCAACTCACCCGCATACATGTTACCGAAAAGTCGTAGAGCCAATGAAATTGGTCGTGCAAGGAAAGTTACCAATTCCAGAATTAAGTTCACTGGAATCAACAACGCTTTTGCAACTGGGTTACTTGGGTTAAATGGGTTAAGTGCCAATTCACCAACAAATCCGCCAATGCCTTTCTCACGAATGCTGTAAAACAAAATCAGCACAAATACAGACAGCGACATACCTAGGGTAATGTTCGGGTCAGTAGATGGTACGATTTTGAAATAAACATGGTGAGGGTCCATGCCAAACACGTGTGCACCAATAATTTGAGCCAACATCGGCACCCAATCCACAGGGATAAGGTCCATCAAGTTCATGAGGAAAATCCACACAAAAATGGTCAAAGCAAGAGGCGCAATCAGACGTGATTTACCATGGAAGGTATCGCGAACGCTGGAATCAACAAACTCGATAATCATTTCGATTGCAGATTGGAATTTTGATGGCACATCCGCTTTTGCAGCTTTTGCAGCACACCAGAAAACCAAACAGAAAATGATACCAAGGCCGATTGACCAACCCATCGAGTCCAAGTGAATAGCAGAAAACCCCATTTCTTGAGCTTCTTTTGCATTCTCAGCCAATTTCCAAGTTCCGTCCGGCATTTTGCCATAGGTCAAATTGGTCAAGTGATGCTTGATATACTCTGTCGAAGTAAGGGCATGTTCTTCAGCAGCCATAAATCACACCTGGTCAATGTCAATTACTAAAAAGAGTAGACGAATCTCGCAAGCTGCTTGATATCTCGTCACACTCAAAAAATTTTTCAACTTTTGATGTGCCTAAACTCGTTTTTGTAGACGTGACACCCAAAACGGAGCGACCCACGACATGGCTTGAACGAGAATAAAACCACAAAACAATGCCACCGGTGATAACGGTTTGACGTTGCTTAAAATTAAAATAAATCCAACGATCACGATTGCAAATTTTCCCAATATGCCTCGATACATATTGGAGAGAACCTGTCTAGATGCTCTAGCTCCAGCTGCACGGAATGACTGCCAACAAAAATATACGTGTGCAATCCAGCATACAAAAGCCCCCAAAGCAGCACTTAGTGCAGCAGTTGAGTCTTTCACTCCCCATGCAATCAAGCTAGAAACAGGGATCATTAATGCTTGTAAGAAGACCATTGCTTTCGCTAATCGTCGGTCAATCAAGCGACTAGGTCGGCTCATTGTTTATCCACTCACAGCATGAATGCTTGACAAGTTTCGCAGTTGATCGTTTTTAATCGCAGGCATTATAGAGCCCACCCCCTAAACATGCAATCATTTCCCGACCTAAGTCATGTTTTTTTCTAAGATTGCTTCGCGCTTCAAGAGTGGGAAGCGCTTCACAATAATGTGCTTATTTGCTTGCTGTTTGCACACATTTCACGGTTTGACTGGCCAGTTTCTGCCAAGCGACGACAAAGTCATTTTCACCTGTCAGACTTTCGTCTACCGACTCAAAGACAATTGGGCTAAGTTTTTGATATTGGTTTTTGCTGGCATGTGCTTCGGCCATGAGGCACATTCTCTCACTTGGACGATTGTCATTTAAGTATTTGATTTGACCTACTGTTGGTGCTACATGTGGATCATCCGTCAGTGCACCGGCAAATTTAAGATTCAGTGAGCGCTCTAGATATTGGTAGGCATCGTGATACGACCAGTAAGGTTTTGGAGCGGCAGTACTGTTGTACTTTTGCGCAGCCTGTAGCATGTCTCGGGCAAACAAGCGTGCGTTATTCCAGTATTTGGTTTTGTTTTCTGGCATTTGCTGCGAGCGTAATGCCGCAATAAAGAAGCCAATACGTACCGCATTATTAGGATCGAGCCATACATGCGTATCGATGGTATTGGCAATGGGTACCCCACGCGTGGTTCGTTGCGGGAGTGATGTGCCAATCTGGGAGTTAATGATGGAAACTGCTTTTGCGTTATTGTCGAGCAATTTAGCCAAAGGTGCTTCATGCGCCTTACCCAACCAGATCACCAAAGACGCATCTTGTATGGCTTTGCGGTGTGCAGGCGTCAACTGAACGTCATGCCCGGATTGATTGCTTAATAATAGTTGTGGTTCTTCCACGCCTGCCGTAATTTTTTGGGCAATCAAATATAAAGGATGAGTAGATACCACCAAGGGACCTTGTGCCCAACTGGCAGCACTTAAAAGAGTCAAACAACAAATCAGCACAAAACGCAACATGAGCAAATTAAAACCTAGATCTGGAACTGTGTTATATTATAACAAAATTGCAAAAATTCCTAAGCCTAATCGTAACATCTATGAGTTCATGTTAATATTTGATAAAACTACGAGGTTGTCTTATGAGCTCCTGTTCCCACGAACATCACAATGCATTACATGGTGTCCATGACCATCACAATGTAGCTGCGCGTCTGGCTGAAGCAGAAAGCTTATGTGCCGCAGCGGGAGCACGCTTAACACCATTACGTAAAGAAGTTCTGGAACTGATCTTAAATGCATCGGGTCCGATGGGTGCCTACGACTTGCTTGCGAAAATTAAAAGCGATTCTGACCGCCCTGCTGCCCCGCCGACAGTTTACCGAACGTTGGATTTTTTACTTGAAAAAGGTCTAATCCATCGTTTGACGTCAATCAATGCCTATATTCCTTGTTGTCATCCACGTGAAGGGCATCAGGCTGCATTCCTGATTTGTACCGAATGTCATGTGGTAAAAGAAGCATCTTCTCAAGGCCTTACCAGCCAACTCAATCAGCTGGCCGCCTCTGATCAGTTCAGTGCGCAGCATACGATTATTGAAATTTCTGGAAAATGTCAGCAGTGCACCCAGCCGCGTTAACCTCTGAGCTTATTCGCTTAGATGGAATTTTTGTTCATCGCGATGACAGAGATATCCTTAAAAATATTGACTTTGCCTTGCATCAAAATGAAATTGTGACCTTGATTGGTCCCAACGGTGCAGGAAAGTCGACTTTAATTAAAGTATTACTGGGCATTACCAAGCCCACGCAAGGCAAAATCCGCACCGCCAAAAAACTCAAGATGGCCTATGTGCCACAGAAATTCAATCCTTCACACAGTTTACCGCTGCGGGTAAAAGATCTGCTCGACCTAGAAAAGTGCAGTAAGTCGTTGCGGGATGAAATTGTCCAAGATACGGGCATTGCCAAATTGCTTTTAGCTAAAGTACAGCAATTGTCTGGCGGTGAACGACAACGTGTGCTGTTAGCACGTGCGTTATTGCGTCAACCGGATATTTTAGTTCTGGATGAACCAATGCAAGGTCTCGATATTCAGTCAGAGGCCGAGCTTTATGATTACGTACGTAGTCTTCCCGAGCGCTATGGCTGCGCTATTTTGATGGTGTCGCATGACTTACAATGGGTCATGCAAGGTACACAGCGCGTGATCTGCCTTAATAAACATATTTGTTGTAGCGGCTTGCCTGAAAGTGTTCAGCAACATCCTGAATACTTGGCAATTTTTGGCGGTCAGCGCGTGCCCTATCAACATCATCACGATCATTGTGCTCATGGCGACCATGTGGAGCCTTGTACGCATCTCGATCACCCTCATATTCATCCCGAACCGGAAGCTTAATCCATGACCGAGTGGCTACAACTCCTCCTTCCCGCATGGACGATGGGCACTTTACTGGTATTTTTGACCGCGCCGTTGGGCTGTCTGATGCTGTGGCGCAGAATGTCCTTTTTTGCAGACACCATGGCCCACGGCACGTTACTCGGTGTTGCGGTGGCAGGTGCTCTGAGTTTACCGTTATGGTTTGGCGTCACCCTGCTGGCTTTGTTGCTGGTGGGTATTTTATGGGTCTTACATGATCCACGCTTACCCAACGATGCTTTACTGGCATTGTGTTCAGCGACGCTACTCTGCTCAGGATTATTGTTTATTCAATATTTACCTAGCTTACGCCCTGAATTGCTCAGCTACTTATTTGGCGACCTGCTCACCATTAGCTGGGATGAGTTACCAATCTTTGTAATCGTGATTGGTTTTGCGCTGTGCACTTTGTATCGGTATTGGCAAGCACAAATCCAGATCGCGATTGATCCAGATATCGCCATTAGTGAAGGTGTAAATGCCAAATGGCAACGCTTGATTTTCATGTTGCTGTTGGCCTTATTTACAGTGCTTGCGCTACGTGCTGTAGGTTCTCTGCTGATGGGCGCTTTACTGGTTATTCCAGCCTTGACGGCACGTCTGGTGGCGCACTCCCCTAAACAAATGGTGATCTGGACATTTGTGTTTGCTCAACTGGGTGTGAGTATTGGACTCTGGTCCAGCGCGGGCTTAAACATTGCCACAGGCTTAAGTATTGTAATTTGTATGTCGATGTTGTTTATCGCAATTTTTCTGGTTCAAAAAATTAAGGCGCGCCGTCAGCAACCTAAGTATTTATAAGTATTAGTTTAGTGCGTTTGATTGACCATGCTCAGCAAGAGCGCTGCGCCACTAAACATCACCGCAAAGCTGCGATTCATATATTTTTGCTGTCGCGGTGAGCGCAATAAGCGCAGCACCTTGGCAGCCAATCCGGTGTATCCCGCCATTACAATCAAATCGATCAGCACCATGGTTAGGGCCATAATGCCGTACTGTGGTGCTTGCGGGCGCGCTAGATCAATAAATTGTGGCAATACCGCGAGTAAGAACACGATCGCTTTTGGATTACTGATATTGACAACAAAACCCTTGAGAATCAGACGCTGACGAGAAATTTCAAGTTGCTCGGAATGAATCTGAATCGATTGAACAGGCGCCGTCCATTGCAAATAGGCCAAATAGAGTAAATAACCGATTCCAAACCATTTCACCAGTAAAAAAGCCCACGGTGTTGTGGTAAATAGTACGCCCACACCGGCTGCAACAATTCCAATTTGCACCAAAAGTGCTAACTGTAGGCCAAGTGCGTTCCAATAGCCACGACGAAAGCCATAATTCAAACCACTCGACATTGAGGCGATCGCACCTGCGCCGGGAGATAGACTAATCACCCAACACGCCAGCATATAGCCTATCCAAACTTGAAATGACATAACCTGAACATAAAGCAAAAATGGGATTATACCTGTTGTATGAATCCGATTCTAATCATCGATAAAAATATCGCTACCGCGTATTTAATATGCAGCAAAGATACGGCACAATAGAGAAATATTGAATTTAAATAATGCTTTAGGAGTCACTGGTGACTGCACAATCTGTCATTCTTCCCCTACCCTCAGATCATGCGCGTTTTATTGTTTTGAACTTGGGCAACTTGTCGGTAGAAGGCTTAAAGAAACAATTACAGGCTTTATTGACAACCCGCGATCGATTGATCACACAACATCCCAATGCGCAGATCAAAACAGGTGTAGCATTTGGTGCAGCTTTGTGGAAACAGCTTTATACACAGACTCCTGAAGGGTTTAAGACACTTGAACCGATTCACGGTGCTTTTCATATGCCCGCAGTGCCCACCGATGTGCTCATTCATATTGCCAGTACTCGAGCAGATATCTGTTTTGCTTTAAGTCAGGCTTTTTTTGAAGGCATACAGGATCAAGTAGAAGTTTTGGATGAACGTGTATGCTTTAGATACTTCGATGGTCGCGATATCACGGGCTTTATAGATGGCACTGAAAATCCACAGTTTTCAGACGATCGTGCAGAAACAGCATTACTGGGTGATGAACATACAATTTTTACAGATGGAAGTTTTGTTTTCGCACAGCGTTATGCGCATGACCTTGAAAAGTGGAAAAAACTCAAAGTTGATGCGCAAGAACAGGTGATGGGACGCACCAAACTGGAATCTATTGAACTTGATGACGATGTAAAACCAGATAATGCCCATGTTGCACGAACAGTGGTAGAAGATGAGGAAGGTGAAGAATTAGAAATTCTGCGCCATAGCCTGCCTTATGGCGATGGAAAAGGCGATCAAGGTTTATTTTTTATTGCCTATACCAAAGACCTGAGCAGAATTGATCAAATGCTAGAGCGTATGTTTGGAACCAGTGGCGATGGTATTCATGACCGACTGCTGCATTTTGTGACACCACTGGATGGTGCGTATTATTTTGCACCGAGTGAAGAGGTGTTGGAGGGTGTTTTGGAGGATAAATAGTTATCTTTCATCCAGTCTGAATCATAGTCTTGAAACAATTAAGAAAAACCTCGTTTGTTTTAATTAAGGTTTTTCTTAATTTTAACAAGCTAATTAATTCTATATTTAAATATAACAAATCATATATATTACTTAATAATTCTTTAAGAATACAATTCGCTCTTTTGTCATTTTTGTTTGGCATGCTAATGCCTCGAAATGACTTTCTCGTCCGTACTCTTCTTCATTTGCAACACATAAATTTTCTTTCTTCTTAATCCAATTTCTTTGAGATATTTTCAATTTGATTCTATCTTTTTCAGATAATTTTTCCATTTTTTTCTGATAAATAAAATTTAAATCTTTATCGACTTTTTTAAAATCAATAAGAAAACAATTTAATATATCATTAAAAACCACACTATTAGGTTTACATGTCACAATATCTTGATCTGCATAGACACACGAAGACATCAAAACTGATAAAATTAAAATTTTTACTTTCTTATTCAAATTTAGCATATTCTTAATCTTATAATTTTGATAATATTAAAAAACTTAGAACCATCCAATTCAAGAAAATTACTTAATAAATAATTACAATCAACATAAATAAGATTCAAAAATAATTAAGAAAAAATATTTATTTTTTTCAAAACCTCATATATATTTAAGTAAATATAATTACAGAAAATTTATATTTTTTAAATTTATTTCATAATTATAAATTCTAGAAAATTCAGTAATCTTTTTACTCTTAAAGTTTAAGTAATCAACGCTATACAAAACATAACCTTGGGGCATAAATACATACTTACCAGTATTTTTTCCATTAATCAATTCATTCATAGTATAATAAACCTCTGGCTTTTCTCCAGTATCATCGCCATATTCTTTCTTTATAATTTACGAAATTTTTATAGCTTTCAAATAAGGATAGTATTTAACTTCACTAATATTTGGATAATTTTTAGAAACTAATAAAATTGAATTTTTTCAATTTGACAAACAAAAATAGTTGTCTTTCGAGTTGGCATTAAAACTAAGAAAAAAGCAAGTAAAAATAAATACTTAAATTTCATAAATTTTCAATCCTTAGCTTTGCAAATCCTTTTGCTCTATCTGCACCATACCCATCTATTTCTATATCTAATTTTTCTCTTTCTGAGTTAATCCAAAGAAAATTTTTAAATATTTTCATTTACCAAATATTAAAATTATGATTTTCAATAGTTTTTATCCAACCATTTTTTTATTGAAGCAATATTTTTATAATTGTAATAAACTTTCCCCTCAGCCATACCTTCAAATCCTTCTGATTTTTCATCAAATATATGAGTTATATTTTCCAATAAAACCTGATTGTTTGAATCAATTTTATAAAAATTAACCTTATAAACAAAACCTTCCATTTGTGGACTACAGCAATAATATGCAGAATTAAGAGTTATTAATAATGGCTGTTTATTTTTTTTCGACTTATATATACTAACAGCTAAAAGCTGAGGATCTTCCTTAGCAGCAAAATCATAATATTCATTCAAAAATTTTGTCTTTTTTGAATTCCCAATATAACTTTTTAAATATATACCTTTATCAGATTTACACGTATAATTATAAAATTTATAGTCATTTTTCTTAAAAACACTCAAATTTATTGTTTCTTTCTTATCACACTTATCACCCGCAATTAAATTAGAAGAATATATTATTGAAAATACAATCAAAAGAACACTTATTAGTTTTTTTTTCATCTTGTAAAAACTCCTAGTTAAATAAAAATCTTGATTGCCAGAGCAAAATGTGTACGACGTTGAGAGTATGAGTCTGTAGCTTTATTAATTACTTTTGTAATAGCATCCACTTGTGCTCCAGTAGCTCCTTTATCAGCTATCTCATATAACTTATATTTTAACCAAAATCTAATAGCTGATCTAACTGCATATTTTGGCTGTTCAATTAATTTTGGGTTCTTTACAAAATCTACTTTTTCATCCGACCATATTGTCGAGTACATATTAGTTAAATCTTGATAATTATTTTTCCCTGTTAACTGTTTCAACCCCCTGCCCAGATATTTCCAACCATCACCAGGCGATGTATTACCTAACTTATATTGTGCATCTCGATAGTTATCATCATACATACGATTTGCAATTACTTCGCCATTTGCGGGTCCTTTTCCTTTTTATACCCATCAATTTCAGCTTGTTTCGGGTGCGTTTTATAATATCCAATTTGCTTCAATGCCGTAGCACCCATATATTCAACTTGTTCTCTCAATGAGAAAGATGCTCCTACCTCTTGTCTAACTTGCGCCATAAAATGAGCTTGTCTTAAACGAGTATTCAATTTATAGCCTATTAAATCTCTATTCAATTCATCTAAAATTGGTTGCATTTTAGATGAAGAAACACCTAACCACTGCCAGAGCGTATGTTTGGGACCAGTGGCGATGGTATTCATGACCGACTGCTGCATTTTGTGACACCACTGAATGGTGCGTATTATTTTGCACCAAGTGAAGAGGTTTTGGAGGATATTTTGGAGGGTTAGAAAAATTAAGGAGAAGTTGATGGTTTCAATTTCTCCTTAATCACATTAATTTTCTTTCTTAGCCTTTAAAACACCTATAGTCTCACAACCTAATGTAGATGAAATACATTTAAGATTAGCATTCAAAGTAACCTTGAATGGTGAAGTTTTTCCATCTTTATAAGTTTTAACATTTGCAAGATACGTATACAGTCCTTTCTTAGCATCATATGTTACCTGATCACCCATGAGTAGATCTGTTTTCTCATTACCTTCATCACTATTAGAGAGTATTACTGGTATTTCAGTGAAATTATTATCTTTTATATTATATAGATAAGTTGTGACCTGAAATTTTTTAAAAGGAACTCTAACATAATCGATAGTACCGATTTCTTTTACTCTAAAAGCAACGATACTTTTATCATAATATAGCAAACTAAAATCAACATTAGACTTCAAAGGAGTTGTTGTTTCAAATAAATTATATACATATTTTCCATTTAAAACTTGCACCCCATATTTCTTTAATGTGTAGGTAATATTTTTCTTTGTTTTTTTAATATTTCCAAAATCAGTTAATTTTATTTTAAAATTGGGGCTAATAACAGAATATTTATTATACGTATCTATATATTCGACAGGTGAATTAATTTGAGTAGCATCTTGTAAATAATCACTCCATGAAGGATTTTCTTTTGCATAACCGATATTAAAACAAACACTACCAGCAATTATAATATTCAAAAAATATAATTTATTCATCACAATAAATTCAGATAAAACTATAAAAATAGTGATGATAAAACACCACTATATTTTATTAAAAAATTAATTTAAAATGACTTTAATACCATTAAAATATACATTCTGACTACTATCTATTTTAAACGACTTAACTTCACCCAATGCCTTGGTTTTAAATAGACCATCTAAAAAGTAGGATAAATATATATTTTGTTGCTCACTATCGCCTTCACTATATTTCAAAACATATAAAATTTTATTACCAGTAGAAGCATTAATGTAAGTTGTATCAAATCCTTTTTCATTTACAAGAAAGCGAAGGTCACTATTTTTATCATTCTTTGATATTTCTTTTAGCCTATCAACTGTTAGGATATTTTCTTTACACTTTAATCCATTACACATAAATTTTTTCTTGTCAAATGAAATTGGAAGATTTTCATTTTCATATTTTATGATTTTTTCTTTTTGTACCTTTTTAAAAAAACTGTTATCATTTGGATTGAACGTATAACATTCATTTTCAACATTTACATTATTATCTTGATATGAGAATGTTGTACCTGACAGACAAACTTTATTATTATTTTGATTAAATTTAATAATTGAAGGCTCAGTGGCGATTTCTTCCAATCTATCATTAACAAAATAACCAACAGATTGCTCTAATGGATATACTCTTTTAGTTGTTGGATCTAATACAACAAAGTATTTAATTTTCCTAGGTACACCTTTTCCAGTATCTCTTTCCTTATCAATTATTAAAGCGAATTTATTTTGATCAAAGTTTGCTTTTTTGTTCAGTGAATCATTATAAAGCTTTAGATAATTATTTGAGCAAAAATCAATATAACCTTGCTCAAAATTACATTTTAAAACTTTTTCTCTTGTAATAACTTTGGTAGGAACTATTTTCTTTTCACTGTCAAAATCTTGATTATTTTCTTTAGAAAATCCACAACTTGACACTACTAAACCAATAGAAAATATCATTACTGTTTTCAAAAATCTCATTTCACATTTCCTATTTGCTTAAATGAACTGATTTAATTTTTTCAAAAATGGCTCTTACTTTAGCCGTAGAATGGCTATTGGCTTTATTTGTAGCGGATTGATGATATCCTATAGTGCCGTCTGATACATTACCGAATTTATTCTTTTCACCGCTAGGGAGAGCAATTGAGGCCCACTCTTTTGAAGCATCAGTCATTGCCTGATCGACTGTGACACTACCATTTTCAATAAGTGCTTTAATTGAACGTCGATTCAACAATAAATATTCCCTAAACACCTTCTCTTGCATATCAATGTCATATAATTCTTCACCAGACAATCCTAACGCTTTTTTAGCAGCTAAAAGTGTCTTTGGGATTGTCTGATATTTTCCAGTCGCAAAACGCCTACGCTCATCCTCCCACGTATAATTTTTTGAAGCATCTAGTAATTGATTAATAGTCTTTTCTGTTATTGTTCCAGCTCTATCATTCATTTTACCGAATTTAACTCTTTTACCTTCTGGTGCTCCAGCATTCCAAGCTTCGTAGCTTCCTTCACCACTTGCGATAGCATCCCCTAGCTCTTTTACCAATTCCATTATACTTTGATTATTGCTTACTGAAGAGCTCGGATTAAGTATTTTTCCACTGCAATTTAGAATGTTAACTTTATTTTTTCTACAAAACTCACTCAGAGTACCATTTACTATTTTTTCAACATTCGTGCCATAATGAGCCAAATCTTGTATATTTAAGTTCTCATACCATAAAATATCAAAATGTACCCAACCTGTTGCTCCTTGTCCCCTTGATTCTAAAAAAATACGATTACCAGCTCTTGTTCCTGTAGGAGCTGCATTCATATATTTCATAAATATTTTTTCTCTGACCAGATTAAGCTTACTACTATCACTGATGAGTACATCAATAGCAGCACCACTCATATGATTTACTGTCTGTCGAGATTGCCTACTTGAGTTATGCCCTGCATTATTCTCAATGCATCGATAACCTGAACTTATACCTGTAATTCTTACACCTAAATCTTTTTCTTTTTCTAAATAGAAATGAACAGCTTTTAAAATCCACATTGTAGATCTATGCATTCCTGGTGCCTCGACACCTAAAACTTTATACTGTTTTTTTCTACCAGCACCAAAACCTTTACATTGAGCACCACCACCAAATTTTGCACAAGGACAAGCTATGGCTTGCATATATTTTTGAATAGGATACTTCTGATTAAATTCATCTAAAGCAGAGATGACAGTTCCACAAATTTTTCCCGTCTCTGGTACTCCCATATAGTCACGTTGGAATTGCTTAATACATTCTGCAGTAAGATCGGTAAACTCATCCGTAGGTAAAGCGCCCCCAAAGCCTGCCAGACGTATATTCACCTCTCGAATAAGGTCACTCTTACCACTTGAAATACATTGCGGATTGGTTTTACATAAATTTGAAGCATCTGCCTTAGGAGTTCCACCATCCTGACTACGATCGTCAACCGTCAATATCTTGGAAGTAGAGTTTGTAGTTTCATTCAGCTTTTTCTTGGCTTCTTCATAGAGCTCATTTACCTGATCGAGGATTTTACTGCCAAAATTTGTTCCAAAAGCTTCTTGTTCCTGCTCTATCTGAGGTGTTGTATTAGAAGGCTTAGTAGGTGGAGTCTGTGATGGTTTCGATTTAGTACTGGCCGAAGGTTGTGATTTCTGCTGAGTAGCTGGTTTAGACTTGTCTTGATGTGTATGATTTCCAGTAGCAGGAATATTTACAGGTAACTTAATAACTTGACCTATACTAATCTTATTTGGATCATCTATTTTATTCAGCCGCTCTAATGCTCGGACAGTCGTATGATTTTTTTGAGCTATTTCAAATAAAGTTTCACCCTTTTTTACAACATGTGTTTTTCTTTTATATTGTCCACTATTACCCTGATTTTTTAATGTTTTTAAATCTAACATTATCTTTGGGCTTGTAATTTTTACGATCATACGGTCTTTAGACATTACAAAGCTTTGTACTTTAACCATCAAGCCATTAAACATACTTTTAATATAAACATCTAAAGTCGTACCTTTATCTCGGCTAATTTCGACAATACATCCTGAAGAGTTTGTTGCTCCAGCAGCAATAACCTGTCCTGTTCTCTGATTTTTTACTTCATATTGTGCCTTTGAGATGGGACGACCAAATAAGTCTAAGATTTGTATGGTAACTAGTGATTTTTTGCTCACTTCCAATCCCTTCTTTCTATATTGTTATCTGAATCTGAATCATTCAAATTTTGATCAATCATGAGATCTTCCTCATCAAAACCATCAATGACCAATCCCCATTCATCATTAGAGCCAACAAGTACCTGAACTTTTTCTGGATCTGGAGTGCTGATTTTGCCTGTACGCCCATGTTCGTCTATTGATCCTGAAGTAAATGAGCTTGTTTCAGGAACAAAAGCTTTATAACTGAGTTGACTAAAATCATTCGCCCAGAACAAATCATAAATATCTAAACGGTTACTAAAAATTGGAGTATTTGGCAACTCGGGTACTTCATATGAAACTTTTTCACCACTGGTAAACACATGCTGTCCTGATTTAACCTCAAACTTACCACCTGTCTTGATAAAAACTCCATTTCCATTGACGATCAACTGAGAACCGCCAGCTTTAATATCAATTTCTTTAGTACTGGTTAGTTCGATCTTATCTTCGGTAGAAATCAGCTTAATCACTTTTTTGGCAATAATATCGACTAAATCATCTTGCGCTTGTATTTTAACTGCGCCTTTTGCTGCATAAGCACTCAGTCCCTTTTGTGCAGCAAACAAACTTACTTTATCTTGTGCATGACCAATAATATTTTTCTGTGCGCTCAAATTAATTGAGCCACTGGCACTCTCAGCAATATCCTGAGAGGCTTGTAAAATAATATTTTCAGGGGTGGTTAATGCAATACCGTTTGGTGATGCCAGCAACATAAGTGCTTGTCTAAAAATTTTGCCCTGCTCTTTTTGTTTGGTATCGGCGCTACTTTCTAAGCCTCGTGTATATCCTTCCATAAAACCTTGCAAAGTACTCAAAGCTTTAGATGGCGTGACTTCTAATTTTGTGCCTTTAGTAAAAGTTCCACACTCGCTCATCAAATCAAAATCCCTGATATCAGCATGAGCAAGCACTTTTCCAACATCTTGGATACTTTCAAATGGATTTTTCTGGATTTTATCTTTAATCCCTACCAATTGGCCTTTGATGAGATCCGTTCCATGCTCTTCCACATTTTCAATAAAGGCTTTTAGATTTTCTAATGCATCCTCATTACTCGCCAAGAATGTATCAAGCTCTTCTATAACGCCTTTTGAGTCGCTTCCCAAACGTCCAATATCTTCAATAAAACCACCACACCCCTTTAATGCTTGAATGGGATCTTTATTCAAATCATCTTTAAACAAATTTAAGGTACGCTCTAAAGCCTGACCTGTAGTTTTTAACTCAAGCGATTGAATAAACTTAGGTAAGCGATCAATGACATTTAGTGCGTCAGTTTGCTGTTTGAGGGCAATATCACTCAGCATTTTCATACTTTCATGACCCTGAACCAGTAACGACTGTACCTGAGCAGCTTCTAAATGATCAGCAATGGCTTGTTCCTGCGCATAAGTACTAATAAGCATACCCTTACCAGCACGAACCGCCCCATAATGATCAGTTCTCAGTTCAAAACCTTCCCCACGTCCCTGACTGGTTTCTTCGTTCTTTGGGTGGCTCAGATTTCCCAAATTTAGTTGGCTGGTACCATGACTGCTTTGTAGTTGTGCACTAATCTGACCCGTTGTGTCATCAAAACGTAACTGATTAAATCCATTTCCTGCGACTTCTTTGGAGCGAATTCCACTCAGGTTTCGCGTGGCAGGCAACTGGCCTTTTACATCAAATTTTGTAGGCGAGCGTTGTCCTTCATGGATACGCCCAATCACAAATGGCCGATCGACGTGACCATCAAAGAAATCGATGACCACCAATTCGCCTACACGCGGTAAAAATCTGGCGCCATATTGCTCACCAGCCCATGGTGTGAGCACATCGACCCAAGCCGAATCTGTATCATTTTCGTTGGAGCCCGCACCAGTATCATGCGCATGGTCTTCTGCTCGGGTAAATAAAAACCGAACCTTAATGCGCCCCCATTCATCCACGTGAATTTCTTCATTTTCCGATCCGACCACTCTTGCTCGCTGTGGATATACAGCGGGACGATGCACCAAAGGCTGATAATCGGGCACTAACTTGATTTGACGACGAATCAAGGACAACTGATTACCTTGACGCTCCTGATTTTGTAAAAAATTTAATGTTGAAGTAGGTTGAAGCCGTTCAACCTGCTGTTGCAGTGCTTTGGGCAAATTATTCTGATTGTAAAATTGCTTTTCATAAATCAAAAATTGTCGGTCTGCGCGCTCATGCGTATCTATTTCGGGATGTCCCGTCAGCTCAAACCAGTATCCGACCTGCGCGTCACGTACGCTGCTATGTGCAGTAAAATATTTGGCCTGAAACTCTTGATAGGCGGTCATATTCTGATTCAGTTTTTCGATTTGCTGCGCACTAGAAATGGTTGCTTGATCGGCACCTGTTAAATCGGTTGTCCATGCAGGTTCGATCGACCAAGCCTGTTCTAGACTTAAACTTTCGTTACTGTGCTGTTCACTGTGCAGATGCGCACTTTGAATCGATCCGTTTCCTTCATCTTGAATCAAGGCATCGGCTTGCCAGCGTTGTAGATATGTCGCGGTAGATTGTAATTGGCGATGCGCAACAAGCTGTGTCATGCTGTCAAAATATTCGGTGGCATGGCTGCGATGAAAACGAATCACTCCACGCTCAAGGGCTAAAAATGGCTGATTGTGATCAATCAATCGGAGTTTTTGAGGCGCCATTTCTTGCAAAGCATGTGCAACCACAATATGTTTTTCATCCACCAACCAGTTTATCCCTTCACTTCGCCATAAACGTGTGAGAAATTCATAGTCAGTTTCATTCATTTGTATACTGAGCGGGCGAATATCGTAGTCTTGGCTCAGACCGCTCAAATCAAGCGTTAAACTTGCTGCAAACAAGCGACTTTTACTTTGCCATTCTTTAAACAGAATTTCGCTGATTTCGGGTACACTTTTATTGATAAATACACGGCTGTTCCGCCGTTTATGCCAAAGTGCAGTCGGATCTTGTAAAGTCAGCGTGTAAATAGTTAGTGCACCATCACTTTGCCCTTGTGTTGCACGGGTAATAATGCCAGATGTTCTGGCGAGCGCACCGCTATCGGTCACTTGATCGACCGCCACCCGACATCCAATAAATTGTTTTAATGCGATGTGCGCATTGGTGGAAAGACAAGTCAGCTCAACACTTAAGCCATCATTTAGGGCATGTTTTCCCTCAATCCGCTGTAAAAAAACCTGCGCATTTAAGGCAGCATGACTAAATTGTACATGCACAGCACGTTTTAATGCCCCCAGCCCGAGCTGTTCTAACACCCCATTCATATTGCTTAACATGATATAAATTCGTTTTTTAGTTTTATTGATATCAATTGCAAGCCATTCTAAAAAATACAGACCGTTTCGTCTATAGTTATTCTATACGGCCCAATAAAAACCCCACATTCGACTTGGCAAATGTGGGGTTCAGGCTTGATCTATATTCGATTAGAACGGTACGCGTTTATAAGTACGGTATTCAGGCTTCCAAAATTCTTTTTCGATATTGGCAAGCAAGACCTCATCGGGGATATTCAGTGCAACACCGTCTTCAATTGCCGCTTGAGCAACCTTAAATGCAATACGCTTCGATACCGCCTGAATCTCTGAAATCGCAGGCAAAAGATCGGCGTTTGGATCATTTAACAACGGCGAACAATCGGCCAAGGCATTGCTGGATGCCATCAACATATTGTCAGTCACCCGTTTGGCGCCAGAAGCAATCACCCCCAGACCAATCCCTGGGAAGATATACGAGTTATTACACTGTGAAATATTGTAGAGCTTGCCTTGATAATTTACAGGTGCAAACGGACTGCCGGTTGCAATGAGGGCTTTGCCATCTGTCCACTGAATAATATCTGCTGGCACGGCTTCAACACGTGACGTCGGATTCGACAAAGGCATCACGATTGGGCGCTCTGAATTTTCATTTAGTGCACGGATCACTTCTTCAGTGAAAAGTCCCGGCTGCCCCGAAACACCAATTAACACCGTCGGTTTAGCATTTTGAACCACATCGAGGAGTGATATCACCTCTTCCACATTACCCCAAGCCGAGACAGTGTCCGCTTTTTGTGCCAGCTTGCGCTGGAAGTCGAGTAAGTTGGGTTGGTTTTCTGTGATTAAACCAAAACGATCCACCATAAAGACACGTGCACGAGCCTCATCATCGCTTAGACCTTCAGCCACCATTTGTGCCACAATCTGCTCGGCAATACCACAGCCTGCAGACCCAGCGCCCAAAAAGGCAATTTTCTGATCTTTCAGCTCTTTACCTGCCGCACGACTTGCTGCAATCAGGCTGCCGACTGAAACCGCAGCAGTGCCTTGAATATCGTCGTTGAAGCAGCAGAATTTATCTCGGTACTTGGTCAACAATGGCATTGCATTTTTTTGTGCAAAATCTTCAAACTGAATTAAAGCATCTGGCCAACGACGGCGAATAGCAGTCAGAATCTGATCCACAAACTCATAGTATTCATCGCCACTGATACGTGGTTGACGCCAGCCCATATAAATTGGGTCGTTTAGCAATTGTTGATTGTTGGTTCCCACATCAATGGTAATCGGCAACGTATAAGCAGGACTGATACCACCACATGCCGTATACAGCGACAGTTTTCCAATCGGAATCCCCATACCGCCAATACCTTGGTCACCTAGACCCAAAATTCGTTCGCCGTCAGTGATCACAATCACCTTCACATTGCGTTTATTGACGTTTTGCAAAATATCGTCGATATGCTCACGGTCTGGATAAGAAATGAAGACACCACGATGACGACGGTAAATATCCGAAAACTCCTGACACGCCTCGCCTACGGTTGGCGTATAGATAATTGGCATCATTTCTTCCAGATGATCGTTGATCAAACGGTAAAAAAGTGTCTCGTTGGTGTCTTGAATATTTCGTAAATAAATATGCTTGTTGATCGCGTCGTTAAATGTTTCATATTGTTGGTACGAGCGCTGGCTTTGTTCTTCGATAGTTTCGATCACATGAGGAACTAAACCGTGCAAATTAAAATGGCTACGCTCTTCCTGAGTAAAAGCCGATCCCTTATTGAGAAGTGGGAGTTCGAGGAGGGTATATCCTGCATAAGGAATATAGAGGGGGTGTTTATTCGTATTGGTTTCAGCTGTCATTGCCTATCTCGTGTTTAGGGACTATTGCCCTAAAGGTTACTCGTCTATTTATCTACTGCTATAGCTTAAGCTTTTTTTAGGCAAAACAGGTATTTCGAAAATTTATAATGATATCGTTTACATTCAGCGCTCAAATAAGATTTACTTCATAATCCAATTTTATTGTTTTTATTGCCTGAAAAATCCAAATTGATCGGTCTATGGCAAAGCGTCCACTTTGATTGTCGGGAAATACAAGAATCCGAACAAGACCCTCACCTAAATCAGTCAAAATTTGCTATATTGGGCGTTTTTCTGCGACACATTCCTTTTAGATCGATATGAATACCGCCATACAAGCCGCTTTGGATCATGCAGTGCAGTCTCTTCAACACGAAGGGATTCTTCCATCAGATTGGATCAACAACAGTATTTTGACGCGTACCAAAGACCGAAGTCACGGTGACTTTGCATCCAATATTGCAATGGTTGGCGCAAAGGCGGCAGGAATGAAACCACGTGATCTTGCAGAAAAGATCATGGCAGCATTGCCAGAAGTGGCGGACATCAGTAAAGCCGAAATCGCAGGCCCAGGATTTATTAATTTCTTTTTAAATGCTGATCAACGCTTTGCTGTGCTGGATCAAATTCAAGCGCAAGGGTCGAAGTTTGGTCAGACTCAAGTCAATGCCGCGAAAAAAGTACAAGTCGAGTTTGTATCGGCAAACCCAACCTCAAGCCTGCATGTGGGCCACGGCCGTGGTGCAGCCTACGGCATGACTGTTGCGAATTTGCTTGAAGCAACAGGTGCCCAAGTTGATCGTGAATATTACGTCAACGATGCGGGCCGTCAGATGGACATTTTGGCGACATCGACCTACTTACGTTATTTAGAATTACTTGGTCAATCTCTGGTTTTCCCTAAAAACGCCTATCAAGGCGACTACGTTAAAGAAATCGCGCAAAGCATTATCGATCAAGACGGCGATGCTTACGTGCACCCTGTTGCAGCGGTGTACCATGATGTGCCTGAAGATGTTCAGTTCGCAGCAGAACTCGATGCAGAGGGCAATAAAGTCGTTGTTTCTGGGGACAAAGAAAAACATATTGATGGCTTAATTGCCAATGCACAGCGCCTGACAGGTGAAGGCTATCGCGTGTTTCATCAAGCGGCACTCAAAGCCATCTTAGATGACATTAAAGATGACCTTGAAGAGTTCGGTGTGACCTTTAATCAATGGTTTAGTGAAGCATCACTGAATCAAAAAATTGATGAAGCGTTACAAACACTTGATCAACGCGGCTTTTTATACGAAAAAGACGGCAACATCTGGTTTAAATCGACTGAATTTGGCGACGAGAAAGATCGTGTTGTCAAACGTCGTAACGGTCAAACCACCTACTTTGCTTCAGACATTGCTTATCATCTCGATAAATTACAACGTGGCTATACCGATATTGTCGATATCTGGGGTTCAGATCACCACGGCTATATCGCACGTGTGAAAGCTGCAATTGATGCCATGGGCTTTGATTCATCTAAACTGACCGTATTGCTGGTGCAGTTTGTGAGCTTATGGCGTGGCGGTGAAATGGTACAGATGTCATCACGTTCTGGACAATTTGTGACCTTGCGTGAACTGCGTGAAGAAGTCGGTAACGATGCCGCACGCTTTTACTATGTAATGCGCAAATCGGAACAACACATCGACTTCGATTTGGATTTGGCCGTATCGCAAAGCAAAGACAATGCCGTATATTACATCCAGTATGCGCACGCCCGTATTTGCCGCATGTTGGAAAAAGCACACAGCAACCAGATCGCGTTTGACCGCACACAAGCTCGTCCATTGGCAGAGCGTTTAAACCTCGATGCCGAAACGGAAATTCTGGCCAAACTGGCTGCTTATCCAGACATTTTGGTACGTGCTGCAAATGCCTACGAACCGCATCAGATTGGCAACTATTTAAAAGAATTGGCAGCGCTGTTCCATGGCTGGTACAACGAGCACAAAGTCTTGAATGACGACGATCAAACGCTTACACAAGCACGTTTATTGCTTTCAGTAAACGTACAGCAAGTTTTACGCAACGGCTTAGAATTGCTGGGTGTATCTGCACCAGAGAGTATGTAAGTTCGTTGATTGAAAGCGATCTGAGACGCTGTATTACAAAGAAGCCAAACAATAGTGTTTTGGTTGTTTAGGCTTCTATGTTATTGGTTATGTGGTAGAAATTATAAAGAGGATGTCCACGTGTTTGGAAAAACGCAACGCGGTGTATCTGAACGACCGAACAAGCCCAAGAAACCGTTAGTGCCTCGCTGGTTAGGTATGGTGGTGGCGATCTTGGTGCTGATGTGCATTGCTGTCATGCTGATGCTGTGGAAGCCGTGGAAACCTGTTTCGACCAAAAATGAAGTTACTTCGACCCATTATCAAGAAGAAGACACCAATCACGATTATCGCTTCTATGATCTGTTGCCTCAACAGCAAATGACGCCGATTCCGGATCAGGCTGTTCCAGAGACCAAAGATCAAAATGCTGCGGTGATTGTAGAAGCACCGCGAGAAAGTGCGGCCAGTGCGCCAACTGCATCGGGTAGTACAGCAAATGTGACTGCGGCGCCTGCGCCACAGCCTGCCAGCTTTATTTTGCAGGTGCGTAGCTATGCAGATCCTGACAGTGCTGATGCTCGTCGTGCTGAAATTATTTTAAATGGACTGTCTGCGGATGTGGTCAAAACAGTCGAAAACGGAAAAACATGGTACCGTGTGATTTCAGGGCCATATGAAACACAAGAAGCAGCTTTAGGTGCTCAACAAACCTTGCAACACAGCGGCATCGACTCGATTGTCGTGAAACGCTAAGACTGAACATGCTTTACATCCAAAGAACGCTTTACGCGTTCTTTTTTTATCGCAATTTCACTTTCAAAGCTTAGGCCCGTTGATTGGATCGGATAAATGGCAATCCTTTGGGCTGGATAAACAGAATTAAATTACCAAGTAAAATCAGCATCACCCCGAATACTGCACTCCACGTCCACTGATAACCTTCAAAAAAAGTTGAAATGGTCAGTGCCACCAAGGGAAACAGCAAGGTGCTATATGCCGCAGGCCCTGCCCCGATCCGCCGGATCAGCATAAAATAAATTGAAAACCCCAGTACAGATCCAATCAGCGCAAGATACATCAAGGCAGACCAACCGACCACTGAACTCTCAGGTAAATATGATTGGCCGGTGAGCGCAATGATGACAGCCATCACGATGGCACCGTAGAGCATGGCATAGGTATTGGTGGTCAGGACATCACAGCCTTGTTTCTGATGACGCAAACTAATCATATTCCCCAAAGAAAAACCATAAGTCCCCAATACACACAGTAAAATTGCGCTCACGGTTTGCCAGTCGTTTTGCGTCGTTGCTAGGTCGTGCCAAAATAAAGCGATCATACCCAACAAACCACAGATAAACGCAGGCAGGAAATAGGCTGAAATTGGCTGACGGAAAAAGAAATAGCTATTGAGTGTGTTAAAAAGAACCGCAATAGAAAAAATAACGGATTCCAGACCGCTGCTGATGTAACGCACGGCGATGTAAAAGCAGATAAAATTTAAACTAAAAATACATAAGCCTTGTAACAAGCAGAACAGGTGATCATTGAGTTTCAGGCGAGTCAATCGTCTTGAAATCAGGAGCGCCACCATCAAGAGTGCACCCGCAATAAAAAACCGCCAAAATACCGCAACAACCGGCGCGATTTCAGCACTTTGCAAGGTAATTGCGATCCATGTCGTTCCAAAAATCAGCACCACCAAGGCATATAACACCGCGTTCATTACAATCTCTTTTTATCCAGTGTGCTCAACAGTATCCGCAGTGCTCATTTTGAACGCTTTCGCATATTTGCGGCCACTTGCCTAATCTTGCGTTTTTTTACGAGACAACTTTTATCAAATGATGAAAAAAAGGATAAAATCACAGCATTATTATTTTTAATTCGCTACCGCATTTGGCATGAACTATCAAACCCTGTCGCAGTTGCAACAGCATAAAACCAAGTTACTCGATAGCCTGCAACTGGGCTCGGGTATGCAGTTGGCTGCTTGGCAAAACCAGCATGACCGGGTAAGTGTATGCAGTGATCACCATACCTTGAGTTTATATATCAAGGGCGGCTATGAAAGTTATAAAAAGACCCCACAGGGATGGCGTAATGGTGGTGGGCCAGATCGCTTTTGTTTAATGCCTGAGGGACAAGCCTCGACGTGGGACATTCGTGATCATCTGCGTTTTGTGCATCTGTACTATACCGATCAACATTTAAAGCATGTCGCAGCACAAATTTGGGACAAAGAACCCGCGCACATCGAATTGGCAGAACAAAGTTTTGTCGAGGATGTCCAAATCAGTAGCTTATATCGGCATTTTTTGCTCAATTGTGATTGGCAAGATCGCAGCAATCATTTACAGCTTAGCCATAGCGCCAGCTTACTGCTGATCTCTCTATTACAGCGTTATAGCAACGTAGAATGGCAATTACCGCGAGTGAGCGGTGGGCTGGCGCCGTTTATGCTTCATCGGCTAAAAGCGTGGATAGACGAGCACCTTGCAGAAGCCATGACCTTGGCAGACATGGCAGCACAGACCGAACTGAGCGAATATCACTTTGCCCACATGTTTAAGCAGTCGACAGGCGTCTCACCGCATCAATATGTATTACAACAACGCTTGCAACGCGCGCATGACTTGGCGCTTCACTCAACCCAACCGCTTACCAACATTGCCCTGCAATGTGGTTTTAGTTCTGCCAGCCATTTTAGTACACGTTTCAAACAGTACTATGGCTATCGCCCTTCCGAATTACGGCTTGGGCGAGCCATCCCCGATTAATAATCCCCTTTCTCTTTGGCACGCTGATAAGCCGGGCGCGTTTCAATTCGCTTCAAAAATGCCCGAATATTTGGAAACTGCCCAGTTGTTCGGGTTAGCAACGCATTCAGCGGAAAGCTCATTTGAATATCGGCAAAGCTAAATTCTCCAGCAAAGTAATCGTGTTTAGATAAATACTGCTCGATAAAGGCAATATGATCTTTTAACCGTGGGCCAATAAATCCGGCTTTAACGCCATCGGTAATTTTATTGGCGACCGGTCGAATAAAAAATGGAACATTTTTACCCACATTATTCATCACCAGTTGAAACACCAGCAACGGCATCAGTGAACCTTCGGCATAGTGCATCCAGTAGAGATATTGAAATGCATCGTCATCTTGTTGTGGTTTAAAACGTTGTGCCGTATCAAATTTGGTTTGCAAGTACTCCAGAATTACAGCCGATTCTGCAATGGTACGTCCGGCATCTTCTAAAATAGGCGCTTTGCCAAGCGGATGTACGCGTTTGAGCTCAGGTGGTGCTGCAAAACTTGGCAGTCGTTTGTAAAGCTTGATCTGATATTGCTGCTGGAGCTCTTCAAGTGCCCATACAATACGAAATGAGCGTGATTTTTCTAGATGGTGAATCGTCAGCATGAGATTTTCTTTTAGTCCTGATGTGTCTGATCTGTACTCTCAGTTATAGCATTAAGCCCATGACAATGGCATGGACTTAACTGTAAAGTCATTTCATTGAAACATCATGATGGAATGATGATTCTCATCTCAACACTGCGCTGCAAGGTTTTAATCACTAATCTATTAACTGCACTTCGGGCAATACAACTTATTTGGATGCTCTCATCTGATCTGGAAAGGCAGGCGCTTCTAGTCGCGGACCATCATAATCTGGAATTTCACCAAAACGTGAGTCGTGATTGATCCATTGGTCACGGGCTTCACGTAATTCCTCGGTGGTACGTCCAACCAGATTCCACCACAATAAAATCGGTGTTTTAAATGGCTCTCCCCCGATCAGTAACACCCGATGACCTTGTGACAATTCAATCTCAATTTCGCTAGCACCAGATTCGAGGACCAGCAGATTGTCTTGAGTGAGTTCGTGGCCATTGATCCATGCATGACCATCCAATGCCAAAAAACCATATTCGAATGTTGGATTCAGTGAAATACGTGTTTTGGTGTCTGCCTGTGCAGTCATGTCGACGCCTACCAGAGGTGTATGCACAGCCACAGGTGACTGTTTCTCCAGAAACTCGCCCACCAGTACCGTAAACTTGATCTGATCTTGTTCTGTGTGCGGCAGATTCGGATAATGATCAAATTGTGGCGCCATATTGCGTTTTTCATCAGGCAAGGCAATCCATAGCTGAGCCGCATGCATTTTGGTCTCATGCTCTGGTGCTACCTCGGTATGCGAAATACCGTGCCCGGCTGTCATTAAATTAACCTGATACGGACGGATTAACTGTTTCGTTCCCAGACTATCGGTATGCATAATGGTGCCTTCGATCATCCAGGTAAAGGTTTGCAGGCCAATATGCGGGTGTGGCCCCACATCCAAGCCATCGCCTTGCGGAAAATGTACAGGCCCTGCATGATCTAAAAAGCACCATGCACCTATCATGCGTTTGTGACGGCTGGGTAAGGCACGTTTGATGACCGTGCCTTGACCGATTTCTGCACGACGAATGGGAAATTCCTGAATTGATTGAGGGGCGGATGATTCGCATTGTTGTGAATCAGAGATGTCCGTGTCATGGTTGGTGGTCATAGTTTTTTATCCTTTATGATCTTTAATCATATTTTTTCTTTTCATCGGTGCTGAAAAATGAGAAGTATCTTTGAGCATAGCCTGTCTGGTCCATCGGGTCTTTGGTGGTTAAGTAACTATTTGAGGGCTTGGCTTGAATCACAAATATCGATTCTTTCAAGCCATTTTTAGCTCATCTCTTGACGTACTCTCGCCTCTCATTTTTCTATCAGTTTCTTCTTCTATCTCGACATAAAGCGCATAAAAATAAATTCATTCTTTGCTATTTTTCAATTAAATTGAAGAGCCAAAATTTTTAATTAGATTTTCTAATTGATCCACTCTGTACTTTTTTATTGAAGCGTCAAGCCTTATGACTCGTCGAAATGTGTTGGTTTTACTTTGGGTGCTTCTTCCTGCGTTGCTTACAGCATGCATTTTATCCATTGCTGGAAATCCTTCCGATGGTATTCGCCTCGGCTTACTCTCACTTCCAGGAGCATGGCTGATTTATCGTGCGATATCACGCACTCGGTTGGGTTGGAAAGTGGCAGCTATTTGTTGGTGGCTGGTTTTTCTCGGCGATGCCAGTTTGCGTTCATTGAGCTGGTTTGTGTATCAAAGTGATACCGATGCTTATTTTATTGTGCAAGCGATTGCCAACACCACAGCGCAAGAAGCGCTTGAATTTCTTCAATTGCATGCTCAAACGCTACTCTTGGCGAGTTTGGCATTTAGTATCGGTTTTATCAGTTATTTCTGGATCTGTTTTAAACCTACTTTCCGCAACTTATCAGCGCATGTGTTTCAGGTTCGACTCAATCGTTATTTGTGTTCATTTTTAGGTGTATTGGCGCTAGCCAGTTATCTGATCGAGCCATCGCGTGCCCAGCATCCGATGCTCTATTGGACAGACTATTATTCTAAAATTCAAAATTTTAAGCAGCAGATCGAGACTCATCAGCAGATACACGATGTATGGCTGGAAACTGCCAAACATAAGTTGGTGCTCGATAACCAGCAGCCTCAGTCGCAAACGCATACCCTATTGATCACCGATAGTGTCACTAGCAAAAATTTTGGTGTGTGTGGTTATCCGCGTAATACCACGCCAGAGCTAGAAAAATATAGCAGCTCTTTTAAAATTTTCTGTCAGGCCTTTTCACCAGCGGCATCCACTATTGGCGCACTGAAAATGAAACTGACCGAGGCTCGTCACGTCGAGCAAAGCCAGTATGCCACCGAAAGTGTGCTGGCTTATGCCAAGACTGCAGGCTTTAAGGTGTACTGGATCAGTAATCAAAATGACAGCTATATTTCCTCGCTTTTTGGTTCTTTTGTTGATGAGCAAATTTATACCAATCATCGCTCAGGACGTAGCAGTCATTCTTTTGATGAAAAGATTTTGCCAGTGTACCAAGAAATCTTAACGCGTCCAGAACCCAAAAAACTGATTATTGTGCACATGCTCGGTGCACATCCAAATTATCAGCTCCGCTATCCGCAGCAGTTTGATCGCTTTTCATCAGAAAGTACCGACGCTGTGGAATCACAGCTAGAACAAAATGATATTGGGATGCTGGTTCAACAGCAGCGCAATTATTACGACAACAGTATTTTATATCAGGACTGGTTGATTGGTCGTTTCTTCCAGACCTTACAAAAAAATGATCACGCACAGCGGCGCTCATTTGTTTTTGTATCCGATCATGGCAACGAAGTGGGTCATGAGATCGATTTTGCTGGCCATAGTCCAAATACGCAAGCAGGCTATCAAGTGCCTTTAGTTGTTTGGCACAATGGAATAAAAGACACGGGCGTCAATTTAAACTCACCCATCAATACTGCCGATGTGGATCAAATGATGATGGAGCTAATGGGCTTACATGAGCGCAATCCACACACGCATGATTCATTGCTCAGCCATAATTATTTATTTCATCCCTCTTCGAACTGGCCCTACTGGAAAGCGACAGCGTCGTCTTAAAATTACCACCGACTTAAAAGAAAAAAGAGCGCCAATTGGCGCTCTTTTTTTTAAACTTTAAGGGATTTCAACTTCACTACCACAAGCAAAGCTCTTGTCGTAAATTTGGCAAAATGCGATGCATTTTGAAAGCCCAAATTTACTCCCATTCAATGGTTGCAGGGGGTTTAGACGACACGTCGTAGACAACACGTGAAACGTCTTTAATTTCATTCATGATACGCGTTGAGATCTTATCGACCAATTCGTATGGCAGGTGTGCAAAACGCGCGGTCATGAAATCGACTGTTTCTACAGCACGTAACGCAATCACCCATGCATAACGACGACCGTCTCCGACCACGCCCACAGATTTTACAGGTTGGAACACAGCAAATGCTTGTGCTGTTTTATCGTACCAACCGCTGGCACGTAATTCCTGCATAAAGATGTCATCGGCAAGGCGAAGAATATCGGCATATTCTTTTTTCACTTCACCCAAAATACGCACACCCAAACCAGGACCTGGGAATGGATGACGATAAATCATGCTATGTGGCAAGCCCAATGTGGTGCCCAGTTTACGCACTTCATCTTTAAACAAGTCGCGTAATGGCTCAACCAAATCAAACGCCAAGTCTTCTGGTAAACCGCCCACATTATGGTGCGATTTAATCACATGCGCTTTACCTTGTTTGCTGGCGGCAGATTCAATCACATCAGGATAAATTGTGCCTTGCGCCAAGAATTTCACACCGTCAAGTTTACGTGCTTCTTCTGCAAACACTTCAATAAACTCACGGCCAATAATTTTACGTTTTTTCTCTGGATCAACTTCACCAGCCAACGCAGTCAAGAAACGCTCTTCAGCATCGGCACGGATCACACGGATGCCCATGTTGTCTGCAAACATTTGCATAACTTGATCGCCTTCGTTTAAACGAAGTAAACCGTTGTCGACAAATACGCAGGTCAGTTGATCGCCAATTGCCTTGTGCAGCAAT
The DNA here is from genome assembly GCF_023614015.1 of Acinetobacter sp. ACZLY 512. Classification (NCBI taxonomy): domain Bacteria; kingdom Pseudomonadati; phylum Pseudomonadota; class Gammaproteobacteria; order Moraxellales; family Moraxellaceae; genus Acinetobacter; species Acinetobacter sp. ACZLY 512. The sequence continues at coordinate 51,379 of NZ_JAKIVI010000009.1, forward strand.
GCTGCCACCACAGATGAATCGACACCACCAGATAAACCGAGCAATACTTTTTCATCACCAATTTGCTGACGCAGTTGCTCTACACGCAAATCGATAATGTGTTCAGGTGTCCAGAGGCCGCCACATCCACAAATTTTGTGAACAAAGTTAGACAATAATTCTGCACCTTTAGCGGTATGTGTCACTTCCGGATGGAACTGCACGCCATAAAAACGGCGCGTTTCATCAGACGCAGCCGCAAACGGACAGCTTGGTGTACTTGCAGTAGTCACGAAACCTTCTGGTAAACGACCGACTTTGTCGCCATGGCTCATCCAGACATGCAGCTGGTTCTCACGATCTTGTAAATTACCGATCAGTGGATCACGGTGCTGGATATCCACTTCGGCATAACCAAATTCATGCACAGTACCCGGTACTACTTGACCGCCCAGTTGCTCTGACATGGTTTGGAAACCATAACAAATCCCCAATACCGGTACACCAAGCTCAAAAACAACTTGAGGCGCACGTGGACTACCTTCCACATGTACACTTTCAGGTCCACCCGACAAGATAATGCCGTTCGGATTAAATGCACGAATGTCTTCTTCAGACATATCAAAAGCATACATTTCAGAATATACGCCGGCTTCACGTACACGACGCGCAATCAGCTGGCTGTATTGAGAACCGAAATCCAAAATTAAGATACGATCATCAGTAATGTGAGTATTGGTTGTCATGATTACACAACTATGCAAGGCAACGAGAGAAGCGCAGTATTCTAACATTTTTCACTGTACCGCGCACGCTCTTTCCTTCAACAATCAAACTCGCTAAAAGAGTCGATGAAATACAAGGATTTACTTAATTAATGTGCGTGCGTATAACGCTCGATTTGAATCACCTCAATATCGGTCGGTTTATAGCGATGTGTATCGACTTCACCCACCACACGAACATGATCACCGACCTTCAAATTGGCCTGTCGCCATAGATCATCGTCAATCTCCACACCAATGCGACCGGTCGCATCTTGAAACTGATAATGATCGCCTTTGAGGTGCTGGGTAATCTGTCCAATCAGAGTAATGCCTGTTTCGTCTTTAAGCTGAGCGATTTGTTGCACATTCACTTTATTTTTAGCCGCTTCTTGAATAATCACATGATCATCCTTACCCGCAAAGGCCATCGATGAGGCCGCTAAACCGACCATAAGCGACAATAACGTCGTTGTTTTTTTCACAGATCATCTCCTTTTATTATTCAACTCGTTGTGATCTAAACAGAATTTCACGAGATTGTCGGGTAGAGATTTGTAAGAGGCAAATCAAGTCGCTTGATCAATGTTACTTTTCAATTGCGGTATCGATACTAAACTTGCCTGCGCCATGTAGCATCAAGAAAAATAACCCACCTGCCATCGCAAAGTTTTTCATAAAGTTAATGGCTTGTGCACTATCGGCGCCTTCATGAAAAATAAATGCCGTGATGATGCTAAAAATTCCTAGACCAAACGCTGCAAAGCGGGCCTGAAATCCAAACAGCAACGCCAGACCACCACCAAGCTCTACCAGAATCGTTAGAGGTAATAATGCTCCCGGCACTCCCATAGACTCCATATAGCCTACTGTTGCAGTATAAGCAGTCAGTTTGCCCCAACCCGCTACGATAAAAATATAAGCCATCAATACGCGGGCCACCAAGCTGACCACACCATTTACACCGTGATGAGCGACTGCATTTTTAACGATAACATTTGGATTAAACATCAGATATACCTCATTATTTGAACATGTTTTGGAATACTGAGATTCTAAGTAGAATTATTTTTGCAATAAACATTATTAAAAATACAAATTGTTCTATTTTGAGAACAATAAATCTCTTTCAGATTGTTACTTTATCGTACTGACTTTCCGGTACAGCACTGTTAGGATTTGGATACAATTTTGCACTTTGATGCCCCATGGAACTCTTCGATTTTATTTTACATGTTGATGACCACCTCCTTGAATTCATTCGAAATTATGGAGTCTGGATCTATGCCATCTTGTTTCTGATTATTTTTGTAGAAACTGGTTTGGTGGTCATGCCGTTTTTACCAGGTGACAGTTTATTATTTGCAGCCGGTGCGCTGGCTGCCTCAACCGGTGCCATGGATCCTTGGCTACTGGGTTTGCTGTTATTTATTGCAGCGGTGCTGGGTGATACGTTGAATTATCACATCGGACGCTTTATCGGACCGCGTGTGTTTGAAATGAACTCTCGTTTTATCAACAAGTCACATTTGGTCAAAACCCATGCTTTTTTTGAGCGTCATGGCGGTAAAACCATTATTTTTGCACGCTTTATTCCGTTTGCTCGTACCTTTGCGCCGTTTGTAGCAGGCGCAGGCAGTATGAATTACAAATTTTTCCTAAGTTATAACGTCGTGGGTGCCTTTTTATGGATTGGCTCGTTTATTACGCTTGGGTATTTGTTTGGCAATATGCCTGTGGTCAAAGACAATTTCACGCATTTGATTTTTGGCATTATTATTTTAAGTATTTTGCCTGGCGTGATCGGGTTTGTACGCCAAAAATATCTAAATAGACGCCAAACCTTGCAAAAATAAACGCTTAAAAGAATCTAAAAATCACCGGAAGCATACAGACCACCAACAGCAAGGCAGAACCTTTATACAAATGTTCTGCCCGCACACCACGAACATTTCCTGCCAGCAAAGCACGCCCAAAACACATCCAAAAGAACGCAACAGGCAACAAAATCAGGCTAAACAATATAAAGACATGCACGGTATTGTAGAGCGACTCCCAAGTTTCGGGCGGGAAAATACCCGCAGCAAACAGTAAGGCTTTCGGATTTTTTAAACTGGCAAAAAAGATCTGACGTGGTTTAATCGAGATGTGTTGCTGACTATGACGCTCAAGATGTGAACTTTTCCATAAATTAAATGCCAGCCAAATGACATACATGGCACTAATGGTATGCAAAATCGGAATCAAAGCAGGCCAGATGGGTTCACCCAAGTGAATAAAAATGGCCCAGAGGCTAATGCCATAAATGTATCCCAGCCACTCTGCTGGCACCGCATAAGCTGTTTTTACAATACCTTGCTGGTGGGCAGCACTGGCCAGCAGGGCGTTGGTTGGCCCTGGAATCAGCAGTACCGCGATCATCGCGATGACAAAAAACCAACTCTCAATCATGCAGTATCCATAATGATGAAGAAGCAGCACACCTTATAGGAAAGTCATTTCATCTGACAAGTTTTATACACTGACCGCACAGAAAAATCGACACAAAAACAGCAGTACTATTTTATAAGATTTTAATTTTTATAAACAATTTTAATAATATTTTGAAAAACTTAATTTTCGGTTTTACACTAAACTTGTGCGTAAAACCGAAGGCTTACGATAAAATCCTTATCGTTTGCCGGTCATAATCGGGCAATTTTTAAACTGTGCAGCTTGAGCAATCGCCTGCTGCTGGCCCAAAACACGAGATAATTCCGTGTTTTTGGTTTCAGATGACTGACCAAGATTAACCGAAACCGACGGTCCAAAGCCCCAACCGCCACGTCCCCAACCACCACCGAGCCCTAAGCCAACACCGACACCTGTACGTTTGGGTGTTTGTACGCCGCTGTTAATATACGTCTGAATCCGATTGTATTCACTTTGCAATTGCGAGCAATTAAGTGATTGATACTGCGTAGGTGAAACGTAGGTGGGTTTTACAGTGGTTGCACATGCACCGAGCAGTAAACTAGCGGCCACTAAAGGCACAACATTTAAACCTTTCATATATGATTCCCTTTAAAGCGATTCGATTTCCCTGAACAACGCTTGATAGGCCAAGGTCAGTTTATGTTCAGGTGCCAAATGAACCAACGGCAAGTTCTTTAGATGTGATTCCTTCATCAATACTGAAGGCGGCAACATATGATTGAGTACAGGTAAGCCTTCATCTTTCAATTGTTGCACCACTTCGCGTGGAAGTTTGGCTTGTGCCTGAAACTGATTGACCACAATTCCTTCAATTTCGAGACGATCATTATGATCATCTTGGGTTTCGATCACATTTTCAATCAATGTTTGTAACGCACGTTTGGAAAATACATCACAATCAAAAGGGATCAGGACACGATCGGCCGCGATTAATGCCGATAAAGTAAAGAAATTGAATGCGGGCGGCGTATCAATATAAATCCGGTCATATTGACCAGCAAGTGAGATAATCGCGTCACGCAATTTATAAATTTTATGCTTGGACTCAAGCGCATGTTCAAGACTACCCAGTTTTGGGCTAGCCGGAAGCACATCTAATTGAGGAAACGCGGTTGGATGAATAAAACTGTCGAGCCCTTTGGCACGTGATTTCAAAAGTGAGCCGATGGCATTGCCAATCAAGCCCTTGGGCTGATTTCCACCGAGTACATCGTCGTAGAAATTTTCAATATTGGGCTCAAGTACGGGTTTGTCTGCCGCATAGGTGGCCGCTTCACCCAGCAAATACTGGGTGGAGTTGGCCTGTGGGTCAAGATCGATTACTAAGGTTTTAAAATGCTTGGCACTGATTGCGGCCAGATTTACCGTAATACTGGATTTTCCAACCCCACCTTTTTGATTGAATACCACTCTTGTCAGCATACTTCCCCCGCTTCGTGTTTATTTTTCTTTCGTACACAGTTTAACCCAGCATACGAAATAAAAGGAAAAGTATGTCAAACAATTAGTTAAAAACTGGTTTGATGATCACCAGACTCATGATTGCCACAAATGCAATCGCCCCCAAGAATAATCCGGCACGGCGTTGGACCAGCAAAATTTGATTATCCTTTTTAAAGGCTTTCATGAGCGATGACAACAGTACCAAAAACAGAACCATCTTGGCATAAAACCAAGGCTGAACCTGAAAATGCTTCATAAACAGCAATACAATACCCGTTATCAGCACAATGCTATAACTTAAATGTTGCAAGGCTGTGAGCGGCACACGGGCAATTGGATTGGGCTGCTGATTTTGCATACCGATAAATAAGGTGAAAGCACGAGCAACAAAGACGACCAGTGCGACGGTCACCGCAGTCATATGAATTATTTTAGTGATGAGATGCGCATCCATATTTTATCACCTCAACGTTTCGGTGCATGTGCACAATCTGGGCTATCAGGTGCCTGCCCTTGCCACTCTTGAGGAACATAAGCATGAATGGCCAAAGCGTGAATACGTGCCGGGCTCATTAAATCGGCAGCTAGCGCATAAACTTTCTGGTGACGCTGTACCAAACGTAATCCTTCAAATATCGGACTGACCACCACAACTTTAAAATGGCTTTCTTTTCCCGGAAAATATCCTCCATGACCGGCCGACTCATTGATGACCTCAAGATGAATAGGATTCAGTGACATCAATCGCTCTGTTAATTGCTGTTCAAGGCTCATGCGTTTTCCTTTTATAGATTCAACTTCTAGGCAGTATATCGTGTTCTCTCTGTTTTCATTGATCATTTATTGAATACCCGCCCAAGAAATCACATTCATTTTCGATCACCTCTTAGCCGATACGGGACGTTTTAAGCTTATACTGCCTTTATTTTATTCAATCAGTCGATTTATTTGCATAAAGGTGTTGACCCTTGTTTTTCTTAATGTATTATAGGCGGCACGCGGGAATAGCTCAGTTGGTAGAGCACAACCTTGCCAAGGTTGGGGTCGCGAGTTCGAGTCTCGTTTCCCGCTCCAGATATTTTTTGTGAAAGTTTTTGATTAAAACTGCTCATTTTGCGGGAATAGCTCAGTTGGTAGAGCACAACCTTGCCAAGGTTGGGGTCGCGAGTTCGAGTCTCGTTTCCCGCTCCAGATTCTAAAAAGCCCTCATCGAAAGATGAGGGCTTTTTTTATGCCGTTTATAACGATATGTAGTACTATGATTGTAAAGCAGACTCAAATCTAGAAAACGTTTAAAATTAATTACTCGATGGTTGTTTTAAAATAAAGAAGGGCCTAACAATATGACTAAAGTTAGGACCCTGAAGAATCAAATGTGAGGGTATTACTTCACAACAACAGAAATACCACCTGTGTTCACTGCACCCACTGCTGAAGTACTAATACCATTGATCCGGTTCACTAAGCCCGCGGTATTGACCGATGCATCAATTGAACCTGAGTTGTAGGCAATATTTGCAGCGCTATAATTGCTGAGTGTTTCATCGAGTGAGTTTTCAAAGTTAGAGCCATAAGCAGAGTTAAACGCACTGCCGTAAGAACTGCTATTTGAATACCAGCCCCAACCTGAAGATCTTGTAGCGCCTCTAGCTGCAGCCATTGATGCTGATTCTGCACCTGAACTAGCAGCACTCAAACTTCCTTGTTCCAAATAAATATCGCCAGTGTTGGCTGCACCTAAAGCAGATGTTTCAACTGCAATGGTACTTCCCACATTTTTGAGTGAGTTGAAGGCTCCCAAAGTATTGACAGATGCATCTACATCACCTGTATTCACAGCAACATTAAATGCGGTACTGGTCGTACGATCTGCATATCGTGCTAATGCGTTAATAATACTTGTTGCACCTGAATTAACGCTGATCTGCATAGGGGATGCATTCGCCATAGCTGCGGTTGAAAGGAAGGCTGCGGCTAAGGCAATTTTTGTGATAGTCGTTTTCATAGTTGTATTCCTTTTTTGTTTTGAAGTACTCCTCGCTGAGTACTTCTTTTTTATAATGGTAGCGAGCCCATTTACTGCAAATTCTTTAGTCGCGCTGACTGCTCGACCAGTAGTTGTCTTCAAAACCCGGTACCGCATCGGTCAGGAGTTTTTCTTGTTCAGCATCACTGTTTTCTGGAACCACTTTCGCTGGTGGCGTAACCGCTGGTTTCATGCTGATGTACTTGATCAGATCTTTCTTATTCAGTTCAGAATCGCCATCTGGATTACTAATCAAGTTCGATTCTTTTTCCTTCATGGGCTGTATATCTTTATTGGGTACATTGGCCGGTTTATTTTTTTCAGTCGACGGATTTGTTTTGGTCAGTGACGATTCTGTCACGCCACTGGTCACTGGTGTTTTTTGCTGCTGTGTCTCTTTATATTTGTAGAGTGCCACCGAACTCTGAGTGAGGCTTAAACGCCCAAATTCGGGTGGAATGGTGTTACGACAGCCTTCAAATGTGGATGGCGGCACGACCTGACTGAGCAGCTCAAATGTGGCCAGATTGAGCATTTGACGCAGTGCAAAATTGGTTGCTTCACGTTCACCTTTACCAATTTGAATGTTTAAAAGTGTTCGTCCTGCAAAACGACCCGCGCTAATCCCGTAATCTTGCGCGACGATTTGTTTTTGCAAAGATACATTCCCCACCACTTTACTGGTGCGTGCATCGGTTAAGGACAAATCAAGACCAACGATAATCCGGGTCTGACTGTAATTTGGCCCTACTCCACCAATTTGCATATCAAAACCACCACCTGGGATAAAATCCAAACTATTAATACTGCCTGTCACGTAGTAATTAGAAGCTTGAATCATACGCGGATCACGAATGCCCCATTTGGCTTCACTTTCAATAATGCGTGGGTCACGTCGGTTGAGTAAACTCACACCCGCGCGGAACAAGGCCGACTGCACCATATCTCCTGCACCTTGAGTGACCAATTTACCTGTGCCACCGTCAGTCACGACGTCCTTACCTGTCTGATCTAAAATGGCACCTACAGAAAAGTTGACGTCATTGCGTATTTGACCTTTTAAGCACGACAATGCCATGTCAAAAGGAGTAAAAATGTCTGTAATTGCTGGCCCTTGAACGAGACTTACAGGTTCTTTATTTGAAACCGCTAAGCCAGTACAACCGCTCAGGAAAGCGCTGAAAAATATCGTGGTACCCACCGAAGATATTTTGATTTTATTGGAAGTAAGATTCAGCATAGTGGTACGTCCGAGTGAGTGCTTAAATTAGGGCAATTCTGATTTTGTTGTTGTGTACTCGAATTGATTGACCCTTCATTAAAGGCAGAGGTTGAAAGTTTTATACCACTGTTATTTGAACCATTAATTGTGAGTGAGTTCGTCGAGGTATCGAGTGCTCCAATCGACGTTGAACTGGTATTGTTTTGCGTTTCAATATTATTGGTGGTATTTACATTGTTGGTGGTATTTAACGTTGTTTTTCCCAAGCCAGAATAATAATCAGAATCCATAAGCTCAATTAAATTGGCTTGATAAAGGTTTTCACTAGATCGTGTGCTTGATGCTTTCCAGCGGTAGCTCCAGTCATCGGTAGCATGTGTATTTCCTAGAAAACACAAACATATTAAAGCGACATTGATTGCTGATAGTTTCATAATCTTTACCGTCCTTTTTTATCTAGATCTTTTTCTAATTAGCTTCCTTCCACAGTTAATAATTCTAGAAAATAATTTTTTCAAATACAAAGCAAATAAAATAAAGCAACCTAAAAACACAATTTACCTTCAATCTATTTAAAGCATATATTATTGTTTTAAATAATATTAATATATTTTAAAAACAGTGTAACAAATTATTTTTAAAATAGATTCTCGTAAAATTAAAATATAATTATCAATAAAATAATTTGTAAAAAAATCATTAATCAAATTTAAAATTGATTAATTTTTTATTAAAAAAATATAATTTTAGAATTAAGTTTATGTTTTATATCAAATTTTTAAAAAAATGAAACTTAATAAATAACATTATTAATATATTTATTATTATCTAATTGTTACTTTTTGATAATGAATCTTATTTCTAATATTGTATGAATCAAATAATTATTAAGAAATCATTAGAAATTTATTTAATATAAAAATTAAATAACTAAAAATAAAATTTTTATATGAAGAATACTTTAATTATACTTTAAAATAAAATCAAAATTTTAATCACTAATAATTTAACCTATAAATATCAAAAAAGATATGTTATACCATAACAATTTAAATACTGACTTTTACTTGAATTGCCCTTTAGTTAATATTTTATTTAAAATACAATCAACTAGGAAATAAAGTTTATCAAAAGATAAAAATATTTTTATAGAATTGAACGCATCATTAACATCTTTAAAAAAATTATTATTTTGAATCTTAAAAATATTCTATATTTATTGTCTATATTTAAATGAAAGATACATTGATTTAAGTTTGAATCGTTTTAATTTATTAACGTAACGCTCATCAATTTCTTTTTGAAATTGGAGCAATCTCGATCTGGTTAGCTGTAATCTTCCATAAATGCTATTGATTATGATTACATTTTTAAACTTCATAAAATCAAATTTACCTGATTAGACATTGATCTGATAAAAGCTTAATTCAAGTTAAAGAGTTGAGTGCGTAGTTATTCAAATTAAATCGATCTCCATACAACTATAAGATTTAATTAATTTCTTTAACAATTTTGGATTCATATGAACAGAACTTAATCAAACCATCCAAACTGATAAAACATGTCAGCTTAACTTGTATTCTTATACCTTATATCTTTTCGATGCGATCATCAGTATAAAATTAAAATTAATCGATTAGCTTTGTATATCTTCTTGTTTAAGATTTTTTCTAAATTGTAAGGGTGTAATATTCATCCAAGATTTGAAAGCACGTTGAAAAGCACTTTGTTCAGAATATCCAAGCAGATCTGCGACTTGATTAATCGTAAGTTTCTCATTTTCAAGATATGTAATCGCTAATTTTTTTCTGACTTTATTTACACATACGTTAAAGTTTAACTTTCTTTGAAAAAGTTTATTTTTAAGTGTATGCGTTGAAATATTTAAATAATTTGCCACATTATTTAAGGTGATTTCTTTGATACAATGCATAATACATATTTCAAGTCTTTGCTCAAAATCGTGATTTGAAGGCAAATCTAAAATATGTCGATTTGCTTCCTGTTTAAGTATCTTATATAAAATCGGATCCTTTGTGGGTAAGCGTATACTTTCTAAATGGGAAGCTGACATCACAACAGAAATAATTGGGCTGTTGAAATGAACAGGACATCCTAATATTTTTTCATAAAAATCAGAATTTTCCGGCTTATCGTAATAAAATGAAATCTTTTCTAATTTTAATTCTTGTGGATCAATAATTTGTCTAGCAATCTCAATATAAGTAAAAACAATGACCTCATCGACTAAGAGACCAGCTTTTTCATGAAAATCAGACCATACAAACTCAATCAGGTCATTTTTAACTTTTAAACTACCCGAATTGTAATCTACAATTAAACGCTCATAGTAAATAAAATCCATAGCAGCTTGATATAAATTTTCCCGTGCAAGAATGAGATAACCTGTTAGCCCAGCACAGGAAATATTTGCATGCTTTGTAATTTTAATACTTAAATCAGGAACAGGATATTGTTCATAAAGTTCATAAATAATTTTTTGCCATGTCGAAAAGGGTACACGATCATAAATATTATTGAGTGATAAATAACGAGAATCATGAAAATAAGATCTACAGCTTTCTGGAACTTTTAAATGGTAAGATTTACAAAAATCCACAATCATGAGTAATAAAAGTACATTCACCGAAGTTTTTATCATTAAATTTCATTCTATTTGGGATTAAGTTCAATTAAAAAATGAGTAAGTTATACTTACATTAAGATTTATTTAAACTTATAGTAAAGATATTTAAATGAATATGCAAAGCCATCGTCTCCAATAAGGCTAAAATCGATCTGCTTCATTTGGTCAGGGATATGATCGATTGGGTAAACCTGTCGAGATTTTGGCGCAAGCATCTGTTCAAGGTTTGCCTGAACTGGTATTGAATGTTGGTCTGATCTTAATATCATTTCGGAAAAAGAAATAAAGTATGCACTCGGATTTTCACTGATCAAATACTGTTGACCATCTATTGTCTTAAAAGAAAATTTCAGCTGCGCTGCAACAGCTTGAAGATCCATTTTTGGAACTTTTTTAGGTCGATAAAAAAGTTTTAACTGCGTTTGCATGGTGAGATCAAGTTGGTTGTCGGTATTCGAACCGGTGAACACTGACGATTTTCCCGGTACCTCATATAAATTGAGCCAAAATTGTGATTCCTGATCTGTATCTTGTTTTTCACCTGTGTAGATAATCTTTAAAACCTGTACAGCTCCACTCTGCATTTTAAAGACAGGAGGATTGATCAAAAAAGGTGCCTGTTTTGTATTTGGATCTCCAGCACCATCATCCACCCATGCTTGTACCAATACTGGATAATGATTTTTATTGACCACAATAAATGATCGAGATGATTCAGAACTATTGTAAATCACACGTGTATTTTCAGGAAGCAATCCGGCTAGTGCGGCCTTACAGGTATACATACAGCAACTTATTAATATAAAACAGAAGATTTTCATTGTATCTTGACCAGTACTGTAGCAGTGGCATATACCCTTCCTGCTGTAGCGGCACCTTTGGGTAGTTTCTTCAAAACTGCACGATAAGGAATTCGGTATAACGTATGGTTGGCTACAGGCGAACCGATCACTTGAGCATTTTGCGTCAGTGAGTACCAGCCAGCCGAATTTCCGCTTGGATAATTAATTGCACTGTAACAGTATCCACTACATCCTGTTCCAAAGGTGGCTGGAAATGTACCCGTTAAGCCTGGCTGGCCCACAAAATTCATTGTGGTGTTATTGGCTGGGTTGGTCAGATAAATTCCGACATTTTGAGCTAAGCTCGGATCTTGTCCGTATTGGTTTGAGATTAAGGCACTCACTCCTGTAGAGGAATTGACCAAACCTAAGGTTTGCGCGGCATCGTAACTTGAAGAGGAGACCTGTATACCGATGGCATTTTGACCCGTTGAGGTTTCTCGTTGAGCATTATTATGACATTGTACCTGTACCTCAAAATCTGCTGAAACCTCTCCTCCATCGTTCAAAGCCTGCGTATTGGTTTTCGGAAAATTCACCACAGGTGTGGTAAAAGTAGTTAAGCATGAATTCGATGGCGGGCTCATACTTACTGCATTATATAATGTGTAACCAATACCATTATCCGCTCCCCAGAAAGCGAAGTTCGTTGTATGACTTTCTCCAATTTCATCGTGACCAAACGTGACAGGTTGTGGACCAATACCATTGGTTTTATTACTCAACTGAATATACGCTGCTGGGCCCAAGTAACTATATATTCCACTAGATAGCCAAGGCTTAACCACGCCTGTGTTGGTTTCAGGATTGGTTTGTATGCGTATTAGCTCTGCTTGTAAGTTTGGAATATGTTTGAGTCGAATACAAATTTTACCCACCGCACAGCCATTTGCACCTGAGCCAGTTTCGTAATTCACGGGAATATCCTGATAATATTGAGTAACGACCTTTCCCGCCATCGTTAATCTAAGACCAAGAAGCTGTGCCGCGGTATAAAATACACCAGATTGCCCACCTGCATCCGTTGCCGCAACTTCGGTACGACCACCGTAAAAATCATCTCCATTGGTTGAGACAAGAAAGGTGATGTAGTTCTGGTCGCCCTCATCGCATGTCCATAGAATAGACTCTGAATTGGCATTTCTTGCACGAAACTCTGTTGGTGCAACCACCGTACTGGCAATCACGCTACCTAATGGCTGTATCGCCTGATTCATTAGTTGCACATTACCAAATCGAATTTTTGCCGCACTCCAGTCATCTGTTTCCAGGTATTGAGGTGATCTATTCATTGTGCATTGTGCCCAGCCTTGACTAGACACTAGCAGTATCAATAGCGACACAAAACTTAAAACTATACGTTTAAAATGTGATTGAAGACCTGTATGAAGAAGGAACATTTATTTATTCTCCATATTGCACACAGCGCTCAATTTAATTAGTGGTTGGCTTAAATCGACATCGGAGATCGTATAGGGTAACGAACAACTTGAAGTTCCCTGCTGATCACTCCAACGCAAACGTAATATTCCTTTAGGCTGTGCAACACGCAGATACATTTGTCCGCCTTGACCGACCATACCAATAACCTCTTCTTCAGCATTGAATACATCTGTTCCCATTGGAATGATCTGTTGATTGTTCAAATGGCTTTGGATTAATACGTTGTATCCTGTCCGAGTCAGAAATTTGATTTTCACACTCGCGCCTGCATACGGTGCAACGCGCTGCTCTCCACCGATGAGCTCAATATTATTTGCAATACCTTGTGGATCTAAAATGATACTGTTATATCGATAGGGACTTAAACTTGGGATTAGTGCATAACCAAAGCGATCAATTTTACTATAAGGTGAGCTAATGACTTTGGCTCCTTGGGCCCCTTTCGCCTCAACCAAACCAAAGGTATCTGTTAAGTAAGGCCCTAAGGTCACTCCACCTGAATGTAATGCGACAGCGCCATTTGCACTGATTGAATTTTGCCAGTACTGATGACTATAGGCACTATTGACACCCACCTGAAGTGATGCAAAGCGTTTATAAAGGCCTGCAGAATAAGTGGTATCACTATGATCGGAAGCTCCGTTTACACCGATGGTATAGTTGAGGCTGTAATCGGGATCAAGCGCGCCATTCATAGCAAGCTGATAATTTTCATTGTTTTTGCTTTGATTATAATAGGCACTCAATGTTGGGCGTAACGGATTTCGGGCTTTACCTAAAGGAATATGAATACTAATGCCACCAAAATTATCTGAATATTCTTCTTTGACACGATCACCACGTACGGCATAGGTTTTTTGACGTGTATAGTTAAGATTGAAGCTCATAATACCGATACTTTTACTGAATCCAGCCTGAAACGATGTGTCACGTTTACGCTCATCACGATAGTTTTGAGTTGAACCTGCTAAATAAAAACTACCAAGTTGACCAAACTGCTGGCTTAAATTAATTTGAAAACGCGAGCGTTGTAGATATGTATTTGAAACCCAATCTCCCCCTTGCTTGGTCGCATATGCTAATCCGAGTATGTCTCCTAGCTCGCGATAACCTTCAGTTGAATATCGATATCCAGCTATTGCAATAGTCGTATTGGTCGGTTGAATGGTCTTACTGTAATTAATATTGGCCATCCAGCCATCTGTTGTATCTTTGCCTGAAGAGGTCGTGATATCAGCACGAGAATAGGTGATGTTAGTTCCGAGCGCGCCCAAAGTAGATCCCCATACGCCACCAAATAAAAGCGCTTGATAATCCTGACTTAAACGGAAACCTCCATTCACCGTGATGCTGTTATTTAAACCATATTCATAATTAAAATCTGAGAAGTAAGCCTGTTGTGCGTGATCCAGATCAGTTTTTCCCATTGAAAAGTTATAGTTATAAAGACCTGCACGTAAAGAGTTAGGAACGGCAGCATATGGAATGTCATGCACATGGACACTGCCATCGGCCTCTGTAACGACCGCCTTTAAATTTCCTTCAAAATTGGTCGGATACAAATCTTTAATTTCAAAAGGCCCCGGGGCAACATTTATCTGATAAATCTCGCGCCCGTTTTGTTGTATCGATACTTTTGCATTGGTCTGTGCGGTGCCACGAATCACGGGTGCATAACCTCGCATTGAATCTGGGCGCATCCGCTCATCTGTTTGCAGACTTAATCCCAAATAAGGTAATGTCGAGAAAAATTGTCCCGAGCCATATTGCTGGCCTAATGTCAGTACAGACGTCAATGAATTGATGGGTCGCTGTAGATAGCTTCGAATGTGATTCCATTGAGTATGATGGTCATTATCAATTGAAAAATTACTTTGCTGACGATACTGCCATTTTCCAATATTGGCACCCGCGTTTAAGCTTAAAAAACCTGACTCATAGTTTTGTTTGCTTTCAAATCTGTTTTCTGTGCGGTAGTAATTCGCAGAATAATTTAAAAATCCAATACTTTGTCCTGCATCAAGCTCTTCAGGATTGACATATCCTCTTGGAACACTTCTTAAATACTGCTGAGCAATATTTAAATCCAAGCGTAAATTGGCATAATCAAAATCGATTTGACTACCTGGTGCGATCTGAGCCAGTTTTAGACAATCTTCTTTGCTACTTGTATTTTGACCCCGAGTTCGGCTTTTCTGGAACTGAAGATCACCCACAATATTTGCCTGATCTAATAAGGCATCAGTCCAGCAGGCATCTACTTTGCCAGGCTGATCTGGGTCATCTATAAATCTGATTTCACGTCGACCAATCAAATGTTGATTGACATATAGATCGACTGTGTATGATCCAGCCTGTAATACACTAGACTGATTGAAACGATCGATTAACTCTTGATTTAGGCCTGTTCCCTTAAGTAACTTGGCATCGAAAGTATATAACTCTTGAGATGAGCTCAGCTCTGAAACAGGGGTATTGGCATATAACTGATTTGAATGAAAGAGCAATGAATGAATTGCAACCGATAAAACGGTATGCGCTGTTATAGCCGAGGTATGCTTCATCATCAACTGGCCTTATCGATCATGCTGAGCTGCGATTCGCTGATTGACAGGGGCTCCGTAGTCATTCACTAAGCGTAAGCTCACCTCAAGATCAGCACCGTTATCTATCGATCGATCCAACTTCCAACGAGCGGTCGTTTTAGGCGGAATCATCGCTATATCAAGTGCTTTTGCAGTCTGCGCGTTTTTTTTGACAGTGGCATGAGTTGGCGTGATGTAATAACCACTTGGATTATTCACTTCAAGCCATGTGGTATCTTGATCTTTCACCAATAAATAGGTCAGGGTGTTAAAAGAATCCTCTGGTTGCCCTACAATTGTTTTTGGACGATAAAAAACTTTTAAGCGACTTTTAACCAATAAGACCAGCATATTTTGATCAAGTTTGTTTTTTTCAAATGCAGGTATTTGCTTAAAATTTAAGTAAAAAATAGATTCTCTATCGGCAGGCAAATGTGTGTCGCCTGTGTAGACCATCCGTACCATTTGTCCGCGAGATGGATCAATACGGAAAACCTGAGGATTGACCATGAAAGGAGCATCTGCAGTTTCAGGCGTCGATTGAGGGTTGTTTTGATCTAACCAGATTTGAACAAGATAACTCTGATCTTTACTGTTACTAAATTGCAGCGTTTTTTCTTTTTGTTCAGCCGGGTAAATCACGCGAGTACCTGTCATCACCACATTGGCGTATACCAACGATGTATTGCACACGAAGCTTGCGATTAACATACTGAACCAAAGTTTAGAGGCTTTTTTCATGGTTTATCCTTTTCTTGTCTTTTTATCAAAAACGCCATGTCACCATAGTTATGGCACATGGCGGATCATTAAAAATCGATTAAGGATAGATCACTTCATAATCAGCAACTGCCGTGACCGAGCCGGCTGTCACCTTATCTTTTGCATAATATTGCGCGGTCATATTATAGGTAGTAGTACCTGATGATGTGGTTTGCTTCGCTGTAGTGGCAATTCCGTTATTAAAAACCAGTGGAGAACTGCCAGCACTTCCATTTAAAAGCTGAATTGAAATATTTGTTGCACTACCAGTTGCGCTTGAAACGCCTAAATTAGCACCATCAGGATTATGCGCGGTAAAAACGTACCGCAACGTCATCCGCAGTTTGGCTACACCCTTTAATATTGATACTAAAAGGCGTTGCACCTGCAGTTTTTCCAGCAGCAGTTAAACTTCCTGCACCAACAGTCGGTAGCGTAATCGTTGGCGAAGCAGAGCTTCCAACATCGACGGTACAGGTGTTTGAATCAACTGTGCCAGTAAAGGTAATTGTATCGGCAGCCACTGCTCCCTGCATAACACCAATTGTCATGAATGCGCCAATCAATAATTTCATTTTCATTTAAAGAGCCACCCTTTTTTAAAAAGTTAAATCGTTTTAAAAGTACATACCAAATTCACTTTCTAAACAAAAATGTGATGTGTTTGGTACGAGGGCTTAAGCTAACGAAAAAAAACAAAAAAATATTGACACTAAAAATTTAAAAATTGACATCAGTTATTTAAACAAATGAGATGCGAATACATCTTGATTCGCAGTAAGATCGACTTTCTTTTTGAAATATTTTCTGAGAAATCATGTTTTATTTTGCGTATTGAGCACGAGATTTAATACAATTTGAAGAGCATACGCCAGACGATGCTCTTCAATGGATCATTTCTTTTAATTTTGCATCAAACGTTTCACGCGAGGCTTATACATAAACTGATAAGTAAAGCCCAAAATAATCAACCAGAGCGGACTCACGTAAAGTGCTTTAAGGGTATCGGGCTCTAATGCCAGAATCACCAACGTAAACATCAAAAAGCCCAAAACCACATACGACATCAAAATACCGCCTGGCATCTTAAACGTCGATTGGGCATGCAACTCAGGGCGCAGCTTACGATAACGCAAGTAGCACACCATGATCATGCTCCATACGCTAATAAACAAGATCACGCAAAGTGAACTGGCCAGCGTAAAGGCCTCCATGGTATTGGGCACAAAATATTGCAACGCGGCACCTGCCATAATAAACAGGCAGGAAAACAGTAAGCCATTGGCCGGTACTGCACGGCGCGATAACTGTGCAAATGCCTTAGGGGCTTGACCATCACGTGATAAACCAAACAACATACGGCTGGTCGAAAACACACCGCTGTTCATCGAGGACATCACCGAAGACAACACCACCAGATTCATGATGATGGCAGAAGTCGGAATACCTGCGTACAAAAACAGCTCTACAAATGGGCTTTTATTGGCACTGATCTGATTCCAAGGCGTCACCGACATCACCACAAACAATGCCAATACGTAAAATAAAATAATGCGGATTGGGATGGCATTGATGGCTTTGGGAAGATTTTTTTCAGGATCTTTGGTTTCTGCGGCAGTCGTACCGACCAGCTCGACCCCAACAAAAGCAAAAACTGCAATTTGAAAGCCAGCCAAGAAACCTTCAACGCCTTTAGGAAACATTCCCCCTGCGGACCAGACATTACTGATCGATGCCACAGCGCCGGCAGGAGAATGAAAATGGCTAAACACCATGTAGCCACCGACGCCGATCAATCCGACAATCGCCAGAATCTTAATCAAGGCAAACCAGAATTCGATTTCACCGAACAGACGCACGGTTAACAGATTCAGCCCGAGCACCAAAAACACACATGCTGCGCTAATGAGTGCCTGCCCCATTGGCGTAAAGGTGGTGCCATCGGGTAACCAGAAACTTAAATAGTTGATAATGGCAGCCAGATCGGCGATTCCGACCAGTACCCAGCCTAACCAGTAGGTCCAGCCCAGATAATAACCAGCGCCCGGACCGAGCAGATCATGCGCCATATCGACAAAAGACTTATAATGCAGATTCGCCAGTAACAATTCGCCCATGGCACGCATTAAAAAAAAGAACATGACGCCAATGATCATGTAAATATATAAAATAGAAGGCCCTGCCAGCGAGATCGTTTTCCCTGATCCCATAAAGAGGCCTGTTCCAATGGCACCGCCAATCGCAATCAATTGTAAATGACGATTCGACAGTTTGCGCTGAAGCTCATGGGGTACATGCTCAGCGTCGCTATGACGTCCTGTAGTCATAAGGTCACATCCTTTTTGAATTTCCTCTTTTAAACCCAGCCATTTTTCCTTTTGTTTGGGATCGCCTCACAAAAATACTGAAAACAGCGGGATCTAACGCTCCTTGTGCCCGTCATTCACTTCAACATAAAGGGAAATACGGGTCTTAAATTGTCAACGCCAGCACACGAATGTACTGGCGGATATAAAATTAAGCTTGTGCCGCAATCACGGCAATTTCGATGAGCCAGTCTGGATTGACCAGATCGGCCTGAATGGTGGCCCGTGCGGGTGTGGCCAGTCCATCGAGCCATTCGGTCCAGATTGTATTCACCTGTTGAAAATCATCAAGATGCTTTAAAAACAGTTGCGCAGAAAGCAGACGGGATTTGTCGGTATGGGCTGCGGCCAACAAAGCATCGATAGTTGCCAGAATTTCTCGGGTTTGCCCTTCAATCCCTTGCTCGGTCTGCTTCGGAACCTGACCAGAGAGATACACTACGCCATTAAAAATGGTGACAGCACTCATTACCGCGGTGGTATTGATGCGCTGAATATCGTTGTTCGACATGCCTATATCCTTATGTTTGTATAATAAATGGAACGCGTGCCGTCACAGCACACATGAGTTCATAACCTACGGTGCCCGAAGCCACTGCCACTTCATCGATGGATAAAGTTGCACCAGTTTTAGACCTGCCCCACAGCACTACCTCACTTCCGACAGTAGCCTGTGGTACAGGCGTCAAATCGACTGCCAGCATGTCCATACTAACGCGACCAACGGTACGGGTACGCACGCCATCTACCAGAATAGGCGTACCTGTTGGCGATATACGTTGATAACCATCGGCATAACCACAAGCCACAATACCGATCTTGAGTGGGCGGTCTGCCATAAAGCTTGAGCCGTATCCCACAGTGTCATTGGGCTGTAAATCTTGAATGGCCAGCAACTCACTACGTAGGCTCATCGTGGGCTTGAGTGTCCAATGGTCGATTGAATGTGCCGGATAATCTGGTGCGCTGCCATAGAGCATGATGCCGCTACGGACAACATCGGAGTGCAGCGGATGGCGTAGAATCGCGGCACTGTTACTCACCGATCGTGGGCCCGCAAGCCCCTCAACCGTTTGTTCAAAAATACGTTGCTGATAGTTAATCCCAGATTCGCCAAAACGATTGCCATCTGCATCGGAAAAGTGCGTCATGTGCGTGATACTGGCCACCTGCGGTAATGCATGCAGGCGCTGCCACGCTTCGCGATACGCCGCAGGCTGAAAGCCCAAACGGTTCATGCCGCTGTTCATTTTTAAATAAACATGAAACTGCGCTGATGCAGGATGACGCTCGATCCATTCAATCTGGCTCAGGTGATGTACGGTAAAGCTGAGCTGATCTTGCGTGCAATCGTATAAATCTTGCGGTGAAAACACACCTTCCAGTAACAATATTGGCCCGGTCCAGCCCAACGCCCGAATGCGTTTGGCTTCGGCAAGATCAAGTAGTGCAAAACCATCGGCGGCGCTTAAGGCCGGATATACGCGTTCGATACCATGACCATAAGCATTGGCTTTAACCACGGCAAAGACCTGACTGTCTGGCGTGGCGTTTCGGGCAACCTCAAGATTGTGTGTTAAGGCATCCTGATGCACAACGGCATGAATGGGACGTGGCATAGTGAATCTTCCCTGAGGTTTAAGATTTAGGCTGCGCTAGAATAACGTTGCAGCGAGAGCCCTTCGGTACTGATATCGGTTTGATGGTTCAGCACAATGTCACTGATCAACTTGCCAGAGCCACAGGCCATGGTCCAACCCAAAGTGCCATGTCCGGTATTGAGAAATAAATTTTTAAAGCGGGTCGCACCAATAATCGGAGTGCTGTCTGGTGTCATTGGGCGTAAACCTGTCCAGAAAGACGCTTCTGCCATATTGCCGCCCGGGAATAAATCTTGAGTCACCATCTCAAGCGTGGCGCGTCGGTCTTGATTCAAGCCAAGATTAAAGCCACTCAGCTCGGCCATCCCTCCCACACGAATACGCTGGTCGAAACGGGTAATGGCGATCTTGTAGGTTTCATCGAGCACGGTCGACTGCGGCGCGAACTCAGGCTGCACAATCGGGATTGTGAGTGAATACCCTTTGACTGGATACACCGGCAGATTAAGTTCAAGCGGTTTTAAAAAGTCACGCGAATAACTACCAAATGCCAATACATAACGATCTGCTGTTAGAGTTTGACCATTAACGCGCACGCCTTTGATGCTATCGCCTTCGACCACCAAGCCTTCGACCTGCTGATTAAACCGAAAATCGACGCCTAGTGCTTTGGCTTTGTTGGCCAGCGCATTGGTAAACAAATAACAGTCGCCAGTTTCATCATTTGGCAAGTGCAAACCACCGACCAATTTATCCTGAGCATGTGCAAGTGCCGGCTCGACTTGAGCAAGTCCCTCGCGATCAAGTAGTGCATAACCAACGCCACATTCTTCTAGCACCTGAATGTCACGCTGCACTGCTTCTAATTGTGCTTCGCTACGAAAAATCTGCAAGGTTCCCTTAGCACGGTTCTCATATTCGATACCTGTGGTTTCACGCAATGCTTTGAGGCAGTCACGGCTGTATTCAGCCACACGCATCATGCGTTCTTTGTTGGTGGTATAGCTGGCTGGATTACAGTTTTTAAGCATTTGCGCCATCCACTGTAACTGCCACATGCTGCCATCGATATTAATTGCCAAGGGTGCATGATGTTGAAACATCCATTTTACCGCTTTAAACGGAATGCCCGGCGCTGCCCACGGGGTAGAGTAACCCGGTGAAATCTGACCGGCATTACCAAAACTGGTTTCTTCTGCTGGCCCCGCCTGACGGTCTAATACCGTAACCTGCGCGCCTTGTTGCGCAAGGTAATAAGCGCTAGCCACACCAATAACACCACTGCCCAAAACAATTACACGCATGTCCGTTCCTTCAATCCGTATTAGGTTATTTCACTAGTATATTTCTGGTTAGATAGTTAATTTCACTGATTTAAACGCTATAATTTAGGTAATTTTAAGAATTCGTCGTGCAAAAAAACGAAAAAAAGGAAATTTCTTATGCGTGCACTAGACCGGATTGATCGGCAGATTTTAGATATTCTGCAAAAGGAAGGGCGCATTGCCATCAGCGAACTGGCTTCACGGGTCAATTTATCGACCACGCCTTGCTCCGAGCGGGTTAAGCGGCTAGAGCGCGATGGCGTGATCACAGGCTACCATGCACGGCTGAATCCGGCGTATGTCGATCGGAATCTATTGGTCTTTCTGGAAATCAAGTTATCGGCAAAATCGGGAGATGTATTTGATCAGGTCGCACGTGACTTAGTGGCGATTCCTGAAGTGTTAGAATGTCATCTGATTTCGGGGGAATTTGATTATCTGGTCAAAGCACGCCTGAAGGAAATGAGTGCCTATCGCCGCTTGCTCGGCGATCTACTTAAAAAACTGCCCTCCTCGGCGTCTTCACACAGCTATATTGTGATGGAGGAAATTAAGGAAACCTTGTTTTTGGACGTTTCACGTCTGTAATCACACGACTTAATGAATTCTTAAAAAATCAAGCATCACTTTGCAAACCACACCCAGTCGTGTGGTTTTTTTAATTATCTCCAGTTAATATGCGTCTTTTTGGTGCAAAAGTATAAATACAGCCATCATTATTACAAAATTCATAATTTAATTATGTATTGCATAATTAAAATGAGTTTAGTATGCTCATTCATATAACGCAGTATCAGTTGGACGATACGTCGTTAAAAAAATGAAGCAGGACGGCGATTTTGAGTTTCAATAATTTCCTTTGAGCGCAATCGTCTTTTAAACCTAGAGTGCTACCCCGATACAATTTTAAATTGGTTGATTGTATTGGTGATGCCTATTCCTTAGCCCTTTATAGGCTCTGTAGCATTCTATGTTTAAAAATCTAAAGCGATCCAATGAGTGGATTCGGTAAAAATCGATAATGAGGACGGAATAAGATGGATATTTTAGATAACCCTTTGGAGCTATGCGGGTTTGCATTTATAGAGTTTGTTTCCAAAGAAAACGAACTTGATCTGATTTTTAAAACCATGGGGTTTACCCAAGTTGCACGTCATAAATCAAAGAAAGCATTCCTTTGGCGTCAGGGCAATATCAATATTATTTTGAATTATCAACCTGAATCTTACGCATCTTATTTCTTTAATGAACATGGTCCATCGGCCTGCGCAATGGGCTTTCGTACCCATGATGCCGCCAAAGCATTCAACAAAGCACTCGAACTGGGTGCCGAGCCCATGTACAGCAAAATCGGCCCGATGGAATTAAATATTCCAGCCATTAAAGGCATTGGTGGTATGCCAATCTTTTTGGTCGATCGTGACATTTATGAAAATGATTTTGAATTTATCGATGGTATCGAGGCAAATCCTGTCGGCACGGGTTTAAAAGAAATCGATCATCTGACGCACAATGTCTATAAAGGCCGCATGGACTACTGGGCTTCTTTTTATGAAAAGATTTTCAACTTTCAAGAAATCCGTTATTTCGATATCAAAGGCGAGTATACGGGCCTGACCTCTAAAGCCCTGACCGCGCCAGACGGTAAAATCCGCATTCCACTCAATGAAGATTCAGACAAAGGTAACGGTCAAATTGCAGAATTCTTAGCCGATTTTAACGGCGAAGGGATTCAGCATATTGCCTTTATTACAGATGATTTACTGGCCACATGGGATAAACTCAAGGCGCTCGGGCTGAACTTTATGACTCCACCGCCTGCCACCTACTACGAAATGCTGCCAGAGCGCTTGCCCGCCCATGGCGAACCGACTGAAGAGCTACAAAAACGCGGTATTCTACTCGATGGCAGCACGCAAAATGGCGAGAAAAAACTACTGCTTCAGATTTTCTCTGAAAATATGATTGGGCCGGTTTTCTTTGAATTTATTCAGCGTAAAGCAGATGACGGTTTTGGCGAGGGTAATTTTAAGGCGTTGTTTGAATCGATTGAGCGTGATCAGATTCGTCGTGGTGTACTTCAAGTATAAGCATTTAACACCCGAAATCACCTGATACTCCACTGCACTTTGAATGAAGCGCAGTGGATTTATTTTTTGTGTTTAGCGGTTTTGCAAAAAACGATTGATCGCCGTCACTGCGCTTTTCAGCTCAGCCAACTTTTCGCTTTGTGCATCTAGCGGCAAGAACATTTCAGTGTCGATGGCCACAATACAAAACTCCAATACACCCTGTGCATTAAAGACAGGCAGCCCCACAGCATTAATCCCCACCAGCAAATCGCCTTGTGCCAGTGCCATGTGTTGCTCAAGAATCGAGGTTTTGAGGGCTAAAAATTCATCCCAATTTTGTGGTTTAAGCGGATAGCTCGACTGTGCCGCGGCTTGCCATTCCAGTTCCATAAGTGGACGCACCACATGTTCGGGCATAAATGAGGCAAAGACTCGGCCCGATGCCGAATTCACCAATGGCATAATCGAGCCGACTTTGGTCACAATGGCAATGGGGTGATTCGACTCCATGGCTTGTACTACGAGCGGTCCACGCGGTGACCATTTACTAATTTGAATGCTACAGCCAATTTTGGCCTGCACATCATAAATCATCGACTGAACAAGTTGCAGCGCGTCGGTATGTTGAATACAATTCAGCCCCAATCGCCAAGCCTGATCGCCCAGTGCATACTGGCCATCTTCAAGCTGCTTGGCATAATCCATACGAATCAGGCTCACCAGATAACGGTGCACTTTTGCAGGATGCATGTCTAATTTGTGCGATAAGTCTTTTAAAATAATGGGATGCTGATGGTCGACCAATGCATTCAACACACTCAAACCCACTTCAAGCGATTGAACCCCACCCGATAATCTTTCTTCAACCATTGATGCACTCTTTTAAGATGAAATTCTCAAGCATATGCAGTGTTCCGATATTTTTACAAGACTGCATAAACGTGCTGACATCATGCCTGACATTGGTCAAAACTGAAATGCTCTTTTTTCATTTATGCCACGACTTTGCCCCGATTCCAGCAGATTTCACGACACAGTATGCCGCTATAGCACCTTTGAAAATCGGTTAATTATCGACAGATTTTGATTTTTTTTGGTTTAAATTTATGATATACGTAATTTGTTTTAAAAAAATTACACGACATGGATGAGAATAAGCATATGTCACAGCAAGAGCAAGGTCGCCTCAAACCCGGTTTATCCAATCGCCATATTCAATTAATTGCGCTGGGCGGTGCGATTGGTACGGGACTATTCCTCGGTATTTCACAATCGATCAAACTGGCAGGGCCTTCGGTTATTTTGGGTTATGCCATCGCGGGTCTGATTGCCTTTTTTATGATGCGTCAGCTTGGTGAAATGGTGGTACATGAGCCGGTCAGTGGCTCGTTTAGTTATTTTGCCAATAAATACTGGGGACGCTTTGCCGGGTTTATTTCGGGTTGGAATTATTGGGTGTTGAACGTGCTGGTCTGTATGGCCGAGCTGAGCGCGGTTGGCCTGTATGTACAGTACTGGTGGCCCGCCATTCCAACATGGGTTTCAGCACTGGGCTTTTTCATTCTGATTAACGTGATTAACCTGCTCCACGTGAAACTTTTTGGTGAAATGGAATTTTGGTTTTCAATCATCAAAATTGCCGCCATTTTGGCCATGATTGCCTTTGGTTCTTACTTGCTGGCCACTGGAAGCGCAGGACCTCAGGCACAGATCAGCAATCTCTGGGCACTGGGTGGCTTCTTTCCACATGGCGTAACCGGCCTACTGATGGCCATGGCCGCGATTGTATTTGCCTTCGGTGGAATCGAACTGTTTGGTATTACCGCAGCCGAGGCACGTGACCCGAAAAAAACACTCCCTAAAGCCGTCAATCAGATTATTTACCGGATTCTCATTTTTTATATTGCGACGTTGTGCGTGTTACTGGCACTGTTTCCATGGAATCAAATGGCACAAGGTGGCAGTCCATTTGTAATGGTATTTGCCTCACTCAATAGTCAAGGTGTCGCGACAGCCCTCAACTTTATTATCTTGACTGCGGCCGTATCGGTTTATAACGGTACCAGCTACTGTAGTAGCCGCATGTTGCTGGGTTTGGCCGAACAAGGCAATGCCCCTCAATTTTTGAAAAAAATTAATTCTCGCGGCATTCCAGTTTATGCAGTCCTACTCTCTGCCTTTGTCACTGCACTCTGTGTATTGCTCAATTATCTGTTCCCAGAAAAAGCCTTTGCATTTTTGATGATGCTGGTCGTGGCGGCTATTGTGATTAACTGGGTGGTGATTTCCTTTACCCATTTAAAATTTCGTCAGCAGCTTAAACGTACCCATGTGACATCGCATTTTCCAAGTTTGTTCTACCCCGTGACCAATTATTTATGTATGGCTTTTATGCTTGGCATTTTGGTGATCATGAGCCTCACGCCCGACATGCGTCTTGCCGTCTGGCTGATTCCAGCATGGCTCATTTGCTTAAGTCTGGCGTATTGGATTCAGCAACGAAAAGATGCCATGCGCAGTGCCGCATTGACATTTGAGTCTGAAAATTCATTTAAATAAACTCAATAGTGTATTTAGAAAAAGTCGAAAGGTTTTGTAAAAATAATTTTCAAGGCGGTCGTATTTCAGCATGGTGCTACTTGGCGCTTACTGATACATTAGTTCAGTTTAAGCGGAGATCCCGCTTAAGACTGTCACACTCCAATAACACACAGTTTGAGCTTAACTGTGGAATGAAAGGACTTTTTAATGTTTCAACATATCCCACCGTATGCAGGCGATCCAATTTTATCGCTTATGGAACAATTCAATGCCGACACGCGTGAAGGTAAAGTAAATTTAAGTATCGGGCTTTATTACAACGAAGATAGCATTGTGCCGCAACTTGATACCATCATGGAAGCACAAAAGCGTATCGAACCAAAGCAAAATAAAACCAAACTGTATTTGCCTATGGAAGGGTTCAAGCCTTACCGTGATGCAATTCAAGCCCTACTTTTTGGAAATAACAGCCCGGCGGTACAAAGTGGACGTGCCGTGACCATTCAAACGCTCGGTGGTTCAGGCGCATTGAAAGTGGGTGCAGATTTTCTTAAAAACTATTTCCCGAATTCTGAAGTATGGGTCAGCCAGCCAACTTGGGACAACCATGTGGCAATCTTTAATGGTGCCGGCCTTAAAACGCATTACTATCCATATTTTGATGCTGAAACACGTGGTGTTGACTTCGATGGTATGCTCTCTACCCTCAAACAGCTTCCGGCGCAAAGCATTGTGCTTTTACACCCATGCTGCCATAACCCAACCGGTGCAGATCTGACGCCAGCACAGTGGGATCAAGTGATTGAGGTTTTAAAATCAGGCAATCTGATTCCTTTCCTAGACATTGCCTACCAAGGTTTTGGCGAAGGTATGGAGCAAGATGCGTATGCCATTCGTGCGCTTGATCAATCGGGAATGAATTTTATTGTCAGCAATTCATTCTCTAAAATCTTCTCGTTGTATGGCGAGCGTGTTGGTGGTTTGACATTTGTATGTGACGATGCAGAAAGTGCGCAATGTACGTTTGGTCAGTTAAAAGCCACTGTACGCCGTATCTACTCAAACCCACCAACGACGGGTGCATGGCTGGTCGATCAGGTGCTAAATGATGCAGCGTTGAACCAACAATGGCAAAACGAAGTAAAAGATATGCGCGAGCGTATTCTTAAAATGCGTCAAATCTTGCGTGATGAGCTTACAAAAGCACTTCCTGAGCGTGACTTTAACTACCTGCTTGAGCAAAAAGGCATGTTTAGCTACACCGGTTTAACTGGTGAACAGGTCGATCAATTACGTGAAGACTATGCGATTTACCTCGTGCGTAGTGGTCGTATCTGTGTTGCAGGCCTCAACATGAGCAACGTATACATCGTGGCCAAAGCAATGGCAGAAGTTCTGGCCAAAGAAACTGCACAAGCTTAATCTGAATCGTCGCTGTGTTGCGTATGCAGCACAGCGGACGTCTATTTATACCGTCGTTGTTACAGCATTGAATTGTTTTTCATATAAAAATACTTATATAGTAAATTCATAACTCATTATCGTATGGACAATAATGCTTCAAGATCAACAAAAATTTATCCAGATTTTAGGTTGGGTGGCAACCTTTACGGCCATTTGTATGTACGTTTCGTATATTCCACAAATCATGAATAATCTGGCTGGACATAAAGGAAATCCGATTCAACCTTTTGTTGCAGCAATCAACTGTTTATTGTGGGTCATTTATGGACTCAAACGCAAAGACTATCCGCTTGCGGCGGCCAATGCACCTGGTATTTTGTTTGGTGCCGCAGCATGTTTCACTGCACTTTAATTTCACTATTATTTTGTATAAATATTTGAGTAAAAAAACACCCCTCCATGTGGAGAGGTGCTCAATACGTTTCAATTTTAGAAACGGAACTGTTTTAGATCGAGCGGAATTTCGATCCCAATCGATGCACCCGCATCGTTGCCGTGTACATCTGAATCACTTACCCAGCCATTAATCTTCAATGGCAAATCCGGCTTAATGTAATGCGTCCACGTTAAGTCGAGTGCTTTGACTTCGTCTTTTTCAGGGAAAGCACGGTTAATTGCGAGATTAGATTGATTGACTTTTGCCAGTAAGACGCGCCCGCTAATTCGGTTCATGACATCTACACGAATATCGCCGCCCACCGAGTACATCTGACCATCACCACCGATGGCATGACCTAGCGGATAACCATGCTGGTAATAGCCGTCTGTATATTGGTGATGGTTATAGCTATAACCCCATACATCACCATTAGTACGGGTATCTGCCCACTCCGCATACAACTGATAAGGCATATTACGTAGGCTAGAGGAATACTCTGCACCCGCCAGATATAGTTTTCTCGATGGCAAGAAACCAGATTCATCTTCACCCACATACTGACCATAAAGGCTGGCAGGAATATTGAGCAAAGGTTGTAAGTTTAGGCGCCCGTCAAAACCCGCCAACTGGTTAGAGGCATTACTGTCATTGACACATCCCCTATCGTTACATTCATTGTCCTTACCAATCAATGCATTCCAGTAAGCTTTAAAACTACTAGGTTGACCTTGACCACCAATTTGAATTGCTCTTGAAGCACCCAATTCTAAATAAGGTAACGGCTGCGCTGTCAGTCTCATACCGATAAGCTTGGCATCAGGTACAGCGGTGTATTTGTCGAGCTGACCGCCAAACACTTGGTACTGCCACGGCCCAATCCATGACAGCCATTTGGTTTCAAATGCTTTTTGTTCGGCACGTTGCACTGTCACGCCATAAACCGGGCGGCTGGCATCGCCTCGAATCAAGCTGCCGTCATGTCCTGGTCCCCACCATGTTGGAATCTGGCCTGCAATCACCCACTGGTTCCAGAGTTTGCCGGCCAAATACGAGCCTTCGACATTGACCTTACGGCCGTTATCGATTTGCTGATCTTTTTCGCCATTTACGCGTAATTTACCATCCCAGTTTTCACCACCGGCATTTACTTCCAATGATGCAACATATTGTGCTTTTTGCTGATCACCAAACGCTTGAGGTAAATTTTTCTGATCGGTTTCGGCAAATAATCCGAGTTTAACCGGTGTCTGATCGGCTTTTAGGGCATTGACGACCGAATTGAGTACGCGCTGTTGATTCTTGTTTTGCACCTTAGCATTTGCAAGGGCACGCTGGATTTCATCACCACTTAAAGGCCATGTCGATGTGCTGATTTGAATCACACCTTGCTGATTCAACCAGTTTAAATCCGTACGCAAATCTTCATTGTTCAGCACAATGCCTTGGGCAAAGCTAAGCGCTCCCCATCCCATTAACGCAGAAAATAAAATAGTTTTTCTAAACAACATGACCTGGTCTTTCTCTAGTTTATTATATCTCGTTCACCTTAATTTTTTTCTTTTGCTTTTGCAACCTTAAAAAAAATGGAAATGTAAGGGCACAGTGTGTGATAGCTGCATAAGACAGACCCGTTTAGATTTTTTTTGATTTCCCCCAATACTTTAGCTTGGAGGTATGACCAATACCGACATTAAAACTATTGGTCGGATCTAGATGCTGATAAAACTGTGCCAGCGCTGGCTTGGCGATATATAAATGACCCACGTTGTGCTCGGCAGGATACTCTGCCCGGCGCGCATCGAGTAAGGTCCACATTTCGTGCTCCATCGCTAAGGGATCTACGCCTTTTTTGACAATATAGTCCTGATGAAAAACATGACAGAAAAAATGACCGTAATAAAGTTTATGTAAGATTTTGGCTTCAAGATGGGCCGGCAACTGCTCCACCCAATCCCGATCATTGCGTCTTAAGGCAATATCTAAGGCAACAATATCCTCGACTTCATTTAAATGTGTATCGCGGTAGCGAATTGCTGCCCCTGCAATCGCAAAACGGTGCAAAAATGCTTTACGGCCTTCATCTTCATCACATAAGAAAAAAGCACCAGACGGATGTACAGCAAAATAGTCATGTAAAAATGTCTTTACAGCAGAAACCGATTGCTGCTCGATTCTTAAAATAAGGTGATGTTCATAACGATCTCGAAACTGATTCATGCGTTCAGGTAAATGATTGGGCAAACAATAGGTCACCGCCTGCAACAACTGATCAGTCCAACCTTTTAGCTTAAAACGCTCCAGAACCCCGTCTATTTTATCTTTTAAAGCAAAGGCCTTGGGTACATTGGCCGTTCCGAATTTTTCAATAAATAAGAAAGTGTCCTTGCCGTATTTTGCACCAATATCATAGGCATCACGATGAATATATTCACCTGCAATGGGAAGACTCGGTAGTGTGGTCAGCAACGCACGTCTGAGCGCGGTCAGATCATCGGCATCGTTGGTTCCGATATAAAACACCTGACTCTCGACTTTGGCGAAGGTATCTAGCCGTACCGCAAAGACGCAGATTTTTCCGGCAGAACCGGACGCTTCAAACAATCGCGATGGATCGGCATTAAAACGCGCCGGACTATCGGCATCGACTTGCGTTACATCGTGGCTATAATGCGGATCGGAGGCATGCCCCACATTGTCTTGAATATCTGAACCGCGATATTGCTGCGTTTCAAGCCGTGTCAGAATCTCTTCAGGTGTATCGCCAAGTGCAATCCCAAGATGATTCACTAACTGAAGCTCGCCATAAGCATCGACTTGTGCATATAACGCCAACTCGGTATAGGCCGGTCCGCGACGAACCAAAGCCCCTCCCGAATTGTTACATACACCGCCTAGCACCGAGGCTCCAATACACGATGAACCAATAACCGAGTGCGGCTCACGCTGAAAAGGTTTAAGGGTCTGTTCGAGTCGATCTAGTGTCGCACCCGGCAGACAGACCACCTGCTCACCATCACGAATGACCTGAATCCCTTGCAAACGTCGGGTACTTAAAAGCACCACAGGCCGGTCGTAATCTTCACCATATGGTGTAGAACCTCCCGTCAGGCCAGTATTGGCGGCCTGCATGATCACAATACAATCTGCATCGAGCACCGCCTGTAAAACACGCCATTGTTCGAGTAAACTTCCTGGACACACCACGCCCAACACCTTGCCTTCACCAAATCGTCGTCCCTGTCGATACTGACGGGTCTGCTGATCACCAGTCAAAACATAAGACTTGCCCACAATCTGTTGTAAGTGCTGAATCAGTGATGTCGTGCTGTGTGGCATGTGGAATATCCTTTTAGAAGCTCAATGCTTTGTTCATTTCGACCAAGCAAGATGAATCAATGTCGGCAATGCGCTTAACACCGGTCAGGGTCATGGCCACTCGCATTTCTTTTTCAAGTAAATCGAGTAAATTAGACACACCCTGCCCCCCTTGCGCCGCCAGTGCATAAACAAATGCACGTCCGATCATGACGCTATCTGCGCCAAGGGCCAGCATGCGCACAATATCCAAACCATTGCGAATACCTGAATCGGCCAAAATGGTTAAATCGCCTTTGACTGCATCGGCAATCGCAGGTAGGGCGTGTGCCGAAGACAGTACGCCATCGAGCTGGCGTCCACCATGATTAGACACCACGATCCCATCGGCACCAAATCGAACCGCATCTTTGGCATCTTCCGGGTCTAAAATGCCCTTAATAACCATCGGGCCATCCCAAAAATCACGAATCCATTCTAAATCTTTCCATGAAATAGACGGATCAAAATTATTGCCCAACCAGCCAATATAATCTTCAAGCCCGGTCGGTTTTCCTAAATATTTTGAAATATTGCCTAAATCATGCGGACGACCCAGCAATCCCACATCCCACGCCCAATGCGGATGCATGACCGACTGTAAATAACGGCGTATGGCTGCATTCGGGCCACTCATACCTGAATGGGCATCTCGATAACGTGCACCTGGCACTGGCATATCGACGGTAAAGACCAAGGTCGAGCAGCCTGCCGCTTTGGCACGCTCCAAGGCATTTTTCATAAAGCCACGATCACGCAGCACATAAAGCTGAAACCACATCGGACGCTGAATGGCGGGCGTCACCTCTTCAATCGGACACACCGAAACCGTCGAAAGGGTAAAAGGAATGCCCTTTTTATCTGCCGCCACGGCTGCTTGTACCTCGCCACGACGGGCATACATGCCTGTTAGCCCGACTGGAGACAATGCCAGCGGCATCGAAAGCGTTTCGTTAAATAATTGGGTTTCGAGGCTCAATGCCGACATATCTTTTAATACACGCTGGCGCAGTGCGACGTGAGCTAAATCTTCAACATTTCGTTTCAGCGTCGATTCACTATATGCGCCGCCATCGATGTAATGAAATAAAAACGGCGGCAAACGGCGTTGCGCCGCTTCGCGATAATCATTTGAAGATGAAATAATCATGCTGAATCAATCCTGTTTAAACGAGTAGCACGTTTCTGGCGAGCGTCGTCTTCGTCCAGTGCACGTACCTGATGGATGACAAATTCGATATGACCACATACCGCATCACGCGCAGCTTGCGCATCTTGGCGGTCGATGGCATCCATAACCTGAAAGTGCTGATCACTGAGTAAATCGGCGCTTACAGGATGGTTATAAACTTTTTTTCGGCCCAAAAAGACGTTGTATTGCAGCAGGTCAAACAGGCTGCGCATCATTTGAATCAGCACCGCATTGTGCGATGCTTCTGCAATGGCCAGATGAAAATTGGCATCGGCCACCGCTGCCGCCGCAGAATCGCCACGCGCCTGATGCTGTGCAATTTCATCAAAATACTGATGAATTTTGGCACGATCTTGTTCGGTGGCTCGCTGTGCGGCGTACCATGCCGTACCGCCTTCCAAAATAAGCCGTGACTCCTGCACATCGAATCGATACTGCGGATCTTCTTCAAGCAGTAGACTAATGGGCTCGACGATGTGCTGTTGTGGCCATGTTTCGGGCAAATGCACGATATAGGTACCATCTCCCCGACGGCTGGCCAGCACCCCCAAACTATTGAGCTGCTGGATGGCTTCGCGTAGTGAGGGTCGCGAAATTCCCAGACTGGTGGCCAGTACACGCTCGGCAGGCAAGCGGTCGCCTTGTTTCAGGTTACGTTGCTCAATGAGCGCCTGTAACTTTTGTACCACCTGGTCAGAGACTCGCATACTTTTTCCTTATATCGTGAGTTTAGGGAATCATCCACGGCACAATATACGCCTGTACCGTCACAATGATGCCCACAAAGATGGTAAATATGATGCTATGTTTTACCGTAAAACGGAACAAATCCGATTCTTTGCCCACTAAACCCACCGCAGCACAGGCAATCGCAATTGACTGAGGTGAAATCATTTTACCTGTCACGCCGCCACTGGTGTTGGCTGCTACCAACAGCACCTCAGGAATACCGATCTGCTGGGCGGTGGTGGCTTGTAATGCCGAAAACAAGGCATTCGATGAGGTATCCGAACCCGTTAAAAACACCCCTAACCAACCTAAAAATGGCGAGAAAAAGGTAAACGCATGGCCCGTATGCGATAAAGCAAGCGCCAAGGTGGCAGACAGTCCAGAATAGTTGGCAATAAATGCAAAAGCCAAGACCATCCCGATTGAATAGATCGGTACTTTTAGCTCATTTAAGGTTTCGCCAAAGGTCACCACGGCCTGCTTTGCATTCATTTTCAAGAAAATGATGGTGATCACTGCGGCAATAAAAATGGCTGTTCCGGTGGCAGAAAACCAGTCGAACTTATAAATTGCATCGTAGGGAGTATGCTCTGGCACAATCGGTGGAACTTTTTCGACCCATCGATGTAAGCCAGGTACTTCAATCTTAAAAATCCAGTGTTCCAATGCACCGCCTTTAGCAAACAATGCTTTAAATGGCTTGATGCTCCAGAGGGTGACCATGAGCGTCAGGATCATAAATGGCGACCACGCCTTGGCAATCTGACCTACGCGGTAATGTTGTACAGATTGGGGGGCAGTTTGAGTGTCTTCGGTCTGTTCGAATCTAAAAATATGCTTGGGTTGCCAGAATTTAAATAACACCGTCAAACTGACTAAGGATGCAATCGCAGCCGTAATGTCCGGTAGTTCAGGCCCCAAAAAGTTTGAGGTCAGATACTGCGCAATCGCAAATGCTCCACCGCCCACCAAAACCGCAGGCCATGTTTCTTTCACGCCACGCCAGCCATCCATAATGGCCATAATCCAAAACAGTACAATGATCACCAGAAAAGGCAGCTGACGCCCCACCATCTGGCTGATTTCCATGGTATCGACCCCAGAAACCTGCCCTGCCACAATAATTGGAATTCCCATCGCGCCAAAAGCCACTGGTGCGGTATTCACAATCAAACACAGGCCTGCGGCATAGAGCGGTTTAAACCCTAAACCCATCAGTAATGCCGCGGTAATGGCAACAGGGGCACCAAAGCCTGCTGCACCTTCTAAAAAGGTACCAAAGGCAAATCCGACCAACAGCATCTGAAGGCGCTGATCTGCGGTAATTGATAAAATACTGGAACGAATGATGTCGAACTGTCCGGTTTTGACCGAAACTTTATATAAAAATACCGCTCCCAGAATAATCCACGAGATCGGCCATAATCCGTAAAAAAAGCCATAAATCACTGCACCAAAAGCCATTGCTGCTGGCATTTGGTAAAAAAACAATGCAATTAAAAGCGCCAGCACCACCGTAATGGTCCCCGCAACACTGCCTTTTAAACGTAATACGGCAAGTGCGATAAAAAAGAAAATAATCGGAATCAGCGCGACCAAGCTGGATAGCCAGATATTATTTAGGGGGTCATAGGCTTGTTGCCAAACATGCAGCATTTTCATCTCCTTGAAATGCCGAGAATCATTTTGTTTTCAGGAAAAATGCTCCTGCAAACCAGTCAATACATTTAAATTGGTCATACCAATTTAGCTTTAAGCAAAAATATGCTAGGGGATTTCTATTTTTTGCATACTAAACCAGCTAAAATAGAATCTCAATGCTTATTTTAAATTTAAATTGGTCATACCAATATGAAGTAAAGGACATCGCTTGTCTTCTTGGTCATCACGAAACACTGATGTAGGCATGAGGCCAAGCATCCATCTACACGACAACTCCAGACGCAGATTGGTTGAAAATCCTAATCGATTGATTGGGTTCAATGTTATGATGAACACATGAATACTTTGCAAAGAGCCGTCGGTTTTCCCTTCTTTTATTTTGAATGGTTAAGGACAACACAACATGTTTGATCTTGATAGCCGATTACTCAATATTTTTTATCATGTTTATAAATCCAAGAGTGTTTCGACGGCAGCCGATGCGATTGGTGTGAGTCAACCGACCATCAGCAATGGCTTGATCAAAATTCGCCAGCATTTCGGCGACCCGTTGTTTTTACGTGTGGGCAATGAAATGATTCCCACCGAATTGTCCAAGCAAATTTTTCCGCTGATTAGTGAAGTGATCAACAAAGTTGAAAGTATTAATAATTTCAGTGTGAATTTCGATCCTTCCAAGTCGGATTTGCTGTATACCTTGGCCATGACCGATGTGTCGCATCTGGTGTTGTTGCCACAAATTACTCAGTTTTTAAATAAAAATGCGCCGTTTATCCGGCTGAATGTCCGTCCGATTAGCTCAGAAACCAGCTATCAAATGGCAAATGGTGAAATCGATCTGGCCATTGGCTTTCTGCCTCAGCTCGAAGATGGTTTTTATCAACAGAAATTGTTTTCACAGCGTTATGTGGTGATTTCCCGTAAAAATCATCCACGCCTGCAAAGTGACCGCATCAGTATTGATGATTATATTCGTGAAATGCACATCGATATTGATGCTGGTGCTGGGCATTATCACATCGAAAATGAGCTGCAAAACAAAGGCTTAAGACGCAACGTACTCATTCGATTACCCAGTTATCTAGGTGTAGGGCTGGTGGTCCAGGAAACCGATGCGATTGCCACCGTACCGTATTATTTGAGTCAGGTCTTACTGGCACGCGGTAACCTGCAAATTTACGATGCACCGCTTGAGTTTCCCACCTATAGCATCAAGCAGCATTGGCATATGTGTTGTCATCACAAGACCAGCCATCAATGGTTTCGTCAATCATGCTATGAAATTTTCAAAACCATTGCTTAAACATCAAATTGTGAATTCAAGCCGTTATATTTTGATGCAATTTACCGTATCAGGCTTTTAACGATCTGGTTTAAACGATCATATTCTTTTCATGTGGCTTGGGTATAATGGGCGCACATAATTTTTTTAATATCTAATTCAAGATGACAACACTCACCTGCTTTAAAGCCTACGATATTCGAGGCAAACTCGGTACAGAACTAAACGAAGAAATTGCTTACAAAATTGGCCGTGCCTATGGTCAGATTTACCAACCTAAAACTGTCGTGGTCGGATGCGATGTCCGTTTAAGCAGTGAAGACCTCAAACAAGCCACTATTCGCGGTTTAAACGATGCCGGTGTCAATGTACTTGATTTGGGGATGACCGGTACTGAAGAGGTCTACTTTGGCGCTTTTCATCTAGATGTTCAGGGTGGTATTGAAGTGACTGCAAGTCACAATCCGATGGACTACAACGGCATGAAGCTGGTGCGTGAAAATGCGCGCCCTATCAGTGCTGATACTGGTTTAAAAGAAATTCAGGCACTTGCTGAAAGCAATGAATTTCATGATGTTGCGGTCAAAGGCACCACACAAGCGTACAACATCTTGCCAGAATTTATTCAGCACTTACTGACTTATATTGATACCAACAAAATCCGCCCACTTAAATTGGTGGTCAATGCTGGTAACGGTGCGGCAGGCCACGTGATCGATACACTTGAGCAAGAATTTAAAAGCCTGAACGTGCCAGTTGAATTTATCAAGATTCATCATGAAGCTGATGGCAGCTTTCCAAATGGTATTCCGAACCCATTACTGGTTGAAAACCGTGACAGCACGCGCAATGCAGTGATTGAACATCAGGCAGACATGGGGATTGCATGGGATGGCGATTTTGACCGCTGTTTCTTATTCGATGAAAAAGGCCAGTTTATCGAAGGCTACTATATTGTTGGCTTGCTTGCACAAGCATTCTTGTTGAAACAATCAGGGGAAAAAATTGTCCACGATCCACGTTTGGTCTGGAACACCCTTGATATTGTCGATGCTCATGACGGCGTCACGGTTCAATCTAAATCGGGGCATGCATTTATTAAACAAGTGATGCGTGAACACAATGCTGTTTATGGCGGTGAGATGAGCGCGCATCATTACTTCCGTGATTTTGCTTACTGCGACAGCGGCATGATTCCTTGGTTATTGGTATTAACCTTATTGTCTGAAACACAGCAATCGTTATCGACATTGGTTGAAAACATGATTGCCAAGTTTCCATGCAGTGGTGAAATCAACTTTAAAGTGGCCGATACCCAAGCCACCATTCAAAAACTATTTGATCACTACAATGATCAAAATCCCGAGATTGACCGTACCGACGGTGTGAGCCTAGACTTCGGAACATGGCGTCTGAATGTCCGCGCCTCGAATACTGAGCCGCTATTGCGCCTGAATATCGAAAGTCGTGGTCATGATCAGGCAGCTCAACCGATTCAGCAGTATGTCGATGAAGTTACTGCACTGATTCAGGCCTAAGCCATATCCACAAAAAAGGCGATTCCAAGAATCGCCTTTTTTTATTTCTCAAACATTACCTTGCTTGCTTGAGCGCCGATGCATTGGCCTGCTCTAAATCATAGAGTGTGTAGTCTTTTTTATGCAAACGACTTAAATAGCCGACCTGCTCTCTGGCCTTATCGACTTGTCCATTTGCCAGCAATAATTGCGCGTACTTTTGCATATTGTAAGGTGTGGCTTTGTTGTAGACCATTTTTTCAATTTGATTCAGCTGTTGCAAACTCAACTGAGCCACCGGACTTAATTTTAACCAGTCTAAACGCTGATCAAACTCGGTGAGAACCAAGATCTTGGCACTGCCCCAAATCTCAACATTGGGCGGCTGCTTTTTGATAATTCTGACACTATTGAGTTTATATAGGCTGTAATCGCGCCAGATCAGTGCCAGCAGAATAAAACCTGCAAGCCAAACCACACGGGTGATACCACGCGGTAACGCGTACCATTTCTGATCGGGTGTCTGCGCTTGAATTAAGCCCATCAAAAAACCAACAGGCAATAAAAAATAAGCGTATTGCAGTGGATACTCCAACAAGGCATGAATCAACACGGCTGCCACCATTAAACTGGCCACAATCGACTCGATACGCTTGCTATGATAATTCAGCCAAATCATCCACAGTGTGAAATACACTAAAATGAGACCACCGAGTACTACACCATTCCAGACCAGAATATCCAGCACCACATTGTGCGAGCTATTAAACCAAACGTGAATTTTGTTGAATGGCATACTCGACAGTTCAGCCAGGCTGGTCTGATTCCATCCATACCCTGTCCATGGCTGCTGCTGAATGGCGTGCAGCATCTGTTCCCAGATGCCGATGCGTTCATGCCCAGCGCTGGCGCGCTGCATGATGCTTGAGGTCTTGACTACATCGGTCTGATTTAAACTCTGGATCCATCTGGTCAATCGCGGAAACGCCAGCCCCACAGCAAAAAATCCAACACCCCACAGCATGATCCAGCCACGGTTGATACGGGTTGGATAACGCCAAGATTTATACGCCCAGTAAACCAGAAAAAATAGTCCGAATACCCAAGCGGTACGTGACTGGCTTAAGGTAATAGCAAAAATGATTAAAGCTGCGACTGGCCAGAGATAACGCAGTTTCATGGCCTGCGTTTCTGCCAAATACAAACATGCCAAAAGCCCCATAATCAGAAAAGTCGACATATTATTGGGCTGGGCAAAATTTGCATAAGGCCGATGGCTATAAAGCGTCATCACGCCCGGCACATGGGCTTCTAAGTTCAGCCATTGCACACACGCGATCAGACTGGTGGTCAATGCAACGGCATAGAGTACATAACAGCATTGGCGTAAGGTCTGCTGCTGATCTGTATGGGTTAAGCTGAGGTTATACCCTAACAGCACTGCGTACCAAAACCCCAATAAATATGCGGTGGAGAGAAGTGCAGCGCTTAGATCGATGACTAAGCCAAAACCCCATTGTAACAATGGAATAAAGACAATCGGCAAGCCAAGCAACTGAATGCGTGGCAAGCGGAGCGGTTGTTTTAAAAAGACAGTGAGTAAGGTGAGCAAGGCAGCGAAACTGAGCATTTCACTGGCAAAAGTCAACCATGGATAGCTATGATCGGGCGAAAGCCAAGCGAGACTGATCAGAACGGCGGTCAGAAGAAACAGAACAAAGCGCATAATCGCCACTACAAATTCGGATTGAGGCTATTATACACACGCCATGAATGACCACCATCCTTCGGGGTCATTCAAAAAGCTGAATTAAAAACGAAGATTTAATAACCTTGAGGATTCTGTTTTTGCCAGTTCCAGCTGTCTTTAAGCATATCTTCAAGTGTGTATTTGGGTGCCCAGTCCAGTTCATTCATCGCACGCTGATTATCGGCGAACGATGTCGCCACATCACCTTCACGACGCGGTGCAAATTCAAATGCAATGGGCACGCCATTGACCTGTTCAAAGGTATTTTTCACCTCAAGTACCGAAGAGCCTTGCCCCGTTCCAATATTCCACGCTCGGCAACCTTGAGCATTCAAACGGTTATTGAGCGCACATAAATGCGCATTCGCCAGATCGACCACATGAATATAATCACGTACGCCTGTACCATCGGCCGTGTCATAATCCTGTCCAAAAATCGACAGTTTTTCACGTCGACCAACCGCCACTTGCGTGACATAAGGCATTAAATTGTTTGGAATCCCCTGCGGATCTTCACCAATACGGCCACTTGAGTGTGCCCCCACCGGATTAAAATACCGCAACAGGGCAATCGACCAGCGAGCATCGGCCAATGCTAGCTTTTGTAGCATTTGCTCAACAATCAATTTGGTATAGCCATAATTATTCGATGGCATGCCTGTTGGCATATCTTCGTTTAACGGCGAGCTATTGGCTTCATCATATACCGTTGCAGACGAGCTAAAGACCAGTTTAAATACACCTGCACGCGCCATAGCATCGACCAGGTGAATACTTCCAGCAATATTATTGTCAAAATAAGTCAGCGGAATTTGCTGGCTTTCACCGACGGCTTTGAGTCCGGCAAAATGAATCACGGCGTCGATTTGAAACTGTTTAAACACCTGATCCAGTATTTGACTGTCTCGGATATCTCCTTCAACAAACTCCAGCGATTTTCCTGCGAGCGCTTCTACACGTACCAACGCTTCACGTGAGCTGTTAGACAGATTATCCAATACCACAACATCGTGATGCGCCTGAAGCAGCTCCACACAGGTATGCGAGCCAATATAGCCCGCGCCACCCGTTACCAAAATTTTAGCCATCTGTTTTTTCCAACAAAAACTCGATCAACCCTTGTGTTGATGCATCCAAATGTGTGACTTCCGCCGTTTGCCCATTTAAAATCGGCAACAGTTCATTGGCAATTTCTTTGCCTTTTTCGACGCCCCATTGGTCAAATGGATTGATGTCCCAAATGACCGATTGTACAAATACTTTATGTTCATACAACGCAATCAATTTACCCATGGTTCGAGGTGACAGCTCTTTTAACAGCATGGTGGTACTTGGCTGATTACCTTCATACTGTTTATAGGCAGGAAGCTGTTCGAGTTCTTCAGGATTGAGCACCTGATTACCAAATGCCAGTAAGCGTGATTGCGCCAGACAGTTCGATAGCGCCAGTAAGTGCTGATCAATCAGCGTATCGGCAGTTTTGGCATAGGTAAAGTGGTTGGCATTATAACGTTTGATCGGCGCAATAAAGTCACAGCTCACCGAATGTGTGCCCTGATGCAGCAACTGATAAAAGGCATGTTGCGCATTCGGTCCAACTTCACCCCATACAATTGGACAAGTGGTATGTTCTACTTTATGGCCATTACGCTGAGTGGATTTACCGTTCGATTCCATTTCCAGCTGTTGCAGGTACGAAGTAAAGTATTTCAGGCGACCATCATAGGGTAAAACAGCATGGGTATTTAGCTTGAGATAATTGGTATTCCATACCCCAATTAATCCCATCAAAACCGGAAGATTTTGAGAAAATTCGGTGTTCTGAAAATGCTGATCAATATTGTGTGCACCGTCGAGGAACGCTTTAAAACCCTCAACGCCAATAGTCAGCGCAATCGGCAAACCAATACATGACCATAATGAATAACGTCCTCCAACCCAATCCCATAGTAGGAGTTGCTTGTCTGGATGAATACCCCATTCGGTCATTTTTTCAGGTTTGGTCGATACCCCGATAAAGTGGCTATTAAGTACCGCTTTTTCACGCCCGAGTGCTTTTTCCAGCCATTTACGCGCCGTATGTGCATTGGAAAGTGTATCAATGGTTCCAAACGATTTGGATGAAACAATAAATAAGGTGGTTTCAGGACGTAGCTGGTGCAGCATATCGGAGAGCTGACTACCATCCATGGTGGAAACAAAACGAATATTGAGTGGTTTTGCAGTTTTGACTTTAAAGTCGGAGAGCGCATGACTGACCATTAAAGGGCCAAGATCTGAACCACCAACCCCAATATTCACGACATCCTGAATGACTTCACCTGTTGCACCGCGGTACTGTCCTGCATGGATTTTATTGACCAGATCATACATCCGGTCAAGCTGCTCACCCACTTGTGCAGCAAGCTCTGGGTAAGTTTTATCATTTTCAGGTAAACGTAATGCCCAATGCATGGCTTCACGCTGCTCGGTATAATTGATTTTATTTTTTGAAAATAAGGTATCAATCCATTGCTTGAGCTGCTTTTCTTCAGCAAGCTCGACCAATGCATCGAGAATCGACGCATTAATCCGTTGTTTACTAAAATCGAAGACCAGATCGTCACAGCCTACACAATACTTGGTAAAACGATCCTGTTCCATTTCAAACAATTCATTTAAATGAACTGCTTCGTGCTGATCCATCAGCTGGGCAAGTTTTTGTTGAGGTGTTAACACTGTTTTCCTCGGAAAGTGCTCGATATTCTTATTCATAATCGACCTATACCCTCATAGGCAAACCCTTGTTGTTTTGTATAGATCGGATCGTAGACATTACGTCCGTCTAAAATAAACGGGTGAGCCATCAATTGTTGAAGTTTTTTATAATTTAAACTGAGATACTGTTTCCAGACCGTCAACACGCAAAGCGCATGTGCACCACGGGCTGCTTCATATTGATCTTCACACAAAATTAAATCGTCACGTTTTCCATATAGGCTTTGAATCACTTCAAGTGCCTGAGGATCATGCAATTTTACAGTTGCACCTTGCGCCCACAAAGCCAATAACATGCTATGAATAGGAGAATTATGAATATTAGAGGTATTCTCTTTAAACGCGGCACCCCAAATGGTAATCACTTTACCTTTTAGATCACAGTGATAATAATTCCAGAGTTTACGAAACAACACTTCTTTTTGTTGCTCATTGATCTCCCAAACCTGTTCGAGCAAGCGACTTCTCGCTCCACTGCCCGAAACCACGTTTGATAGCGTCAAAATGTCATGCGAAAAATTCTCGCCACCAAAACCAACACCAGCAGATAAATAGGCCGATCCAATCCGGGTATCTGCGCCCATACCTTCTTTTACGTTAGCAATATCAATGCCAAGCTTCTCAGCGACCATGGCTAGATCATTCATGTAACTGATACGAGTAGCTAACATGCCAGAAATACTCAGTTTGGTAAATTCGGCATCTAAAATCGGCATAAACAAATATTGGTGATTAAAGCGAAAAAAAGGTCGAAGCATTTCATGCATGATCGTTTTGCTGTAATCGGACTCTACCCCGACAATCACATGCTTGACGCTCAATACGCTATTGATCGCATTACCTTCCTGAATCATGTCGGGGAAATACACCCAATGATCTTTAGGAAGGTTTTGCTTGAGTTTTTCGGTACCATGTAAGCCAAAAGTTGAACCATTGACCATCAAACGCGGATGAATTATCGGGCGCGCATTAAGGCGCTGGGTCACCTCAAGGCCTTTTTCAAGTTCTGTTGGACTAAAGCAAAACAGGTAGGCCTCGATATCAAGCGGAATAGATGAAAATGAACAATCTTTTAAAAAACCGACTTGTCGTTGCTTGAGCAGCAGACGATTGACATCCTGCTCTTGGTAGGTCTGACAGACGAGTTGCTCTTCATGGCCCGTAAAATCATGATCGGTACACCAAAGGACTTCATTTCCGCGCTCTGCAAGTAATGCAGCCATAACGCCAGCATGAAGTGTGGTCCCAAAAATTGCTATTTTCATTCTCATCTACGCCGAAATTTCAAAGTGTTAAATATCGAGCTCTTGTATCAGTTTTTTAAAGTCTTGC
Organism: Acinetobacter sp. ACZLY 512; assembly: GCF_023614015.1. Taxonomy (NCBI): domain Bacteria; kingdom Pseudomonadati; phylum Pseudomonadota; class Gammaproteobacteria; order Moraxellales; family Moraxellaceae; genus Acinetobacter; species Acinetobacter sp. ACZLY 512. The sequence continues at coordinate 94,890 of NZ_JAKIVI010000009.1, forward strand.
CCGAGCTGTGGGTGTTTTATACCATAATTGAGTACTGCTTTCAGATAACCTAATTTACTCCCGCAATCGAAAGTTTGACCTTGCATACGGTATGCTTCAACAGTTTCCACCTTTTGTAACAAGGCAATTGCATCGGTCAACTGAATTTCATTGCCTGCACCTTTAGGCGTTTGTTCTAACAATTGCATAATCTTTGCCGGTAAAACGTAACGACCCACTACAGACAAATTTGATGGTGCAACATCTGGTTTTGGTTTTTCAACAATTCCTTTCATTACTTCACTCTGGCCCTCTTGAGGTGCCTGAGCTACGTCAACAATGCCATATTGATCTACCAAATGATCAGGCACTGCTTCAACCATAATTTGTGCCGCATGAACTGCATCGAAACGTGCGATCATTTGCGCCAAATCATTTTGATTATTTTTCGCTTCTACCAAAACATCTGGCAGTAGAACTGCAAAATCATCTTCACCCACAATACTTTTGGCACATAATACGGCATGTCCAAGACCTAAAGGTTGAGGCTGACGAACGCTGACAATACTTACACCTTCAGGAACAATATGACTAATTTCTGCCAACAAGTCATACTTTTTTTTCATCTCGAGCGTGGTTTCAAGCTCAAAGTTGCGATCGAAGTAATTTTCGATAGACGCTTTAGAGGAATGTGTCACTAAAATAATTTGCGTAATTCCAGCTTCAACTGCTTCGCGGACTACATATTCAATGGCAGGGCGGTCTACCACAGTCACCATTTCTTTGGGAATTGACTTACTTGCAGGTAAAAATCGAGTGCCTAGGCCTGCGACTGGAAGAATTGCTTTTTTGATCATTATGTTCACTTGTTTAAGTTAAAAAACTTTGATTCAGATAAATCGATACTTTAGATTTTAATGAAAAGATACATCAAATAATGATGTATCTTTTTCTAGTATGCTGCTTTATGGATAAAACCATGAAAAATCGTGAGAAAAATAATTCTGATGTCTAACCAGATACTCCATGTTCGAATGTATTCAAGATCACACTCAATACGACGTTCCATTTTATCTAATGTATCGGTTTCGCCGCGCCAGCCTCGAATCTGTGCCAATCCCGTAATCCCGGGTTTTACTTTATGGCGGAGCATATATCCTGGAATTAATTTACGATATTCCTCGTTATGCGCCACAGCATGAGGACGTGGTCCCACAATCGACATATTGCCTAAAATGACATTAAAAAACTGCGGCAATTCATCGAGCGATGTTCTACGTAAGAATTTACCTACTTTAGTCACACGTGGATCATCTTTAACGGCTTGTTTGACCACAGCACCATTTTCCATCACTTTCATGGTTCGAAATTTATAGACTAAAATCGGCTTACCATTTAGGCCATAGCGAATTTGCTTAAAGAAGACAGGACCTGAAGAATTCACTTTGATGGCCACTGAAACAACCAGAAGAATAGGCGAAATCAGCATTAAAATTAGTGAGCCGATCACGATATCTTCAATACGTTTGAGAAAGTCATTGATTCCGTCAATACGTGAATCAAATAAGGGAATTACAGGCGTTCCGTTGATATCTTCCACGCGAGAGTATAGAAAATCGTAAGAGAACAGATCGGGAATAATCACCGCAGAACAGGTCGAATCGGCCAACATTTCCAGCAAAGACTCAACCTGCTTCATGTTATGTTGATCAATCACGATATAGACTTTACGAATATCTCCGGTCTGAATTTTTTCAATTGCGTCTTGGATACCACCATGAAAATTGGTTTTATCAAAATCGATGTTAAAAGAAAATAGACCAATTGCATGATAGCCAATCCATTTCGACTGGCTTAAGTCTATAAAGAGTTTGCTGGCTTTAACTGAATCACCAATCACCAAAATATCTTTAGATTGATTAACAAGTTTATAATATATTGAATTTAAAAGACGAATTGAAGCACGTAAAAGTCCCATAAATACAATCAGAAGGAGCATAACTTCTAGAAAAATGACAGCTTTAACTTGGACAAATAGTGCACTAATGAGAAAAAATAAAATCACACTTAACGAGATATTTTTGACACATGAGATAAGTTCACTTGAAAAGCTCATCCCTCGCCAAGAGCGATAAAAATCGGTCACGCCACCCAGCAATTGAAAAATACTGACGATACTTAAGAATGCCAGTAATGTGTAATTTGTGATCGGAAGTCCATTAATTTTAAAGACAACATACAATCCAAGGTAAATGGACACGACATCGGAGAATCTTTGTAAAATTGAAACATAAGATGCATTTAATCTTGAAGCCATCTTGGACCTTTTAAGTAAGCTTATATTTTATTTCAAAAAAAAGCTGTATGCCGTAATCAAAAAAACAACTTACAGGAAAGTATGATCTTACTTTCTATTTATTAAAGACTTATCTACAAAAAAAATTTCTATACTTTTATAGATTCAGCTCGGCATAGGCTACATTTTCTAATACTTATATTCAATAGCGAAAATGGATTTATGCATCTTTAGATCTTAACAAATAACGCTCGTTCAAGCGTTATTTGCACTATCCCGGCACACTTTTAGTCACATAAATAGAGAGTTAATTATGGTTTGAGAATTTAATTCTTTAATTTGACTAAATGATTACAATAAGCTGCAACATATAGAATGATCTAGCTCACCACAACTTTATCGCTGCGTTTGTAACCATCCACATAGCATTCTAGCTGATCCAAAATGCCATCCAAATCATTTCGGTGCGTATAACTATGCTGAATCAGTTCCATTAGGCCCTTAATTTCATTTAATGCAAACTGCTTTTCAAATGACTTTACAATTCGCTCATGAGCAGTGGGCTGTACATTACTTCGCTCAATCAACAACTCTTCATAAAGCTTTTCGCCCGGGCGTAAACCGGTGTAGTGAATTTCGATATCGCCTTCATCATCGGCATGCTCTTTGAGTTTAAGGCCACTTAAGGCAATCATTTGTGCAGCCAAATCTCGGATTTTGACTGAATCACCCATTTCAAGCAAAAATACATCTCCCCCTTCACCCATGGCACCCGCCTGAATCACCAGAAGTGCCGCTTCGGGAATGGTCATAAAGTAGCGTGTTACCTCGGGATGCGTCACAGTAATCGGGCCACCCGCTGCAATTTGCTTTTTAAAAAGTGGCACCACCGAACCCGAAGAGCCCAATACATTACCAAAACGCACAATACTGATGCGGGTTTTTGGCTGTGTGGCAGCAACTGCCTGACAATACAACTCAGCAAGACGCTTGGATGCGCCCATCACATTGGTCGGGCGAACCGCCTTATCGGTCGAGATTAGTACAAAGGTTTCTACCTGTGCAGCAACGGCTGCATTTAAACTTTTAGCAGTCCCGACACTGTTATTGCGTAGACCTTCTATCGGATTGGCCTCAACCAAGGGCACATGCTTATAAGCCGCGGCATGATAGACCGTCTGTACCTGATACTGCTGCATAATTCGGGTCAGTTTTTTTTCATTAAATACCGAGCCCAAAATCGGCAGCACATTGCTGGCAATCTGCTGTAATTCCTGATGAATGCTATACAGTGAAAATTCGGACTGCTCAAACAAAATCAATAATGCTGGTTGGCGCTGTAAAATCTGCCGACACAGTTCTGAGCCAATTGAGCCTCCTGCTCCTGTCACCAGCACGACTTTAGCGCGAATATTTTTATCGAGCAGTTCGACGTTGGGAGGAACAGGCTCTCGCCCCAGCAAACTCTCGATATCCACTTCGCGAATATCCGAAATTCTCAGTTGTCCGTCGATAATCTGCTCAACACTCGGAATTTCCCGCACCGGTAATGCCAGCGACTCCAGCTTTTGAATAATTTTCATTTTTTGCTGACGTCCAATCGAAGGAATCGCCAGCAAAATCTCATGCAAATGAAAGCGCTGTTTGAGTTGTAGCAACTCATCTGGCGCATACACTTTCAGCCCTTGAACCATCTGGCCTTGTAAGCCCGGTTGGTCGTCTAAAAAGAGTACCGGAATATGATTTGAAGAGCGCTCTAGCACCAGCGCCATTTGTTGGCCCGCATTGCCCGCACCATAAATGGCAACACGGGTTTTTTCAATATGACTGTATAAGGTATTGTTAATAACAATACGGATACAGGCCCGACTACACCAGACCCATGCAAACAATAGCGACCCAAAAATGATGGGAATACTCATCGGTACAAAGGCGAGTCGTAATTTGGCGACCACATAAAGCGCGATCATGTTCAGTAAGACTGCCAAGGCCAGACGTAAAATAAAGTTTTCGTTAAAACTGCGAATCACGGCGCGATAAACACCCGTCAACCACAAACAACCTAACCCAAGCACAATGACCAGAAGCGGCCACCAGCTCATTCCTGCCATAATTGGGGTTTTATAATTAAATAAACGAATGGCAAACGCAAACCACATCAGAAGTGGCAATACACAAGCATCGATCAGCAGCAACAGCGTTTTTTTCTGCAGACGACCGAGTCCAGATAAGTAGTTGAGGTAAATCTTGACCATGCCTGTTTTCATTTGAGTTGCCATTGCGTTGGTCACTGGGTCTGCGTACACGCAGCATCTAATTGCTCAAGTACCTGCTGAATGGCACTCAAGGTCTGCTGTATATTGTCTTGGGTTAAGGTTGGATGCACCAAAAACATCAGGCTGGTTTCCCCTAAAGCCCGTGCATTGGGCAATCGCTGTGCAGGGCGCCATGGCGTATGGTCAAAAGCATGTTCGAGATAAACTTCAGAACATGAACCACTGAAACACGGCACGCCCAGTGCGGTAATTTCTTGCATGATTCGATCACGTGACCAACCCGGTGGCAATTGTTCTGGCACCACCTGTACATAACATTTGTAATAGGCATGTACTGTATCGACGGCAGGTTTTACCACCAAAAAATACGGCGAATTTTCAAAGGCTGCCAAAATTTGCATGGCATTTTGGGTACGCAGCAACGTCCATTCGGCCATTCGTTTAAGTTGAATGCGCCCAATGACCGCTTGCATTTCCATCATACGCCAGTTGGTTCCAAAGGAATCATGTAACCAGCGAAATCCGGGTGGATGTGGGGTGTGATACACGCTGTTATAGTTTTTACCATGATCTTTATAGGCCCACATTTTTTTCCAAAGATATTCGTCTTGTGTGGTGACCATACCGCCTTCACCCCCGGTGGTCATAATCTTGTCCTGACAAAACGACCATGCACCAATATGCCCAATTGCACCCGCAGATTTACCTTTATACGATGCACCATGTGCCTGCGCACAGTCTTCAATCACATAAATACCGCGCTCTTGTGCCAGTTGCATAATCGGGTCCATATCACACATCCATCCCGCCAGATGGACACAGATAATGGCTTTGGTATTGGGTGTAATGACAGCCTCAATGGTGGCTCTAGAAATATTCTGAGAATCTAGCTCCACATCGGCAAAAACCGGATTGGCACCCGCAGTGACAATCGAGCTGGCCGAAGCCAAAAAGGTACGTGATGTGACCACCACATCGTCTCCTGCACCGATATCTAGCGCCTTTAGAGCCAAATCTAGTGCAGTGGTGCCATTGGAAACTGCGACCGCGTAGGCAGCGCCCGCCCATGCGGCAAATTCTTTTTCAAAATCACGGCAATGTTGACCCGTCCAGTAATTGACCCGATTGGAGAGCAGCACATTCGAGACTGCATCCGCTTCTTCTTGGGTAAAACTGGGCCATGGGGCGAAGGCAGTATTTAACATGCTGAAGGTCCTGATCTTGATATCTTGATAATACGGGCTGGATTACCCACCACCGTTGCGCCATCGGGAACGTCGTCGATGACGACGGCCCCCATTCCCACCACAGCGCCACGACCAATCATTAATGGCCGAGTGGAGGTTCCCTGCCGCAGCATGGCGCCAGCACCAATATAGGCGTGATCACCAATATGCACATTGCCGTTGCACTTGACCGACGGTGCAAACGTGACGTAATTGCCAATCACACAGTCGTGTGCCACATAACTAAAATAATTGGCATGAAAGAAATCGCCTACACGAATATTCGAGCTGAAATGCACATGATTGCACAGTACGGCGCCTTGCCCAATCTGCACATCATCCATCTGGATCTGGGTCGCAGCCCATACACTCCAGTGCTGAAGCGAGTGTTGTTCGAGCTTTTGTACCAGTCGTTCACGTATCTGGCTGTTGGCGATGGCAATACAGACATATTTCGCTGTCGCTTCAAGTGCCACAAATGCATCGAACGTCAGCACACGGTGTCCATTGACCCATTCGGCCGATTCGGCATCATCGATAAATACCAGTTCGTAAGCACTCTCTAAATCAGCCGCCTGCAACTGGGCACGCGCCAGCGGCATGACACCGCGCCCAAAACCACTGGCGCCATAAATGGCATAAAGCGTTTTAAGGGGTTCGCTCGTCATCTTTTGGATTTCCGGTAAATCGTGTCATGGTCACGGCCTCAGACTGATTGATGCCTTCTTTAATGAGCACCTTTTTGACGGTCTGTAGCATGATTTTAAAATCAAGCCAGATCGACTGATGCTCGACATACCAAGTATCGAGTTTAAATTTTTCCTGCCAGCTAATCGAGTTACGCCCATTGACCTGTGCATGGCCGGTCATACCCGGGCGTACATTGTGCCGCTTGGCCTGCTCTTCGTTATACAGCGGCAAGTATTCCATTAACAATGGACGCGGTCCGACAATACTCATGTCGCCTTTAATCACATTCCATAGCTCGGGCATTTCATCTAGGCTGGTCGAGCGCAGCATCTTGCCAAAGGGTGTGAGTCGCTGATCATTGGGCAAAAGCTGCCCAGAGGCATCACGTGCATCGGTCATGGTGCGAAACTTGATCATATCAAAAGGTTTGCCATGCAAACCTGGACGTGTCTGACGAAACAGTACAGGTGAGCCCAAATTTTTACGGACTTTATACGCCACATACAGATAAAGCGGCGATAAAACCACCAGTGCAGTGGATGCAATCACAATATCAAGGCTTCGTTTTAGCATGACGGCTTCACACCCATTTCGGTCAGCATGTGTGCATTTACCCGATGCACATCATATTTAGTTAAAGCAATTTCTCGAGAACGTTGTCCCATATCTTCTACTCGCGCTGGCTGGTCGATACACTGCTGCATCGCATTCACCAGCGCATCTACCGATTTTACTGCAACCAGATGGCCATTTTCACCTTCAATCACGGTTTCACGGCAGCCCGGTGCATCGGTGGTAATAACGGCACGGCCCATCGCCATGGCTTCTAGCACGGTACGTGGCGTACCTTCACGATATGAGGGCAATACATAGACCGATGTTGCGGCAATGGCCGGACGAACATCTTTGAGTTTACCCCAATACGTGACGCGTTGCTCTTGCACCCATTGATCTAGTTCTTTTTGGTCAATTGCAGACGGATTCTGGTCAATCCAGCCCACCAGATGAAATTCGATCTCGGGATGCGTGGCTTTAATTTTCGCAGCAGCAGCGGCATATTCTCGCACACCTTTATCGCCGAGCAAGCGTGCGATCAATAGAAACGCCACTTTCGGCTGCCCGTTTGCCTGTCTTGGCAATTCAACCTGATCAAATTTAGCCAGATCAACCCCTGAGCCATTGACAACCACGGCAGGCTTATTGTGTTCGATCAAATTCATATGTCGAAACAGTGCCAGATCGTCTGGATTTTGAAAAAAAACCTTATCGCTATAGGTCAGGGCTTTTTTATACAGGCCGTGCACAGCACGCTGAAACAAACTTTTGGCCTGCCCCTCACCACGCTGAAATGCATAGCCCAATCCGGTAATCAGAGCAAAGCGCTGTGGCACGCGAGCAAGCCATGCCGCCCATGTGCCATAGATCACGGGTTTAATGGTATAAGACAACACCATATCTGGCTGTACCCGACGAATCACGCGATATAACGCAAATAGCGTGTTCAGATCGGCCAGCGGATTGGTGCCTGTACGCTGCATGGGAACTTCAAGCACCGTATAGCCTAACTGTGTCAGTGCTGTCACTTGTTCGGGGAAATCGGCATGATTGGGCGCAATCACGACAACTTCATGTCCTTGTGCGGCAATGGCTTCTAAAAGTTTGCCTCGAAAGTTGAGTACCGACGGCAAATAACTGCTAATCATTAAAAATTTCATTGGCAAGAGGCCCAAAGTGCTGCGTATTGGTCCGCAACATGATCAAGACTAAACTGTGCAGCAACACGTGCACGCGCTTGGGTTTTTAAAATCTGTTGGTCTGTATCGGACAATTTAAAATAATGCGTTACTGCATCGGCCAATGCATCGACATCACGCGCAGGGACCACATAGCCAGTCTCTTGCACAATGAAGCCTGCATCGCCCACATCGGTGGTCACACAAGGCACACCCGAAGCCATCGCCTCGATCAGTACCGTTGGTAGGCCTTCGGTAATTGAGGTCATCACCAGCAGATCCAGCCCTTGGTAAAAACGTGGCATATCGTGGACTGGCCCGAAGCATATCACTTTATGCGGTGCAATCTGATAGCGCTGCATCAGCGCGGCAATCTCAGGCTGCTCTGCCTCTACGCCCTTACCCGCCAGATGAAAGACCACAGGAAGCGCTTGCAGCTTCGCGATCATGGCAAATAAATACTCGAAACCTTTGGCAGCATGGTAGCGTCCGGCAAATCCAATCACCATCGGCGTGTGGCGCTCGGCTTGAGTATGAAAGTCTTGCAGTGTAATTCCGTTAGGAATCACACAGCCGCGTGCCGAGTGAAACCCAAATTGTTGATGCTGCTGAGCCGCGGCATGCGCACAATATACAATGGCCTCGGGGCGAGCCGAAAGACGACGACTCAGCAGTAAAGCCAGTTTGGTGCTGCGTGACTCATCTTTGAGCGCAGCCAAGGAGTGATGAATCCCCCATACAATGGGGGGATGCGACGCCCAACCCAAACAGGCCAACGAGACCAGCACATTGGCATGGTACATCCAGCACTGGATCAACGCTGGCTGAAGCGCTTTGATCTGCCGGCGCAACTGTAGCAAACAAGACAAAGTATTGATGCCATTCCAGTGCAATGCCTTCACCGATGCACAACGATCTAGTGCAGCCTGATAAATATCATTGACCCGCATCAGCGCGATCACATGATGTTCGTGCTCGGGCTGTGCCTGAATCAGACGTGAGAGCATGCTCTCTGCGCCACCCATCGCAGAAAAGTTCGTAATGACATGCAACACCTTCATGCGCTGCCGCTCCTAAATCAGGGCCAGATAGGCCTGTGTAATGGCATCCAAGCCATAGACCTGTTCTGGATGTTGAGCCCGATCTGTCTGAATATCACCCTGTAAAACCTTAAACAGTGCATCGCTCAGTGCCGCCTGATCCTGATTGGGTACCAAAACACCGTAGCGCCCCTGCTCCAGAATTTCACGTGGCCCACTCGGACAATCGGTCGACACAATATTGAGCTTTAAAGCCAATGCCTGAATCAGCGCACCGGGTAATCCTTCCCATTTTGAGCTCATCACATACACGTCGGCCTTGGCCATGTATGCAAATGGATTGGCACGAAAGCCCGGCAGTGCCACATATTGTTGAAGCCCTAAAGTATGAATCAGGCTCTCTAACTCAGCGCGCTGCTCACCTTCGCCCAGAATGAAGAGATGTGCCGGCGTGCGCTGGATCAGCTGAGCAAACGCATGCAGCAACAGCGGATAATTTTTGGCTTCGGTTAATCGCCCAGCCGCCACAATCACAGGCATGCTACGCTCGGGCTGGAACCAAGGCTCTTCAACTGCTGCTTGGGCCAGTTGGTATAGCTCCGGCGTAATCACGGGATCGTAAATCACGTGTATTTTCGGCAAGGCAGTACCCAAATACTGCTGCATATCGTCGGCTACGCCCTGCGATACCGGAACCAAAACATCACAGCGCTGATACACCCAGCGCATCGCGCTTTGTAGCAACCACTTTTTTAGGCCAGTACGATGTTTTAAATTCACACTGGCTGTACTGGTTTCGCGGCAAATCAGGCGAGTTGTGATACCCGATAACTGTTTTGCCCAATACACCATAATATTGGTGTGGGTCATGGTGCTAATCAGCGCATCGGGCTGTACCTGCTTGAGCCATGCCACCAATGGCCGCGTCATGTACTTCACCTGACCACAGGCCAAATCGACCAAATGCACAGCAGGAGACAACTCGGCTTTGAGTTTGGATTTTTCGCCTGCAAGATTGACCGCAATGACATAAGTTTCCAGTCCGGCATTGGCAAAACCGTTGGCCAGCAATACCGCGGTACGTTCAGCACCGCCGCCGCCCAAAGTCGGAATGATCAAGGCTACTTTTTTCATTGCGGACGTTTCCTATACAGCACAATGTGCGTGAGTAAATACACAGCCGATACCATATACACCAGCATCAGGGCCCAGCCTAGGCTTTCTATGCCCTTGCCTAAATACACAATCCAGTAGGCACCCGACAAAAAAAACAAGATGAGTGAAATGAGATTGCCGAGCACAAAAATACGCGAAATCCGTAACGATACCACAAGCCTCGACAGCAACACACACGGCACATAAAACGGAATATACAGCAGCAAATACTTTAGAATATAGGCCACCTGTACCGTGCTTTCGGCACTAAAGCGACCACGCTCGAACACCAGCGCGACAATAGGCTCTACAAAAAAATACAGCGGCAACAGCAACAGCGCAAACACCACAAAGCTCAAAGCCGCCAGCTTCAATCCTTCGCGAATTCCGTGGGCAGAGTCTTTTACAATCTGCTCGGCAATATGCGGGAACAACACCGAATTAATGATAATGCCCACCAGCATCAGGCCCGTAGACACCAGTTTGGTGGCATAGTTCAAACTCGCCACCTGCCCATCGCCTAAATAACCCGCCAGATAATTTGAAATGACTGGTAATAAACCCAAAATTGCCGATGAAAACACAATCCAGAAAAAATCTTGTATCAATGGCCGATGCTTATAAAAGAGCGCGCTACGCGGGCGCTGCCACTGAAACGCGATCTGCCGGCGTAAGGTCAGATACTGCCCCGCCAAACGTAGCCCAAAGCCCAAATACCAGCCGCAGGTGAGCAACAGTGCCGCAGGAATCTGCTGAATGCTGAGTAGCACAATGGTGCCCAAAGGAATAAATAGCGAAAATAGATTGTTGATCAGGCTTCGTTTTTCGGCATTTAGAATGCTGTCAAAATAAGAGGTCAGACCTTGTACCACAATCATAGGCGCAAGCAGCAGGCCTATGGTGATGATTTGCTGATTTTTTTCGGGTGTGGCATGCAAAAAAAATGGCTGTAACAACACACTATATGCCACACAAACCCCACTGAGCAGCACTAAAAACAGCAGGTTCAGCCCCATCATTTCGGAGAAAAACAGCGCTTGCGCCTGCTCAGCCTTGGCCTGCAAATAGGCAGGCATAATGGTGGCATTGATGGATGAGCCGTATAAACTGACCAGATACAGCGGAACGCTTAAGGCCAGATAAAACACGTCAATCTGACTGGATACCCCAAAGTGATAGGCCACCAGCATTTCTTTGACAAAGCCTAATGCACTAACAGCCAGGCCAATTAAGAGTACCAGTGCAGACGACGACAGAAGCTTTTTATACATTGAAATCAGGTTAAATCCTGCACATACCACTGCATGGCCTGTTCAATACCCTGTGCAAATTTATGTGTCGGTACATAACCCAGTAAGTGACTAATTTTGGAGATATCCGCTTGAGAGTGTCTTACATCTCCTGCACGGAACTCTCGATGTACCGCATCTTTTGCGTATTGCACCTGATTATTCGCAAGTGCATTACGAATTGCCTCAAACAACTGATTGAGCGTGGTACGGTCACCGACTGCCACGTTGTACACCTGATTCTTGGCCGCTTCTGATGAGGTGGTTGCAGCCAACAGATTGGCTTGTACCGTATTTTCAATAAAGCAGAAATCGCGACTGGTTTCGCCATCACCGTTGATAAACACATCTTGGCCCTGAATCATGGCTGCAGTCCATTTTGGAATAACCGCCGCATAGGCACCATTTGGATCTTGGCGCTGACCAAAGACGTTAAAATAACGCAGGCCGATACACTCAAAGCCATAACTACGTGCAAAGACATCGGCATAGATTTCATTAACATACTTGGTAACCGCATAGGGTGAAAGCGGCTTGCCAATATTGTCTTCAACTTTAGGTAATGCGGGGTGATCACCATAGGTAGAGCTACTGGCAGCATAGGTAAAGCTTTTCACCTGCGCATCTCGAGCCGCGACCAACATATTTAAAAAGCCGCCAATATTGACACTATTGGTGGTAATCGGGTCGTCTAATGAACGTGGTACAGAACCGAGTGCAGCCTGATGCAACACATAATCGACGCCCGCACATGCCGCATGACAAGTGTGTAGATCGCAAATATCGCCTTCCATAAAACGAAAATTGGCCCATTGTTCAGCGCTGACCAAGCCTTGAACTTCATCTAAATTGTGCTGATGCCCTGTGGCAAAGTTATCTAGCCCCACCACACGCTGGTTTAATTTCAGCAAGGTTTCGAGCAGATTTGAACCAATAAAACCTGCAACCCCTGTTATCAACCATGTGCTAGGTGTCGCTTTGAGCGACGTACACAGATCTTGATAAGCCGTCATGATGATCTCTCCACTTAACCGCACTACAACTTACAAACGGATATCCGACTGGGCGTGTTCCAGTACATATTTTAAATCGTAGACCACATGATTGGCGCGTCCTAATGCATGAATTGCTTCACTACCCATCGCTTTAAACTGATCATGAGCAACCGCTAAAATAATGGCATCGTAACGACCTTGCTCAGGCTGGGCCACCAGATCAATCGCGTATTCATGACGCGTTTCTTCAGCATCTGCCCACGGGTCGTAAATATCGACCTGCATATTGAAGTCTTTTAGCTCTGTCATGATATCGACAATTTTGGTATTACGAATATCGGGACAGTTTTCTTTAAAGGTCAGGCCCAAAATCAGTACCTTGGCATCTTCAATCTGGATGCGCTTTTTATTCATGGTTTTGATGAGCTGATTGGCCACATACATGCTCATGTTGTCGTTTAAACGACGGCCTGCCAGTATAATTTCAGGGTGATACCCAATGGCCTGTGCCTTGTGGGTCAGGTAATACGGATCGACCCCGATACAGTGGCCCCCAACCAAGCCCGGACGAAACGGTAAAAAGTTCCATTTGGTGCCCGCAGCTTTGAGTACTGCTTCGGTGTCGATGCCCATTTTATTAAAAATAATCGCCAATTCATTAATCAGGGCAATATTGACATCACGCTGGGTGTTTTCAATGACCTTGGCTGCTTCGGCCACCTTAATGCTTGGTGCCTTATGGGTGCCAGCTTCAATAATCAATTGATACACTGCATCGACATAATCTGCAATTTCAGGGGTAGAACCCGCCGTGATTTTTAAAATATTGGTCACACGGTGCGCTTTATCGCCAGGATTGATACGCTCGGGGCTATAACCCGCAAAAAAATCCTGATTAAAGCTTAAACCCGACACTTGCTCTAAAATCGGCACGCAGACATCTTCGGTTGCGCCTGGAAATACCGTCGACTCATATACCACCACATCGCCTTTTTTAAGTGCGCGACCAATGGTTTGTGACGCTTTGATGAGCGGTGTAAGATCTGGCTGTTTAAACTGGTCAATCGGAGTGGGTACAGTCACAATAAAGAAATTACAATCTTGCAAATCTGAGACATCGCACGAATAGTGCAAATGCTTGGCCTGTTGCAGCTCGCCTGCACTGACCTCAAGCGTATGGTCTTGCCCCTGCTGTAGCTCGCTGATGCGTTTTTGATAGATATCAAACCCGACGACAGCAACATGCTTGCCAAACTCGACGGCCAGCGGTAAGCCCACATAGCCCAAACCAATGATAGCAATACGAAGATTTTGAAGATCTAGAGGCATGCAAGACGACATAAACGTTGATTATTCTGTGAATAGATGCAGTTATTCTACAACATTCTCCATGCCGGAATGTGTCATTTTTTTCGTTATACTTTTATTAGAGATTTTTAATAATAACAAGAAATATAAAGCAGAGTTTACAATTGCGAAGCAAAGCACTTTTTTGTAAATCTACGTAAATTTAATCACAATTAACATCAAAATATTTTTAAAAATTAATATCTTAACAATGTTGATATATGTAAAATAAAAATCAATAAAGTATAGGATTACTTTATGATTATAGAGGGTTTCGCATTGAAAGCTGAATTTGAGTTTTTGGTAAAATTGACACAGTCCAATTCTCTGGATGTGAGATTAGCTGCAATCGGTGCGATAGCCAAAACCACCCAGCATAAAGCATTTGTAATTAGTACCTTATCTAACATCATCAAATTTGGTAGTGCAAAAGAAAAATGTGCAGCAATTCAGGCACTCGGTGAGCTAGGAAGCCAAGATGCGATACGCATTTTGGTGGATGAAATACAAACCCCAAATAACCACTCTATTAAAAAATTAGCTATAACTGCTTTGGGTGAGGCGATAAAAAATATGGAGGTAAATGAATTACAAGAGGACAAAACAGGCCATGAACAAAAACTAAAATTAAGAGTTATGTAGGTATTACTTGCCTAATCAATTGTAAGATCAAAGTAAGTATTACTTAAGACAAACCACTAAGTGGTACCTCATATTATTAGAATAATAAGATTCCTAAACAGCAATAATTCGTGTATATCTATGCGTGTATTTAGGTACATATATCAATTATAGGTTTAACATGACAACTAAAATCTTACCTGTCATTATGGCAGGTGGTAGCGGCACCCGCCTATGGCCCTTGTCACGCACACAATATCCGAAACAATTTTTAAAACTTTCTCCAGATGGCTACACGTTATTACAAGCCACCCTTTTACGTTTAAAAAATCTTGATTGTGCAGACCCAATTCTGATTTGTAACGAAGAACATCGCTTTTTGGCCGCAGAGCAAATGCGCGAAATTGGCATAACCGCCAAAATTATTTTGGAGCCTGAAGGTAAAAATACAGCGCCCGCGATTACGCTGGCGGCACTGTACCAGACCCAACAAGCAAAAGACTCAGATACCATCATGCTGGTGTTAGCAGCAGATCATGTAATTACTGAGCAAGCGCAATTTGAACACAGTATTATGCAAGCGCTAGAACTTGCAAAACACGACAAACTGGTCACCTTTGGTATTGTGCCTACACATGCCGAAACTGGCTATGGCTATATCGAAAAAGGTAATGCAGCGCTCAATGGTTTTCAGGTACAGCGCTTTGTAGAGAAGCCCGATGCCGCCACAGCCGAGCAGTATTTAGAGAGCAAGAAATTTCTGTGGAACAGCGGCATGTTTATGTTTAAAGCCGATGTTTATTTAAACGAACTGCAAAAGTATGCGCAAGATATCTACAGTTCGTGCGTTGCTTCAATGCAAGACACCAAAGCAGATCTAGATTTTGTCCGGATTGATAAAGAGGCTTTTAAACAGTGCCGTTCTGAATCGATTGACTATGCTGTGATGGAGCAAACCCAAGATGCAGTGGTGGTGCCACTCGATGCCAACTGGAACGATGTCGGCTCTTGGTCTGCGCTTTGGGATATTCAAAATAAAGACGACCAAGGTAATGTGATTCAGGGTGATGTAATTACTGTAAAAAGCCAAAATAACTATGTCTTTAGCGAAAGCCGTTTGGTGAGCTTACTTGGCGTTGACAATCTGGTCGTGATTGAAACCAAAGATGCCATACTGGTTGCAGACAAATCTAAAGTACAAGACATTAAAAAGATTGTTGAAACTATTAAAGAACAAGGCCGTACCGAGCATTTCTGTCACCGTGAAGTATACAGACCATGGGGCAAATACGACAGTATCGACCATGCAGAACGCTATCAGGTAAAAAGAATTACAGTGAAACCTGGCCAGAAACTTTCGATCCAGATGCACCATCATCGCTCTGAACATTGGATTGTGGTGAATGGCACCGCTAAAATTCATAAAGGAAAAGAGTCATTTCTACTCACAGAAAATCAGTCGACTTATATTCCTTTAGGCGAGATTCACGCGCTTGAAAATCCAGGTAAAGTTCAGCTAGAACTAATTGAAGTGCAATCGGGTTCTTATTTGGGCGAAGACGATATTGTAAGATTTGAAGATCTTTACGGTCGTTGTTAAACAACAGTTAACCTATTCAAGCCGCGCGAAATGCTCGGCTTGAATAATTTTAAACTATTGCATCGATTCTTTTTTGGCAACCCATTTCTGCTGAACATACTGCTCAATTTCAGTGTGAAAGCGCTGATTGGAAAACTTTAAAGCCTGATTACGGCAGTTTTCTGGCAAAAATAAATCACAATTCCGCTCAAAATCTTCAACTGCCGTAATCACACTTGAGACTTCCTGCTTATCAAAAAAAGCGCCCGTTGGATTTGCAGAGTGAATCGAATTGATGGTTTCTAATGCCCCACCTTTACCAAAAGCAATCACGGGTGTGCCGCATGCTTGAGACTCAACAGGTGTAATACCAAAATCTTCTTCCGCTGCAAATACAAAGGCTTTAGCGCGCTGCATATGATCTTGCATCACGCTGTTCGGTTGATACCCTAAAATTTCGATATTAGATGTCGCTTTAGACTTGATTTTTTGCATATCTGGGCCATCCCCAATCACGACCAATTTTTTATTGGGCATATGAGAAAAAGCTTCAACAATTAGATCAATTTTCTTATAAGGCACCATACGTGAAGCGGTAAAGTAAAAATCATCTTTGTTTTCACGTAGTGTAAAGCGATCTGTATCTACAGGTGGATAAACCACATCTGCATCGCGGCCATATACCTTATGAATACGACGCGCAATAAATTTAGAGTTTGCAACAAAGTGATCTACCCCATTGGCGGTGCGGTAGTCCCACATCCGAATTTTGTGTAATAACCAACGTACAATAATGGCTTTTATGCCCTTTGTGAGCCCCAACTCACGTAAATACTGATGCTGTAAGTCCCATGCATAGCGTATAGGCGAGTGAACATAGCTAATGTGCAGTTGGTCTGGCCCCGTAAGCACACCTTTGGCTACTGCATGGCTACTCGATAAAATCACATCGTAGGCAGAGACATCTAACTGCTCAATGGCTAAAGGCATAAATGGAAGATAATTGCGGTATTTTGTTTCAGCTTTAGGAAATTTTTGAATAAATGTTGTTTGGGCGTGTTTACCTAAAAAATGCTGTCGACTTTCATCGCTTAAAAAATCAATCACAGCAAATAGGTCTGATTTTGGGAAAACTTTTAATATTTCAGTCATTACGCGCTCAGCACCCGCATAGGTGACAAGCCAATCTGCAACTAAAGCTGTTTTTGGTTCTGTTATCATAGGAAGCTCTTACTCATCCATAATTTTGCAAAAAAATTGAATTTTTGAAGTTAGCAAGTATATACCATTTATATTCCGATAGGATTTCATTATAATTCGAGGTAATTAAAATCTCGTTTAATAAAATTGTATGTTAAATCAACAAAATAAAGTAATTTTCGATACACGTTGGTTTGGAGAGCATGGTATCGGGCGTTTTGCGACAGAAGTTTATGACGAAGATTTCTTTCAGCCAATAAAATTAAAAGGCAACCCTGTATCAATTTTTGATGTTATTAAGCTTACTATATATTTGTTTTTTAATAAAAACTTCTTTTTTTCACCAGGTTTTAATGCTCCTTTTTTCTTTTTACATCGAACAGCAATTACTATCCATGACCTCAACCACATAGATGTAGATGCCAATACATCCTTTTTAAAGAAACTCTATTACAACATTGTTCTTAAACGGGCATGTAGAAAAGCGGCACTAATATTTACCGTCTCTGAGTTTTCAAAAGGCAGAATTGTAGACTGGTCGGGTATCAATCCAGATAAGGTGAAAGTAGTATATAACGGTGTATCGAGTGCTTTTCATAAAGATGTGCAGCCCTACCTACCGGGTTTTCCGTATATTTTTATAGTGGGTAATCGAAAGCTACATAAAAATGAAGACCGAGCTTTAAGAGCTTTTGCACAGGCAGATATAGATAAAAATATCCATGTTTTATTTTCGGGTAAACCTTCTGATCAATTAGTAAGTACAGCGAAAGAGCTTCAAATTGAAGATCGAGTTAAGTTTCTCGGGCGATTAAGTGAAGATGAGCTGGCATCTACCTACAAAGGCTCACTCTGCCTACTTTTTCCATCACTTTATGAAGGTTTTGGGCTTCCTGTAATTGAAGCGATGGCATGTGGAACACCTGTAATTACCTCAAATACGACCTCGCTTGTAGAAATTGCTAACAATAGTTGTGAACTAGTAGACCCAACAAAAATTGATGAAATGACTCACAAAGTTGAATTGGTTATTAATGAATTAAATAAAAAAAACTTTACTAGTCAAGGATTTAAAAACATAAAAAAATTCAATTGGGAGCAGTCTAAAGCTGAAATTAAGAAAAATTTGAATAATTTAGAAGCTAAAAAGGTTTATTAAATTGATGTTAAATCCCCAAATAAACTTAAATAAATTAATGCTGATATTTTTTTGTATATATATCTTAATTGGAAATACAACAAGATTCTCAGCTCAAATAAACTTTTATGAAATATTTTTAATATTTATTTTCAGTTTACATATCATAAGAAAAAATATTCATATTAAAAGTTTCTTAGTTATCTTAACATTAATATTATTAATATTGATTTCTTTAACAATTGGAATAATAAAAACACCTGATAATATTGAAGGTGTATTTTATTCTTTTAGACTAATGCTAATGCTAGTCGCAACATTCAGCATTGGATATACACTAAAAGACTACGAAAAAATTGTTAACTTTAAATATATTGTTAACACATATATTAATGTATATATAATATTATCAATTATTTCAATCTTAATATTAATTGCTTTTCCTGAGTCAACAGAATTATGGGGTTTTCTATCATCAATTGGTATATATTTCAATGGTGATCCACATATCAATAGAATCGTATCAACATACTTCGATCCAAATTTTTTTGGAAATATATTATTATTTCCATTTTTACTATGTTTAATAAATTTCCAAATAGATTCTAATAAGACCAATTTAATAAAATTAAGCTTATTGTTATTTGTTTTAGTATTTACTTTTTCAAGATCGGCAATTGCTTCAATACTTGTACTATTCGGTTTCTACTATTTATATGAGTTATATAATGTTATAAAAAAAAGAAAGTTATCAAAGAACTTCTTTTATTTGAGTCTTTCGATTTTAATAGTCAGCCCAATAATACTGTCGTCCTCATATATAAACCAAAGAATCATTGAGAGATTTTCATCAACAACTTCAACAGATGACTCAACTTTAGCACGTTTAGACTCTTTTAGAGTTGGAAATGAAATCTTTATGAATAATCCATTACTAGGTTCAGGATATGGATTTACACAGCAAGAGCAAGTTCTGTTAAGAGGAAATATAGGTTCTGGAATAGATTCTAGTATTCAAAATATCTTAATTAGTTTTGGGATAATTGGTTCTCTTATTATATTATTTATTTTATTATTTTATATTTTTGAAATATTGAAAAAATATAAGAATAAAATAGATTACGAAAAAAAAATAGCTTACTTTTTTATTATATATTTTTTGTGGTCTATCTTCTTTCTATCAAATTTTAACCAACTAATTTTTTATCCATTTTGGTTACTACCAACGCTAGGTTTTGGAATTTTTCTGGTTATAAGAAAGTAGCTATAATACGTCAACGTATAATGTATATAAAATATACGTTGACTTGGTTTTTTAAATTTTATCATTTAAGCTTAAAATAATTTGTTTGATCATTTTTAAGCTCTTGATTTAAATTAAATAATTTTTTTGATTGATCAGAAAGCAAATGGTCATCATTAAAAAAATTCAAAAAGTCTTTTACAAATTTTTCAGAATTATTTCTATCCGAAGTTTTTATTATTTGATCAAAGTGTTGTAAACCTAACATAGATTCAGGTGTTGAAAAAATAGGGAGGCAGTATGATGCTGCTTCTAAAACCTTAATCTTAATACCTGAGCCCAAAACAACAGGTGAGAGAAAAACACGACTAGAAAGAAAATATTTAATTAGTGTTTCATCATCAACCCTACCTAAAAAATTTAAATTTTTAGGAATATCGCTATGAAGATTTAAACTCTCACTGGATAGGCCACAAATATTAATAATAATTGAAGGATCGAGTTTGATTAAAATTGGAGCAAAAATATTAATTAACCATAATGTCGCTTCCTTATTAGGATAATGAGCAGATGAGCCAAGAAAAAGAACACTTCTATCAGTTACATTAGCAAGACTCCAAGTTTTCTGTTTTAATTTAATAAATTCAGGATATACAATAGACTTATCCTTATAAGTCAAAAATTGACTATAATCATGTGATGATATAAAAATATTTTTTTTTGATCTTTTTAATAAAACACTTTCAAAAAATTTTATTTTCATATAATTTAATATATTAAAAAATAAATTTATTTTTTTATCAAAAAACACTTTCTGATAATGAAAATCTGATTCATTATTATGGGCTATATATATTATATTCAAGTCTTTTAATTCGTAAAGATTTGAAAAAGCATCAAAGTGATCTAATATAACAACAATATCGCTATTTGAACGATAAGTACTCTCTATCTCAGAGATAACTTTCTTTGAATAAACAACATCCATACTTCTTGGAAATTTTGAAAATAAGTTACGAAATATAGCAACCAAACTTGTCGATAAGTTTTTAACTGGTGGAATATCTCTCTGAAATATTTTTACTGTCACATTTTCTGGAACATCATTTTTATTAAACTGATCAGAATCATATTCCACATCAATAAAAAATGCATAAATTTGATCATATTCCTGACTTATTTTCATTAAATGATTGTAACTTGCAAGACGACCTCCTGATTTTCCATTATATGGTATACATCCAGAAATATAGATAGCTTTCATACAATTATCTCCCAAATAGTTTCTTTAAAAAATTTATTACCTTAGGAATAAAAAAGGAATTAATATCAACAACCTTACCGCCATTATATAAAACATTAGCTGTTAATTTTTTTTCGTTTAAAATAGATTTTAGTTTATTTTCTTTCACGCTTAATGGAGCATGCCTAGATTTATACCAACCTTTGGACGGGTCTAGTGGAAATAACCAATTATTTAAATGCTGTGCTAAATTTAGATCAAAATCAGGATTAAATTGAACTCCGGTTTCAGTCACATAAGAATAAAATTCCGATTCAGCACCAGTTACATTATCAAATCTTAAATTATAATTATCTAACAAATCTGAAGAAATAATAAATAGATAGGTACTAATCCAACCATCAATTTCGATATCACTTATACGAAAACTTTCTGAAATTTTATTCTTTTCACCACACAAACCAGATAGCTTTGATTGAATAAAATTATTAAATGCATGTGAAAATTTATATTTTTGATAAATTCCCCATTTTCTATGCTGACAAAAAGTATCATTAGCAAAAATAATATAATCATTTTTAAATACATATTTTTTTCTTATAAAGCTTACTGCACTATCCCACCCTGAAAACTCTAAACCATCATTATTTCCCAAAATATCAAACTTAAATAGTAAATCAGGATTGTTGTTAACTATAATTATCTTATAATCATCGACTTCTAAACTTTTTACCAATTTCTCAAACTCAGAAAGAGTTTTTTTATAATACTCTTTTGAATACACTAACAATACACAATAAATCATATCGATATCCTCCGTAAAAATATAACGATATATAATATACAATCAATAAAGATATAACAATATAATCAAAGAATCTTTAGCTTCAATTCTCAGATAATCAAAATATATTTATTTTTAATTTATATTTCAACAAATATACTTTATCAAAGATAAATTTAAACCAACATCAATTAAAAAATAATTCTACTTAAATAGAATTGATTTTTTTTTATAAACTTTATATTTCAATAAAAATTCTATTAATTTTCTAGAATTTGATGTAAATTTTAATAATGGTGGAATATAGATATCATCTTTATCTTTTAAAAGAATATTAAATGCTATACCGTAGCCATTCCAAAAGTGTTTATAATTATAATAATGACCAGTAACACCTGATGACACATATAAAATATTATACTTCTCTCTATTAAGACATACAATCGCAGATATATAACATAAAAGGTAATCTGGAACTGTAAGATTTTGAATCATTTCTTTATTATTTTTTACATTATCATAATATTTTACTGGATTTTCACTAGTAATACACTTTTTAAATTCATCACGCCATGCATTAATAAATCTACTATTTCTTCTACTTATTATAAACCAATTTTCTGAAATTGGATTTTTTATATTCGATGTACATTCATCTGAATAAAACATAAAAGCATCATGATATTCTATTTTTTTTAAAATCCAGTCTATATTTCTAGTTAGAAAAACAGTTGCATCCATCCATATACCACCATATTTGGACAATAACTCAAGTCTAATTAAGTCTGCTTTTTGTGCCAATAGTATTTTTTGAGACAATTGTGGTAAATCAATATATTGATTTACTGTTACATTATTCAACAAAATCACTTCAAATCCTTTGCAATGTTTAATTATACTTTTCATGCAAATTTTTACTAACGTTGGAATATTTTCATCTTCCCAGTATAACCATATAATTTTAGGAATCTCTTCTATAGAGTCTAATTTTCTAATATCTCTATTTATTTCAATAAAATTTATAGCTGGATCAAAATCTTTTCTATAAAATAAAGCATGATACAAACCAATAATAAATCTATAAAATTTATTCAACATTACTTACCCAATATATATTTCAATGAAAGCTTAATAGATTCAATTTTAAAATCAGACATACTCAATATATAAACATTATGTCTTCTTAAAATAAAAATCTGATAAAATGTTATTAATATCTCACTTAATGTCCATATCAAAGCAATTGTTACAGCCCCACCAAAAGGAAGAATAATCAAGCTTGCTGAAACACTAAGTATTGAAACAATCAATTGAATTTTTACAAAATCTTTGTCTAATCCAATATTTAACATTACTTGACCACCTATCAAGATACCATAAAATACAGCAGCTAGACCAAAAGATAAAATTACAAGAATTTTATAAGAATCTAAAAACTCAATACCAAATAATATTAATATTAAAAAATAACCTGTGAAAATCAGCCCACATAACACTATAAGAGTAATGATATTAAAGATAGGAAGAATTTTTTTTACAGCCTCAACTCCAATTATTTGGCTTTCTCCGAATTTTCTGGCCAAAATAGGAAATACAACTTGGTAAATTGGCATT
The DNA here is from genome assembly GCF_023614015.1 of Acinetobacter sp. ACZLY 512. Lineage (NCBI taxonomy): Bacteria > Pseudomonadati > Pseudomonadota > Gammaproteobacteria > Moraxellales > Moraxellaceae > Acinetobacter > Acinetobacter sp. ACZLY 512. The sequence continues at coordinate 118,338 of NZ_JAKIVI010000009.1, forward strand.
GCTACTACATTTTTTGCCAGCTCTATAATTTTTTGTGCTGCTCCATAATAACCTACTTCGACTTTGGTCGATAATGCACCCAAAATAACTATGCCAGTCGTTGTATATAGATTAGTTACAATACTAGAAAGAAAAAGATACTTATCCTCTATTAAGTATTTAACCACCTCTTTAAACTTGACAAATTTTAAATAAATATTGAATTTCTTACAAATATAGTAAAATCCAATAATTGCAATAACTAAATTTGAAAAATTCAACAAGATTGCATATTTTATAACATCATCTTTAGATTTTATTAAAATTACGACTCCAATTGTCACAGCCAATTTAGCAACAAAATTAAAAATCGCAATTTGCTTAAACATATTTTTAGCTTGTAGAAACCACATATTAGTAAATATTGGAACTAAACAAGATAAAAAGAAAATACCAAGCAATAGATAATTTTCTCTTAAATCATTAATAAAATATAATGAGATAGAAAATACAATAATACTAACTAAAAACAAATAACATCTTGCTGTTAAGATTGTATTAAACACCTTAACCGGATTAAGCTCATCTTTGGAAATTCTTCTTACACCTGTAAAATTAAAAGAATAATCAATTAATAATACAAAATATGCTGTAATTGCCGTAATATAGGTTATTAAACCTAAATTTTCAGGGCCAAATGCTCTGGCAAGAATAGGAATATTTATTAATGGTAAAAGATAATTTGCTACTTGAACCATTAGCATATAAGACAAGTTTTTTATATTATTGTTCATTAGCTACTTAAACTTATCAGCATTGATAAAAGTTGATGCTGTTCGATCTTTATCAGTCAATTTTAATTCAGTCCCTTCTTCAATAGGCCAATCAATCGCAAGATCTGGATCATTCCATACAATACTTCTTTCACATTCCTTAGAGTAGTAATTCGTGGTCTTATATAAAAACTGAGTATTATCTTCGAGTGCTATGAATCCATGTGCAAAACCAGCAGGTATCCAAAACTGTTTGTGGTTTTCACCTGTAAGCTCAAGCCCTACCCACTCCCCAAATGTTGGTGAGTTTTCGCGAATATCTACTGCCACATCCCACGCTCGGCCCTGTACCACACGTACCAGTTTTCCCTGCGCATGCGGATTAAGCTGATAATGCAAACCGCGCAATACGCCTTTTTGTGAAAACGAGTGATTATCTTGTACAAATTGTGGTACATCTAAATCACGCTCAGTAAGCGCATGCTCAAAGTTTTTTTGGTTAAAACTTTCCATAAACCAGCCACGGTCATCACCAAATACACGCGGCTCTAAAATGAGTAAACCATTGATTTTAGTTTCAATAATATTCATTACGACAATATCCAGTGTGGTTTATATGCAAGGCATCATGTTGATTTAGATAATGACTTGATTACATTTATTTTGAATGTTCTTGATGCAATTTTAACAAGTACTGACCATATCCAGTTTTCTTAAAAAATTCACCACGTGCTTTAAGTTGGTTTAAATCGATCCAGCCATTGTTAAAAGAAATCTCTTCTAAACTGGCAACTTTTAAACCCTGACGATGCTCAATGGTTTGTACAAACTGACTTGCTTCAATCAGTGAATCATGTGTACCTGTATCTAGCCATGCAAAACCTCGGCCAAGTACTTCTACATTTAGCGCTTGTTGCTGTAAATAAATATTATTTACGTCGGTAATTTCAAGCTCCCCGCGATGTGATGGTTTAATATTTTTGGCAATCTCAACCACCGAATTGTCGTAAAAATATAAACCCGTCACTGCATAATTCGATTTTGGCTGCTCTGGTTTTTCTTCAATACTTAAAGCTTTACCCGATGCATCAAAATCGACCACACCAAAACGCTCTGGATCACTCACATAGTAGCCAAATACTGTTGCACCCGTCTGTTGCTCGGCTGCACGCTTGAGCTGCTGCCCAAAACTTTGACCGTAAAAAATATTGTCACCCAAAATTAGGGTGACATTATCTTGACCAATAAACTCTTCACCCAAAATAAATGCTTGAGCAAGCCCGTCAGGAGACGGTTGAACTTTGTAAGAGAGTTTGATTCCAAGCGCCTCACCTGTTCCTAAAAGTTTTTCAAAATTTGGTAAGTCTTCTGGGGTAGATATAATTAAAATTTCACTAATCCCTGCCAGCATAAGTACAGACAGTGGATAATAAATCATGGGTTTGTCATAAATTGGGAGTAGCTGTTTTGATGTACCCATGGTAATTGGATACAAGCGTGTGCCAGAGCCGCCCGCTAAAATAATCCCTTTACGGTTTGTTTGAGTCATGGAAGAAGTTCCTCTAATACTTGTATTACACCTTGCTGCCAGTGAGGAAGATGCAATTTAAAATTTTGTTCTAGCTTGTTGGTGTTTAAACGTGAATTAAGCGGGCGTTTTGCCGGTGTTGGGTATGCCGATGTTTCAATTGGATTTACTTTATTTAAAGCTAAAACTTGTCCTGCATGTCGTGCATGTGCAAAAACAAATTGAGCGTAATCATGCCATGTAGTTTCACCTTTTGGCGCCAAATGATAATGACCATGCAGATTTTGTTTTTCAGTTTCAGATTGTAAGGTGTAATAGCGAATCGCTTGAGCCGTAACATCAGCAATCAGTGCTGCGCCTGTAGGCACCCCAACCTGATCATGAATAATACTCAGTTCTTCTTTGGTCTGAGCCAGTTTGAGCATGGTTTTTATAAAGTTATTGCCTCGTGCAGCATATACCCAGCAGGTACGAAAGTTTAAAAACCGAACATTGCTCTGTTCAAGTGCTAACTCGCCTTCACGTTTGGTGAGGCCATAGTAATTCACTGGTGCGGTTTGATCATCTTCATTCCATGGAGCAATACCATCTCCACTAAAAACATAGTCAGTCGAGTAATGAATCAACAGTGCATGATGCTTTTTGCACTCACTAGCCAAATGCTTCACTGCTTGCGCATTGATAAGCTGTGCCTGTTGCTGATCAGATTCGGCTTTATCAACCGCAGTATATGCAGTGGCATTCACGACGATATCTGGATTAATTTTATCAAACACATCAGAAATGGCAGCGAAGTCTGCAACATTGCCACTGAAGCCCTCAGATGACATATTACGATCAAGTGTAACCACTTCACCAAGCGGTTGGAGTGCGCGTTGCAACTCCCACCCAACTTGACCATTTTTTCCAAGCAACAGTATTTTCATAGTTTCACGCAACTTAATTCATTTTTTCGGTGGTTGTGTACTGTTGCTGAATCCAGTTTTGGTATTCACCACTTTGAATATGCTGTACCCACGCTTGGTTGTTTAGGTACCACTGCACTGTTTTTCTAAGGCCTGTCTCAAAGCTTTCTTGCGGCACCCAGCCTAAATCTTGCTGGATTTTACTTGCATCAATCGCATAGCGCAAATCATGTCCCGGACGATCTGTCACATAAGTGATCAGGTCCTGATAACGTGCTAAACCTTCAGGTTTGTTTGGAGCAAGCTCTTCTAAAAGTTCGCAAATTGCTTTGACCACATCAATATTTTTTTGCTCGTTGTGACCGCCAATGTTGTAAGTTTCACCCACTGCTGCTTCTGTGACTACTTTATACAGTGCGCGGGCATGATCTTCTACATACAACCAGTCACGAATTTGTGTACCGTTTCCATATACAGGTAGTGGCTTACCCGCCAGTGCATTTAAAATTACCAGCGGAATGAGTTTTTCAGGGAAATGGAACGGCCCATAGTTGTTTGAACAATTGGTCAGTACAACTGGTAAGCCGTACGTGCGGTACCATGCTCTAACCAAGTGATCCGAACTGGCTTTGCTGGCAGAGTAAGGTGAACTTGGAGCATAAGGTGTTGTTTCTAAAAACAGATCTTCTGTACCTTCTAAATCGCCATACACTTCATCTGTTGAAATATGATGAAATCGAAATGCTTGTTTTTTATTTTGATCTAGTTGATTCCAGTAATGGCGTGCTGCCTCAAGTAGTTGGTAGGTACCAATAATATTGGTTTCAATAAACGCCGCAGGGCCAGTAATTGAACGGTCGACATGCGATTCAGCAGCTAAATGCATCACAGCATCGGGTTGGAAATTTTCAAATAATTCATCTAAAGCAGCACGATCACAGATGTCAGTTTGAGAAAATGTGTATCGCGGATTTTTAGCAATACGTGCTAAAGATTCTAAATTTCCTGCATAGGTGAGTTTATCGACATTTAATACTTCGTTTTCTGTATTTTCAATAACATGACGAACAACGGCTGAACCAATAAAACCCGCGCCACCTGTAATTAATATTTTCATATATTTCCTGTAATACGACTTAAATGCTTGATCTATCAGTTGGTTGATTCATCTTATGGAAGAAATCGTCTTTATCTATGTTTAAAATAGAATATGTTTATGACATATTTGATAAAAACCGTTATCTGGCCTTTATCTCTTTAAAAGATTTAATTTACAACTCAAATTCATATTTAACTTAGCCGCAAATAATAGCTTCGATTTCAAGGTTTTTAAATAGAAAACTTCAAGCATTTAAAGCAATTTTCTTAAGCATGGGCACTATCGTTGTAAAAAAGTAAAAAATGACGAGAGAAGATCATTTTGCCAATAGTGTGAAGGCTTTTTCGTTCAGACTCATTTTTTCGCTAAACATACAAACTTAAGTTGAAAACGCTATAACTCTCATAAATTATGGTCTAGAATGTCGCGTTATAACGACATTTTAAAATATCACGCTAAAGCTTACAATCTAAGGGTTTCAATGTGAAGTATAAAAGCACTTTACTTTTTTTATCGTCCTGTTTTATAGGTTTATCAGGTTGTGCCGTTACTTCAGGTTTGCAAACACACGACATACCTGAACAAGGCACTTATGTAACCGATCAGGGCGCTCAGGTTTCAATTGTACAGCTCAATCAAACCAATTTGCCTAAACTACAGCCTGCTGAAAATATTCGCTATCAATCGGATATTGCAGCTTTATTTAGAGCATCACACCAGTTATACCGCTTAAGAGCAGGTGATGTTTTATCTATACAGCTTTGGGCCTATCCTGAAATTACACCTCCTCTTCAAGATGGAAATAACATTAAAGGCATTGGTTACCCTATTGATAGTAATGGGAATATCTACTTACCTTTAATTGGAAAAGTACAAGCACAGGGTAAAAGTGTTTCCGAGCTGACTCAGCACCTCCGCGCCAGATTTGCTCAGTACTTAAAAGCGCCAGATGTCGTGGTTCGTGTACTCTCTTATGAAGGTAGCCGTTACTTTGTAAATGGTCAAGTCATGAAAAGCGGACAATATACCTTAAATGACCAGCCGATTAGTATTTACACGGCGCTCAGTATGGCCGGTGGCGTAAATACCGAAACAGGTGACAATACCTCTATTCAGCTCATTCGAAATGGTAAAACCTTCGATTTAAATGCAATAAGCCTAGAAAAACAGGGTTATTCTTTACACAATTTATTGATTCAACCCAACGATACGATTTTTGTAAATACCAAACAAAATCAGAAACTTTACGTGATGGGTGAGTCGAATAAAAGTCAAGCAATTGCTTTACGCGATCAGGGCATGACTTTAAGTGATGTATTGGGTGAAAGCGAAGGGATTAACCCATATTCGGCTAGTGCTGCCCGAATTTACGTGATGCGTACGAACTTACAAGATCGTACATCAAAGCTGTATCATTTAGATTTGTCTAACCTCGGCAACTTGGCTTTGGCCAATCAGTTCCAGATGCAAAAAAATGATATTGTGTATATCGATGCAACGGGCCTGACTCGCTGGCAACGTGTGATTGGGCAAATCGTTCCATTCGCAAGCGCAATTTATTCATTTAAGATTCTTGGAAATAACTAAAATGCAAATCCAAAATGTTTTGGTCATTTGTGTGGGTAATATTTGCCGCAGCCCGATGGCCGAATATCTGCTAAAACAAAAGCATCCTGAGTTACATATAGAATCGGCCGGTATTTCTGGTTTGACTGGCCATAGTGCAGATGATAAAGCCATTAAATGTATGGATGCCTTAAATATTGATATGCGCAACCATGTGGCACGTAAGTTGAATGCAGAGATGATCAAGAAAGCCGATCTTGTGCTAGTCATGAGCAATAATCAGCAAAAACATATTGAGCAGACTTGGCCATTTGCCAAAGGCAAAACCTTTCGACTTGGGCATTGGCAAGGGCAGAATGTACCCGACCCATATCAGCATGATCAGGCCTATTTTGACCAAACTTGTATCAACATTCAGTCGTATGTCGCGGACTGGGCATCACATCTATAATTTGAAGAAGTAACATCGACACTATGAGCCAAAATTCAAATACCAATGAAGACACAATCGATTTAAAAGAGTTGCTCTTCTCGTTAATTGCACAATGGAAATTGATTGCCGTCTGCACCTTATTCTGTCTTATTTGCGCCCTTCTTTATCTGCGGGTTTCTCCAAGTATTTATGCGACAGATGCCATGATACAAGTTGAAGACAGTAAAAGCGCCGCATCTAAAGCACTTTTAGGCGAGCTTGGAAACATCGCTGGTGGTGCAGGTCAAAAATCCCCAGCAGACGCTGAGATTGAAATTTTAAAGTCCAGATTAGTGCTTGGGAATGTCATTGAAAATTTAAATTTAAATATTCAAATAACAGATACCCAAGATACACTTCTTCACCGACTGTTTAATCGTGATAATACTCAAATCGATTACTCACACAAAGGCGTAGAATATAAAGATCCAACTCATGCTTTCTTTATTCAACGTTTAGATGTACCTGAGTACTATCTTGATAAACCCTTAAACTTAGAATTTAAACCTCAAACGCAGCAATTTAGTTTGAGCTATAAGGATATGCCTGTTTTTGAAGGTACGTTAAACAAAGAGAATATTCTTAAAGATACTAAAGGCACATGGCAGGTACGAATCGACAGTCAAGTACCTTTTAATCGTACTTTTATACTTCGTCGTTTATCTGTCCCGACAGCAGTGAAAGAACTCACTCAAAACTACGCAGTGGCTGAAAAAGGCAAACTCACTGGTGTGGTGGGGCTCACTTACCAAGGCCAAGATCCTGTTCATATTACGCAAGTACTGAATAATATTTTAACGGTATATCACGCGCAAAATATCGAGCGTAAGTCTTTAGAGGCACAGCAAACACTAAGCTTTCTAGACAAACAATTGCCAGAACTTAAAAAGCAGCTTGAAGAGTCTGAGCTTAAGTTTAATAAATTCCGTGAACAATACAATACAGTTGATGTCACACAGGAATCTGAACTGTTCTTGAAGCAAAATATTGCACTCGAAACTACAAAAATCGAGCTCAAACAAAAACAAGCCGAACTCGCAGCAAAATATACCAGTGATCATCCACTCATGGCTGAAATCAATGCCCAGCTCGATGCTGTGAATAAAAAGTCTGCCGAGTTAAATGCCACGATTAAAAGACTACCAGAGTTACAGCGCCAGTATCTGCAATATTATCGTGATGTAAAGGTCAATACGGAACTCTATACCAATTTACTCAATAACTATCAGCAGCTTAAAGTTGCGAATGCAGGTGAGATTGGCAATGTACGAGTGATCGATACCGCAATCGAACCTGTGAAACCAATTAAACCTAAGAAATTAATTGTGTTAATTTTATCTCTTTTTGTGGGAGGTTTTATTGGTGTACTGATTGCATTGATGCGTAAAATGCTCCGTACAGGCATTAAAGACTCTGCACAAATCGAAAATGAACTCGACCTGCCTGTGTATGCAACGATACCTCGCTCGCCTATTCAGGAAAGTCGAATCAAATTGCTTAAAAAGAATAAAACTATTCCAATTTTATCGATTAAAAACAGCGACGATATTGCCATTGAAAGCTTGCGTAGTATGCGTACCGCTATTCACTTTGCTTTGGCAAATGCAAAAAATAATTTGATTATGATTGCAGGCCCAGCGCCTGAGGTAGGTAAGTCGTTTGTTTCGGTGAACTTGGCGGCGATATTGGCACAGAGTAATAAACGCGTGCTGTTAATTGATGCAGACTTACGCCGTGGCTACCTAAACAAATACTTTAATGTCGAGATTAAACCTGGCTTATCGGAATATTTAAGTGATCAGACCAGCTTTGAGTCGATCATTCATCATTCTGAAGTGGCTGGTTTAGACATGATTACTCGAGGCAAAAGCCCTACGAATCCGTCTGAAATGCTCGGCTCTGCTAAATTTAAAGCCTTTCTTGATGAAATCATGCCGCTTTATGACCATATCTTGATTGATACGCCGCCAGTACTTGCTGTAACCGATGGTATTATCATTTCACAATATGCAGGGGTAAACCTGATCATTGCGCGTCATAATAAGACGCAAATGAAAGAGCTTGAATTAACCGTAAGTCGCTTCGAACAGGCAGGCGTGAAAGTGAATGGCTTTATTTTAAATGATATCGAGAAGTCGAGTGGCGGCTATGGATACAACTATGCCTATAGCTATACCGCGGCAAAAGATGATTGATCATCTAATCTAATAAACTCAAAAAAGCCGAATCACATGATTCGGCTTTTTCGTTTAAACAACGCAAACAGTATAAAAATCCACTCGTTTTTTTTTACAAACATTATATGCTAAACAGATGCATGCTAAGATCACATGTATTTTTAACATGATCAAATAAACATCTTTTTTGGAACATTGTATGAGTAAAGCCTTACCCGTTGCTGTCGCTATCATTTTAGGCGGTGCTGCACTTATTCCTGTTTATTACGCGACTCAGCATCCTGCAACAAACGTAGGCAGCAAGGCTGATCAAAATGCGTCTCCGGTGCAAAAAATCAGCTATGCGCTCGGTTATGAAGTTGCCAACCAAACACCTGCAGAGCTTGATGTTAATGCATTTGTACAAGGTATTCGTGATGGTCATGCTCATACACCTGCAGCTTACACGCAAGAGCAGCTTCAAGCCGCCTATACTGCTTACCAGCAAGAAGCGCAGCAAAAAGAGCTTGAGCATGCCAAAAAGTCTGAATCGAGTAGCAATGACTTCTTAGCCGAAAATGCCAAAAAAGAAGGCGTTAAAACCACAGCATCAGGCTTGCAATACAAAATTATTACCGAGGGTACAGGTAAACGCCCAACAGCCACGTCTGTGGTCAAAGTTCACTACAAAGGTCAGCTCACCGATGGTAAGGTCTTCGATAGCTCGTATGATCGCGGCGAGCCGGTTGAATTCCCGCTCAATAAAGTGATTCCGGGCTGGACTGAGGGCTTGCAACTGCTCAAAGAAGGCGGCAAAGCGACTTTTTATATTCCGGCAAAACTCGGTTATGGCGAACAAGGTGTTCCAGGCATGATTCCGGCCAACAGCACCCTGATTTTTGATGTTGAGCTTCTCGAAGTAAAATAATCGCTCAAAGGAGAGTCATGTACTCTCCTTGTTTTTTATATGACATATGATTTGGATAAAAATGATGAAAAAAACTGTGCTCGGTTTGGTTTTAACCAGTCTGTCTGTTTCAGGCTTTGCAGCAATTACCAAAAATAGCCCGCAAAAAGATCAATTAGGCTATAGCTATGGATACGTGATGGGTCGTACCAATGCCGATACCCTAAAAGATCTCAATATTGAAGCTTTTGTGCAGGGCCTTAAAGAAGGTGCACAAGGCAAAGATGCCGCTTTGACAGATGAAGACATGGCCAAGGTGCTTAGTCAGTATAAAAAGCAAATGGAAGCCAAACAACTGTATGCCTATCAGCAACTGGCTCAGCAAAATCTGAAAAGTGGCGATGCATTCTTGGCAGAAAATGCGAAAAAACCAGGTGTGATCACCACTAAATCTGGTCTTCAATATCAAGTTTTAAGTGCAGGTAAAGGTAAATCGCCTAAAGCCACATCACGAGTAAAAGTAAATTATGAAGGCCGCCTACTCGATGGTACCGTATTCGATAGTTCGATTGCGCGTAATCATCCGGTCGAGTTTCAACTCAGCCAAGTGATTCCGGGCTGGACCGAAGGCTTACAACTGATGAAAGAAGGTGAAAAAGCACGTTTGTTTGTGCCTGCCAAACTGGCCTACGGCGAAGTCGGCAGTGGGGATGCGATTGGGCCAAACAGTACGCTGATTTTTGATGTTGAATTACTCGAAGTATTACCGGCCAAATAATTAAAAAAACCGCTGTCACCACAGCGGTTTTTTTGACGCTTCACTTGTCTTGCGACATAAAATAAAGCGCAATTTATGTATTGCCACGCGCTGCTTTATTTTATGTCTCATGCTTTAAGTGGCGAGGTCTAAAGCCCGTTGCAAACAGTGCGATTGCATAGGCAGCCACACCCACTATACAAAAAACAATCACTTCGATGATGCGCATCAGTTGAGAAGACTGTCCATCGTACCAATGCAGTGCGCCCCAAAGCGCCCCAATCATGGCTAAATTAGCGACAGCATACTGGAGTGCGAGTTTTTTCCAGTGTCCGCCAAAACGGAAAATATTACGCTTGTGCAGATAAAAATACAGCATTCCAGCATTCACCAAGGCCGAACCCGATGAGGCCAGCGCCAGTGCCATATGTTCGGCTTTCCAGTCGATCAGCTTAAATAGCCCAATAAATATCACGTTTAAAAGCGCATTTGTGGCAACAGCAATCAAGCCTACACGTACGGGAGTTTTGGTATCTTGCTGGGCATAAAAACCCGGTGCAAATACTTTAATTAACATAAAGGCAATCACGCCACCACTCATGCATTGCAGGGCCAGTGCTGTCATTTTGGTGTCTTCCCAAGTAAATTCACCGCGCTGAAACAGCGCCTGAATAATCGGTGTCGACAGCATAAACAGTGCAATACTGGCAGGTAAACCCACCAATACAATCACGCGTGCAGCCCAGTCCAGCATTCCGCGAAACTTCTCCTGATTTTGCTCGGCATGACGGGCAGATAAAGAAGGCAAAATCACTGTCCCAATGGCAACACCAATAAGTCCGAGCGGTAGCTCGGTCATACGCTCGGCACTATAGAGCCACGAAACTGAACCATCCTGCATAAAAGATGCCCAAATAGTGTTGAGCAACAGGTTAATCTGAGTAACCGAAACACCAAACAAGGCCGGTAACATCAGTTTCATGATGCGCTCGACCCCTTCATGCTTGAAGTCAATTTTTGGTGGGATCAGGAGTTTTTTACGCCAAAGCTCTGGAATCTGGATCGCAAGCTGCAAAATACCCGCCCCAAGTACGGCCCAACCCAACGACATAATCGGCTGCTGCATATAAGGCGTGAGCCACCATGCCCCTGCAATCATGGCCACGTTAAGCAAAACGGGAGAAAAAGCTGGTGAAGCAAACGAGCCATAACTGTTGAGAATACTGCTGGCAAATGCGGTCAGCGACATAAACATCAGGTAAGGAATGGTCAGACGAAACATTCCGACAGCCAGATCAAACTTTTCTGGATCGTTGTGAAAACCGGGGGCATAGGCATAAATAATCACCGGTGCAATGATCATGGCCACTAAGGTAAGTAAGCTCATCACCATCAGCAGGCAACCAAACACCCGGCTAATCAGAATTTGTACTTCAGCATGAGCACGACCCGTTTTATATTCGGTCAAAATAGGAATAAAGGCTTGTGAAAATGCACCTTCGGCAAACAAGCGCCTAAAAAAGTTTGGAATCCGAAATGCCACCACAAAGGTATCAAAATCTTTTCCTGCCCCAAACACATTGAGCAGGACCATATCGCGGACCAAACCCAATATGCGAGATAACATCGTCATTGCACTGACAATAAACGTCGATCGCCACAATGCCATCGCCTCTACCCACGCCTAAACACAAAGTCGTTATTGTAATGAAACTTGGATATTATTTCGTTGCGAAATCATGTCTAGCAGCAGTTTTTTTTGCATGAAGTTTTGCGCGAAAATGAGGCCAGTTAAAAAAAGGCCCCGGATCGGTTTTTCTGACGGGTGCGATATCGGAGTGCCCCGCAATATGTGTCTGGATTTTAGGATACGCATGCTGCAAACAACATGTGACATCGGCCAGTGTTTCGTACTGTTCTGGCTCAAAGGGCTGATCGTCACTGCCCTCCAGTTCAATGCCAATCGAATAATCGTTGCACTCGACCTGACCAAGATACTGTGAGCGACCAGCATGCCATGCACGATCGTTAAAGTTTACAAACTGAATCACCTCACCGCTACGCAAAATCAGCAAATGTGCCGAAACGCACATGCCTTCAATTTCTTTAAAATAAGGATGCAGCGACCAGTCTAACTGGTTTTGAAAAAACTGCTGAATGTAACCGCCACCAAATTGTGAAGGCGGTAAACTGATATTGTGAATCACCAGCAAACACATCTCGGTCTGTGGCGGACGCTGATTAAAATTTGGCGAAGGCAACTGCTTTGCCCCGATTAACTGACCATCTTTGACTTCAAAACGCGGCATCATCTGAAACAACTCTCTTTTTTCGCCATAACATTCGCGACATCATCCATCACGTATCGACAGATTGAAACTGCCGAGCGGTATCTGCATTTTAGGAATATTGTGCCAAGAATACTTATTTTTTAAAACGACAATGCTAATATATCGCTCAATTTTCTGGGTTACATCTTGGACGTACTTATGAGCATTCCACAATCATTGCTTGAACAATCGATTCAACTCAATATCCAACAGGCGTTGAACGAAGATATTGGTGATGGCGATATTACGGCATTGCTCACCCCAGAACACGAACAAGCAACTGCGACCATTATTACACGTGAAAATATGATTTTAGCCGGTCGTCCGTGGGTTGATGCGCTTATTCAACACTATGATCATCGAGTCAAAGTGGAGTGGCTCAAAGCCGAAGGTGAACACGTTCAGGCGGGTGAAGCTTTTTTAAAATTGGCAGGTTCGGCACGTAGCCTTTTAACGGTCGAGCGCCCTGCATTGAATTTTATTCAAACTTTATCGGCAGTGGCGACCAAAGCTGCATTTTATGTGAAACAACTCGATGGCTTGCACACCAAACTGCTTGATACACGTAAAACCCTACCTGGTTTACGTATCGCACAAAAATATGCAGTAGCAATTGGTGGCGGACAAAATCATCGCCTCGGTTTATTCGATGCCTTTTTAATTAAAGAAAATCATATTATGGCAGCCGGTGGAATTGCACAGGCCATCGCGCAGGCACGCCAGATTGCACCGAACAAGCCTGTTGAAGTAGAAGTAGAAACTTGGAATGAGCTGGAACAGGCCTTAGAGGCGGGTGCCGATATTGTAATGCTCGATAATTTTTCTCAACAGCAAATGATTGATGCTGTACAGCATGTAGCAGGTCGCTGCAAACTTGAAGCCTCAGGTAATATTACGCTAGATAACTTGCGCGAAGTGGCAACAACGGGTGTCGACTATATTTCGATGGGTGTTTTAACCAAAGACGTCACTGCCATCGATTTATCGATGCGTTTTAACGCTTAAGCATCTTCATGCGCTGAGTTATTCGGCTGCTCAATAATTTTTTGAGTAGCCTGTGATGGTTTCGACTGATCTGGTTTTTGCCATGCAGAAGCCGTTTGCTGATCTTGGCTCGGGCGCGGATCGGCTGCCATCACCGTAAATGTAATCACCGCACAAATCACAATAAATATTTGTAGCATAGTTCACTCCCCTATTTCTCAATTTCAATGCTGAACAACTTTAATGAGTAAGCATGATCAGGATGGGCAGAGAGTGTAGGTGCTTCAATACAAAAGGTTACGCTTTGTGAAACAATTTGAAATCTTGTAACGAAGTTTCTGTTTTCACTATTTTTTTAAACTAGAAAGTGACGCCTAATCTGCATCATATTGGAAATAGACATAAAAAAACGCATCCTAAGATGCGTTTTCTATTGAAACTATTTTACCAGCCTAGTGCATCTTGCTGCTTTTTAATGAGCTGCTGAATTCCTTTTTCAGCCATTTCCAACATGGCATCGGCTTGTGTACGGGTAAACGGCTTGTCTTCTGCTGTACCCTGAATTTCAATGAATTCGCCCGACTGAGTCATGACGACGTTTAGGTCAGTCTGACAGTTTGAATCTTCTTCATAGCACAAATCGAGCAAGACTTCGTCTTGATACATGCCTACAGAAATTGCAGCCACCAAGCCTTTGAGTGGATCATGCTTGATTTTTTTCTTTTCCAGTAACACGTTCATCGCATCGACCAACGCCACAGCAGCACCCGTAATGGCAGCAGTACGCGTTCCTCCGTCAGCTTGGATCACATCGCAGTCGATGGTGATGGTATTTTCACCCAGCTTTTTCAAATCGACCATAGCACGCAGGCTTCGACCAATCAGACGCTGAATTTCCTGTGTACGTCCACTTTGCTTGCCACGCGCCGCTTCACGGTCACTACGTGTATGCGTTGAGCGCGGCAACATACCGTATTCAGCGGTTACCCAGCCCTGGCCTTGGCCTTTTAGAAAACGCGGCACGGAATGATCGATACTAGCAGTACATAAAACCTTGGTATGACCAAATTCAACCAATACGGAACCTTCTGCATAACGCGTATAATTGCGCGTAATTTTTACATCACGTAATTGATCGAGAGCACGTTGGTCAATACGCATAACTTATCCTTAATAGCCACTATTCAAATTGCTGCATAGTATAGCAAACCTGACTTTGAAGATTGGACAAATTTTCAGCGCCTCTTACAACTGTACAAAACAGCAACTGACTCAGGTGTACCCACCCAACAAGCGCTGTTTGATTTTCTGCCAGCGTCCAGTCACTTTGATCGATACATCATTGGGTAACGAACATTTAGCGAGGCGAACCCATACACTCCAAAACTGTTGGGTAAAATTGGCTTCGTTGTAATGTACGCCATACGCTTCGCATAAGGCTTTTACTTTTGGTGCAACCTCGGCATAACGGTTGGCCGGCATGTCTGGAAACAAGTGATGCTCAATCTGGTGGCTCAAGTTACCGCTTAAAATGTGTAACCATTCGGCACCACTAAAGTTGCTCGATCCGCGAATTTGACGTAAGTACCACTGCGCGCGTGTTTCGGTAGCCGTATGATCTTCTTCAAAGGTTTCAGCATCTTCGGTAAAGTGACCATTAAAAATCACCGCAGAAGACCATAAATTACGAATCACATTTGCGACAGCATTGCCCATAAAGACAGGAATCGCATTTGGGCCGGCAATGAGTGGAAAAAATACATAGTCTTTGCCCACCTGACGCACCACTTTTTTGCGCAGTTTGGCAGAGTCCAGCCAGACCTGTTTCCAGCTTCTAGTTTTATACACCAAGGCATCTTCTAGGTGCAGATTTTGCACACCGACGTACCATTCAAAAAACAGCATCAGCTGCGCTGCCATCGGGATATTCAAAAGAAAGCGCGGTTCCCATTTTTGCTGTTCACTCACGCGCAGTAAGCCATAACCGACATCGTGATCTTTACCGACGATATTGGTGTAAGTATGGTGCACATAGTTATGCGTGTGTTTCCAGTCGTCGCCTGTAGCAATAGTGTCCCAGTCGTAATTGGCGCCGTTCAGACTCGGATCATTGAGCCAGTCAAACTGACCGTGCATGACGTTGTGTCCGAGTTCCATGTTTTCTACAATTTTAGAGACACCCAATAGCCCTGTTCCGAGAAGCCATACAGGTGGAATCCAGCCGCCAAACATCAGCATGCCACGTGAAGCAATTTCGCTGTAGCGGACAAAGTTGCGAATTTTATAGATATACAGTGCATCGGCTTCGCCTAAGTGATCCATCACCTCACGGCGAATCGTTTCAATCTCTTGGCCAAAGGCCTCGATTTGTTCAGGGCTTAAATAGCTCGATTTACTGTGTTCAGGAAATTTAACCGACATATTCATTGTTTTTCTCCGAATCCTGATCTTGTAACGTTTTATAGGTTAATCACGACAGGACTGACCGCCTGACTAACGCAAAGTTTGATCTGGGTATTGCTGCCATGATCAATTTCACCGGTCAGTATATTTTTGGTGCTTCCGCTGACTTTGGTGCATGTGCAGGTATTGCAAATTCCCATACGACAGCCATGCGCAGGGCGTAGTCCAGCCTGCTCGGCACTTTCAAGCAAGTTACCTCGGGCCTCAAATTGCTGCTGTGCACGCATAAAAGTCACTGGCTGTGCCTCAAGCGATTCATCCACTTGGGTCTGGAAATACTCCATATGCAATTTGTCGCGGCACCCTAACTGGGTAAAAATGTCATCTGCTGCATGCATCATCGCCGAGGCACCACAGGCATAAACCTGACACTGTGCAAGATCGGATATGCGTTGATTTAAAAAATCCAAACTCAGATGCTGTGGCTGCTGTGCAGTATTAATGTGATGATAGCGGACTGTTTCGTGCTGATCGGCCACCTGCTGCAACATGGCATGAAATGCATCGTCGCGGGTGAAGTAAACCACATCGATTTGCTCAGATTGCTGAAGAAGTGCTTGCTCTAACAAGGCATAAATGGCCGTAATGCCGCTGCCAGAGGCAATGAGTAATACACGATTCGCTGCCGGCGCCAAAATAAAGTCACCTTGCGGCTGCGAAATCTCAATCACCTGCCCCACATTAAGCTGGCTCATTGCACGAGACACCTTGCCTTGTACCTTAACGCCTAAATCAATCTGACCATTGGGGTGGCTACGCATAATCGAATAACTGCGCTGCTGATGAACACCCTCAAGCACCAGCGTGACCAAGAGGTTTTGTCCGGCACGGATCTGCTGTGTATTAAAATGAGTATTCGGTAATAAAGACACTTGATAAAAATCAGGCGCTACGGCTTTAACCGCAACCACCTGTGCTTTGGCTTTCTTCCACGACCACATTGGGTTGACCTGTTCGAGTACAAAATCGACAAAGTCTTCACGAATCCATTGCGGCTGGTAGCGGGCTAACATGTTCATACGTTCCTCGTTTGTATCTGGCTATTTATATGAGTGAACAAATGTGCTTTTAGTGAACACTTGTACACAATAGACTCTTTTTTTATTTCAGTCAACAGGTGTTCACTGGTTTTTTGATTGCTTATTTTTACTTTTTTGAAATACCGATGCTTTTTGATAGACTCGTGGCAGGTTTTTATTAGGTCATGGGCATGTCGATCCGGGATGAACGTAAACAGCAAAGTCGTCAGGCATTACTCGATGCCGCGTTACAACTGAGTACAGGGGGTCGTTCATTTAGCAGTATCAGTCTGCGCGAAGTGGCCCGCGAGGTCGGCTTGGTTCCCACTGCGTTTTATCGGCATTTTCAAGATATGGATGCATTAGGACAAGAACTGGTCGATCAAGTTGCGCTTCATATTAAAAGTCTGATTCATCAGCTCGGTCAAAGTTATCTGCAACAAGCCAATTCACATCCGCAAACCAGTATTGAGCTGTTTTTTCAAGCCATCAACCGCAGCCCTCTAGAATGGCAATTTATGATTGCTGAGCGTTGGGGCGGCTCTGCGGCAGTACGTCAGGCCATTGCACGCGAAATCGACGATTTGATTGAAGATCTGGCCAGCGACCTGCGCAAACTGCCGATGTTTGAACATATTCAGCATTCTCAAGATTTAAAAGTGCTTTCCGATATTTTGATTAATATGTCTTTTACCTGGGCCATGACATGGCTAAGCCTGCCACGTCAATTACAAGAGCCTATGTTGTCTGATCAGCAACACAACTTTGTTGAAAATGCCACAACCCAAGTGCGCTTATTGTTCAGAGGCGTTGCAAACTGGGAATAGCGTGGCTTTTTTTGTTGATGACAGGTGATGCAACATGCTATAGATGGGAGGTATCACCTAAGACAACAGATAATTTCGCCCAAAGCAAATGGATGCTGGCGTGTGATCAAAACAGTGACAGGAATACTCATGAATCCAGATCGCCATCAACAATTTTTAATCCGTAAAGAACGCATCTTAAGTGTCGCCGAAAAGCTGTTATTGGAAAACAATCAGGAAATTACCCTAGACGAGCTGGTGGCAGAGCTTGATATCGCCAAAGGCACCCTCTATAAACATTTTAAAAGTAAAAATGAACTACTTTTAGAGCTGGTGATTCAAAATGAAAAGCGTTTGCTGGAGATTTCCCAACAGCACAATCGTGATTTCAAGGAATATGCACCAACCTACATGTTGCACCATTTGACGGCGCCTGCACGTACCATCTTGCTGCATCAGCTTGAAGAAAATCTGACCATGACCGAATCGAAGCTGAATCACCTATTCGAAGCGCTCTATGAGATTCGTCAGGCACGTATTCTGGCCATCAAGGACATTACTGAGGCCTATTTGAAATCGGTCAATTACGATATGTCGATTCGTGATTACCTGTCGTACATTTGGTCACTGACGTATGGTGCGGCACTGTTGCTCAATTCGAGCTATTATCAGCGTTCGATTGGCTCACGACAAAAACTGATCAACTTGTATATCAATCAGGCGCTTTCTTTACCTGCGCAGTCGATCAATCTGGATGCATTCGAGATTGAACTCAAAGATGCCTAACCCTTGCAAAAGCAGCATGTACAAAAAAGGTTTCTGATGTTCAGAAACCTTTTTATGAGGGCTAATCGCAATTTTGTGGGTTATTTTTTCGCAGCGCGCTCTTTTTGCACCAGATAGTTCACCACCTGAACCACTTTACCATCTTCACCCTGTACCACGTATTTGCCGTTGACCACCACAGCCGGCACGCCCGTTAATTGATACTGCTGCGCCAGTTTGTTCGATTCAGCAATTTTGGCCGTAATCGGGAAAGAGTTAAACATGCTGTTGAACTTTTGCTCTGGCACGCCATAGTTCACATAAAACTTGGCCAAAGATGCCTGATCAAAAATTTGCTGGTTTTGGGCATGGATCGCATGGAACAACGGGAGATGCGTTTTTTGACGTACACCCAGCGCTTCAGACACATAATAGGCACGAGCACCCTGCTCCCAGACTTTGTTCATGGCAGCCGGCGTGCGCAAGAAATTCACATCTTTTGGCAGTTGCTTTAACCATGTTTGCATGTATGGCTCAAGCTTATAACAGTGCGGACAGCCGTACCAGAAAAACTCACGTACTTCAATTTTGCCCGGTACCGCGACTTTACCCGGGTTTGCAATCACGGTGTAGTCCTTGCCTGCCACAAAGTCGGCTGCCATCGTGGTGCCCGAAAAGACCATTATTGCAGCAGAAAGTCCGCCCAAAACAAATTTTTTCATTGTCCGTATTATCCTCTGAATCGTTATGCTGAGTGTATGCGCTAAATATAAAACAAATATTCAATTTTCGTTTCGTTGTGTGAAGATTTTTTCTGAATTTATCGCTTTTTCTAGAATTATCGCTACACTAAACAATATATCAAAATCATGACAATCCATTTTAATCTGAGGTCACCCGCATGTCACAGTTGAATGTTGATCCACAAGAAATTGCAAAATTTGAAGCACTTGCGGCCCAATGGTGGGATCAGGATTCTGAATTTCGACCATTGCATCAGATCAATCCATTGCGTCTGAACTGGATTGACGAGCATGCAGGCGGTTTGGCGGGTAAAAAGGTGCTTGATGTCGGCTGTGGGGGCGGTATTTTAGCCGAAAGCATGGCACGCCGTGGTGCAGATGTACTCGGAATCGATATGGGTGAAGCGCCGCTGAATGTGGGTCGTTTGCATGCCCAGCAAGAAAACGTCAGCAACATCGAATACCGTCAGGTACTGGTGGAAGACTTGGCCAAAGAACAAGCCGGTCAGTACGATGTCGTGACCTGTATGGAAATGATGGAACACGTGCCAGACCCTGCATCGATTATTCGTGCTTGTCAGGCTTTGGTTAAACCGGGTGGACATGTTTTTTTCTCCACCATTAACCGTAATCCAAAGTCTTATGTATTTGCCATTTTAGGTGCCGAATACATCTTGCGTTTGTTGCCAAAAGGCACGCATGACTATCACAAATTTATCCGACCGTCCGAAATGGCGCAAGACATTCGCCATGCGGGGCTCACGCTCAAAAATATGATCGGTCTGCATTATAATCCGCTGACCAAGCGTTACTGGCTCGCGCCAAATGTCGATGTTAACTACATGGTTCATACGGTAAAACAAGGATAATCATGAGCGCTGTTCTTTTTGATCTTGATGGTACCCTGATTGACACAGCGGCTGACTTTATTCGCATCATTCAGACCATGTGCCGTGAAGAACAGCGTGATGTAGTCGATGCCGACTTGATTCGCACTCAAGTGTCTGAAGGCGCTCGTGCCATGGTGAAGTTGGTCTATCCAGAACTGGCCGTCGATGATGCGACCTTTCTCGCGCATCGTCAGCGCTTTCTCGATTTGTATGAGCAAGATATTGTCGTCGACACCGACCTGTTTAGCGGGATGACATCTTTACTCGAACAGTTAGAAGCGCAGCAGATTCCGTGGGGTATTGTCACCAATAAACCACGTTATCTGACCGAATTGCTGTTAAAGCGACTTGATCTGACCGAGCGCTGTGCGGTATTGGTATGCCCAGAAGATGTCAAACATGCCAAACCTGATCCAGAACCCATGTTTCTGGCGGCCGAGCAGCTTCAGGTTCCAGCCGAGAAAATTATTTATGTGGGTGATCATCCGCGTGATATCGATGCAGGACGCGCAGCCAACATGTATACGATTCTGGCCGCTTATGGTTACCTACCGCTGGCCTACAAAGACGATCTGGCGGCATGGCAAGCCGATGCGATTGTGCACACGGTTACAGAACTTGAAACAAAAATTTTGCAGCAGCTGGGTTTAAAATCAAATCCAGCTGAACAGATGCAACAGCATGCTTGATAACAACACTCAATTTTAAGGAGGTTCCACAATGAAATATTCAGAATATCAACCTCGTACCGATTTACTCAAAGACCGCATTATTTTAATCACGGGTGCTGGCGATGGCATTGGGCGTGCAGCAGCACTAAGTTATGCCTTGCACGGCGCTACAGTGGTCTTGCATGGCCGTACCCTAAACAAACTTGAAGTCATTTATGACGAAATTGAGAGTCTGGGTGCACCGCAACCGGCCATTTTGCCGTTACAGCTTTCAAGTGCTTCAGATCGTGATTACGAATTGCTGTTTAATACTCTTGAAGACCAGTTTGGTCGCCTAGACGGTATTTTGCACAATGCGGGCATCTTGGGTGAACGTGTTCCGCTGGCGCATTATCCTGCCGACGTATGGGATGATGTCATGGCAGTAAACCTGCGCGCACCGTTTGTATTAACGCAGGCACTATTGCCCTTGCTTGAAAAATCGCAAAATGCATCGGTAGTGTTTGCCAGCTCCGGTGTGGGCCGTGAAGCGCGCGCATTATGGGGGGCTTATTCGGTTTCAAAAGTTGCCATTGAAGCTGTCAGCAAAATTTTTGCCAGCGAACATACTTATCCGAATATTCGCTTTAACTGCATTAACCCGGGGGCAACACGTACCGCCATGCGTGCTAAAGCCTATCCTGAAGAAGATCCACTGTCTTTACCAACATCCGAATCGATCATGCCCGCCTATCTGTACTTGATGGGTGATGATAGTCTCGATTTAAACGGCGTCAGTATCGATGCACAGGATTAACGGATAAAGCGAATCTTGAACAGCATGTGTTCGGTCACTTACACATTGGTCTAGGTCTGGTTGCGTATGCAATCAGATCCATTTAAAGTGAAGATCATGATCAAATAAAAATATTGCATCTTATGATATACAAGCCAGATCTAAGCCGAAAAAATTCAGCACCTTAGCCTGATAAACAAAAAAGATATCTCCATATTTTTAATAGAATTATTGAATGATCTTCACAGTTTCTCTGCATTTTTTTTGTACATTAAAGGCTCGTACAAATACCCATTCACAGAGAATACTTGTGTCGTCGAGGATGCATCATGAAAAAGATTTTGACAAGCTTAGTCGTATCACTTGCTACGCTCACAAGCACTGTCACGATCGCAGCACCTAATTTTGATCGTGGATCAGATATGGGGGGCCCTCCCCGTGATCGCGGTCAAGGTTTTGATCGCTCAAATCGTTTTGATCGCGATCAGGATGACTCGATTCGTTCGGAGCGCCGCTTTCGTCAAGAACAAGGCGTGCAGCGTTTAAAACAGCATCGCTGGCAGACAGGTTACATCATGCCGCAGCATTATCGCGGCGATGCCTATAAAGCCGACTATCGCGAGTTTAATCTGCCCCGTCCGAGCCGTGGCCAGCAGTGGTATAAAATTAACAATGACTTTATTCTGGTCAATTCAGACAGCAACGATATTGTTCGCATCATGAATTTTTAATCGATCTCCTCAAAAAGTCAGATTTCGCCTGAACCCACGTTCAGGCTTTTTTTATTTAAGAAATTTTTTGGATCCAATTTTTATCCATGAAGTTCACATTTTCACAACGTGTCTTCATTATTCATCTTAAATCATTAATTACATTAGATTTATCAAATCGACAAAGATAAATGAGGAACATCATGCGTAAATTAACTACTGCCATTATTTTAGCAACAGCAGGTATTGTGACCACTTCGGCTATGGCTGCACCACACGATCACAACGACATGCGTCATGAGCATCATGCTGCGTATCAGGATAAAAAAGCCGACTGGCGTCCGGGTCAGTTCGCACCAAAACAGTACGTATCCGACCGTTATAAAGTCGATCATCGCGGATATAAAAAGCTTCATAAGCCAGGGCGCGGCCAACACTGGATTAAAGCCAACGGCCATTATCTTTTAATCAACGATCACAACCACAAAATTATTCAAGTCGTTCGCTAATTGAATTCCTCAAAAATGCCCAAGCCATGACGGTTTGGGCATTTTTTTATTGAAGGATTAGCGATTTTGTTTAGAATCCTAACTATGCTTTCTTTATGCTGAGCCTTCTATGTCGCTTCCAGAAAATCATTCTGAACACACTCAAACCCAACAGTATGTCCACTGGTTTCGAAACTCAGCTCCGTATATCAACGCGCATCGAAATAAAACGTTCGTTTTAATGTTTGGTGGTGAAGCCGTTCAACATCATAATTTCCAGCATATTATTCATGATATTGCCCTGCTGCACTCTCTGGGCATCCGTCTGATACTGGTACATGGTGCTCGCCCACAAATTAACCAGAATCTTCAAGAAAAATCATTATATACGCCTATTCACCAGCATCGCCGTGTCACCACACGTGAATCGTTAGCGAGTGTCATGAATGCGGTGGGTTCAATTCGTTTGCAAATTGAAGCGCTGCTGTCTATGGGGCTCGCCAACTCGCCGATGCACGGCGCACGCATTGATGCGGTGTCTGGCAATTTTGTTACTGCCAAGCCTTATGGAATCCGGGACGGTATCGATTTTCAGCTCACTGGTGAAGTACGAAGTATTGATACCGATGCGATCAGAGGCCACCTCGATAACCATAATATTGTGGTATTGGGCCCAACGGGATATTCCACCACAGGTGAGGTATTCAACTTAATGGCCGAAGAAGTGGCCACCCGTACGGCCATTGCGCTCAAAGCAGATAAACTAATTTTTCTGACCGATCAGCAAGGCTTGGTCAACGATGAAGGTAAACTGCTGCGCGAGCTGACGCCGCATCAGCTTGATCGCTACATTCAGCAAAAGGCACAAAGGCTTGAGCATGTCATTCCGCTACAAAGTGCCCAAACAGCTTCGCTTTCAGGCGTGCATCGTGTGCATTTAATTCCTTATTTTCATGATGGTGCCTTAATTGAGGAGCTGTTTACCCGTGACGGGATTGGTACGCTTATTACCGATGCACATTATGAAGAGGTGCGTATCGCCAACATTCAAGATGTCGGTGGTTTGATTCATTTGCTGCGCCCACTCGAGCAAGAAGGAATTTTGGTGTACCGCTCACGCGAACGACTGGAGAGCGAGATTGCTCAGTTTGCTGTGATTGAACGTGATGGCATGATTCTGGCGTGTGCAGCGCTGTATCCAATACCAACCGCAAAAGGCGAAATTCGTTCGGCCGAAATTGCCTGTGTAGCGGTCGATCCGGCCTATCGCAAATCCAACCGAGGTAGCCAGATTTTGCACTTTTTAGAAGAAAAAGCGCGCCAAGACGGAATTTTACAGTTATTTGTACTGACCACACGTACAGCGCACTGGTTCTTAGAGCATGGCTTTTCGCATGCCAGCGTGGACGAATTACCCGACGCGCGCCAAGCACTTTACAATTTTCAGCGTAACTCGTTGGTCTTTAAAAAAATCCTGATGTAAACCCATCTGTTGGGCAGTCGCTTGCAAGTCAGAGCCAGACTGCCCTTTGCCTTTCGCTACATGTCAGATTGTGTGAGTCATTTGGCTTTAGCAGAACTTGCTATATCTTTATTCATGCAATCTTTAGTCAAATCAGCGCTATTGCCTGCCTTCACCGCTTTATTCAGTTTTAAGATGACATTATCAATATATTAAAAATACATAAAATTCAAACACTTGATTCAATAAAGTTCATTGCCGTCATAATTTTTAAAATGACAAATACAGATAAGCTTTGCAGTTTTTTATTTATCTATTTTTTACATAAGTAATGTTAAAAATCTTATTTTTTATGCAAAGCAATTGGTTCTAAGGTGTGCCCTCTAGTTCGATCTTTTCACTTTTTCGAGGCAGCACGCATCATGGCCAGTATCGCATCTTCTTCATGGTTTAAGTTTTCAGTGATTGCAGCAGGAATCACCAGCATGATGATGCTTAGCGGCTGTGCCAAAGAACAAAAACAAGCACTCACCACTTTAAATATTGGTTTTCAAAAATACGGTTTATTGCCCATCGTGAAACAACGTGGCGATCTGGATCAGGCACTGAAAGCACAGGGTATTCAGGTGAAATGGGTCGAGTTTCCAGCGGGTCCGCAACTGCTTGAAGGCTTAAATGTCGGAAGTGTGGTATTTGGTGAGTCGGGCGAGGCACCTCCTATTTTTGCACAAGCTGCCAGCCCTAATCTGGTGTACGTGGCCAATCAGCCTGCTGCACCAAACGCCGAGGCACTGATTGTTCAAAAAAACTCGCCTATTCAAAGTATTCAAGATTTAAAAGGCAAACGCGTGGCGCTGAACAAAGGCTCAAACGTGCATTATCTGCTGCTTAAATTACTCGAGAAAAACCAGCTCACGCTGCAGGATATTCAAGTGGTGTATTTACCACCTGCCGATGCCCGTGCAGCCTTTGAAAAAGGTGCAGTGGATGCATGGGCGATTTGGGATCCATTCTTTGCAGCAGCAGAGCAGCAAATTGGCGCACGTGTACTGGCCACCGGGCAAAATCTGGTCAGTAACCATCAGTTTTATTTAGCCGATCGCAAATTTGCCGAGCAGCATCCAGAAGTACTTAAGACCGTAGTGCAACAGCTCAATCAAACCACCGAGTGGGTCAAAACCCATCAGGACGATGCAGCTCGTTTATTAGAAAAACCGACCGCGCTGGATTTCAATATTTTAAAAACGTCCATTTCGCGTATGGGCTTTGGGGTTACACCACTCTCACCTGACGTGATTCAGCAGCAGCAATACGTTGCAGATGCCTTTTATCAACAAAAACTGATTCCACAACCACTCAAAATTCAAGATGCCATTTTAACTGGCCAAATAAAATAATTGGGGCAACATTCATCATGACCATATTGAAAACATTCGGCGTAATCGGTGCATTGGGGCTTAGCGTAGTAATGACCGCATGCCAAAAGCATGACGCAGGCACAGAAAATAAAGCCCAAACCACGCCTGCAGCCGAAAGCGCAGTGAAAACCCTGACCATTGGCTTTCAAAAATCATCGCTGAATCTCTTGATTGCCAAACAACAAAAAATTTATGAACAAGAGTTTCCGGGCGCCAAAATTGAATGGCGTGAATTTCCTGCAGGGCCACAAATGCTTGAAGCCTTAGCCGTAGGTGCAGTCGATTTTGGCGCTGTGGGCAATACACCGCCTATTTTTGCTCAGGCAGCCGATAAACCGCTGAGCTATGTCGGATATGAAGTAGTTCCTGCCGATTCGCAAGCCATCTTGATTCCAACAAACAGTGGCATTCAGTCCATTGCCGATTTAAAAGGCAAGCGCATTGCCGTTCAAAAAGGATCGAGTGCGCATGAACTACTGGCCAAAGTATTGCAAAAAGCGGGGCTGAGCTGGAGCGATATTCAGCCCATTTGGCTCCCACCTGCCGATGCGCGCGCGGCTTTTGACAAAGGTGCGATTGATGCATGGTCGATCTGGGAACCGTACTTAAGCACTACCGAGCTTAAAGGCCATGCAAAATCACTGATCGATGGACGTGCGTTTCCAACCACCTATTCATTTTATATCGGCAATCCTCGCTTTATTCAGCAACACCCCGATGCAGCACAGAAAGTTTTAGATGGTTTGAATAAAGCCGATCAATGGTTTGTTCAGCATCAAGATCAAGGTTTAAGTATTTATGCGCAGAGTACGGGTCTAGACACGCAAGTCGCGAGGGCGGTGTTGGATAAGCGTGCCAAACCGTCTCCAATTCAACCCATCAATGCCGAAGTAACGCAAGCGCAGCAGCAGATTGCAGATCTGTTTCAGCAGGTGCAGCTTATTCCCAAAACCATCAACGTGAGCCAGACCATCTGGACTGCGAAGCCCTAGATTTAGCAACTTATAAGGAATGTTAGTATGAATATTTTCTGGTTTATTCCCACTCACGGTGACAGTCGCTACCTTGGAACCAGCAAAGGCGCACGTCAGGTCGACCATGGCTATATGAAGCAAATTGCTGTTGCGGTCGATCAACTGGGTTATACCGGTGTACTGATTCCGACAGGTCGTTCTTGTGAAGACCCATGGATTACGGCCGCCAGCCTCATCGATGCCACAACGCAGCTCAAGTTTTTGGTGGCGCTGCGCCCGGGCATTACCACACCAGCGCTAGCGGCGCGGATGGCAGCCACCTTCGACCGACTTTCGAATGGACGTATTTTGCTTAACTTGGTCACCGGTGGCGACGAACAGGAACTCAAAGGCGATGGCTTATATGAAGACCATGACACGCGCTATCAGACGGCCACCGAATACGTCAAAATCTGGCGCGAAATTTTAACCCGTTCGCATACAGGCGAGTCATTGACCTTTCACGGCGAACGGTTAAGTGTCGATGATGCCAAGCTACTTTATCCGCCTATTCAGCAGCCGTATCCACCGCTCTGGTTTGGTGGCTCATCTGAGGCGGCTGCCGAACTGGCTGCCGAACAAGTCGATACTTATCTGACTTGGGGTGAACCTCCAGCGGCAGTGAAAGAGAAAGTTGACGCCATGAAAGTGCGTGCACAAGCCAAAGGCCGCACACTCAATTATGGAATTCGCTTGCATGTGATTGTGCGTGAAACCAACGAGCAAGCATGGGCTGCAGCCAATGAACTGATCCAATATTTAGACGATGACACCATTGCCGCTGCACAAAAGAAATTTGCCCAGATGGATTCGGTGGGACAACAGCGTATGGCAGCCTTGCATGGCGGACGCCGCGATAAGCTTGAAGTGTCACCCAACTTGTGGGCAGGGATTGGTTTAGTTCGCGGCGGTGCAGGAACTGCACTGGTCGGTGATCCTGAAACCGTTGCCGCGCGTATTCAAGAATATGCCGACCTTGGTATCGATACCTTTATTTTCTCTGGTTATCCGCATCTAGAAGAGTCGATTCGTTTTGCTGAACTGGTGTTTCCACTGCTGCCGCTTAAAACCCGTGAAAAACTGACCCAACCGAATCTGACTGGACCATTTGGCGAGATTATTGCCAATAACTATGTTCCGAACCAGCAAAAGGACGAACCCAAAAATCAGGTCGTCAAGGAGCCCGCATGAGTCGATCGAATACATCGAATGTTTCACGTGGAACCAAAGCACTCGGGCAGCAATTGCTGCCTTGGGTATTCCCGGTGGTGCTGATTGCAGTCTGGCAATTTGCATCGAGCGTGGGCCTGTTGCAAAGCCGTGTTTTACCCGCACCGAGTGCCGTGGTGAGTGCATTTTGGCAGCTTCTGATCAGTGGTGAGCTTTGGCACCATGTCAAGGTGAGTGCTGGTCGTGCACTGATTGGCTTACTAATAGGGGGTGGACTGGGGTTATTTTTGGGGCTGCTCAATGGCTCGTCCAAAATTGCCTCTACCCTACTCGACACCACCTTACAAATGATTCGTAACATTCCTGCACTGGCGCTGATTCCACTGGTAATTTTGTGGTTTGGTATCGATGAATCTGCCAAACTGTTTTTGGTGGCCGTCGGGGTATTTTTTCCAATGTATATCAATACCTATCACGGTATTCGCTCTGTCGATCCTCAGCTGATCGAGATGGGAAAAAGTTACGGTTTGAGTCGCTGGCAGTTATATAAAGAAATTATTTTACCGGGTGCAATGCCATCGATTTTGGTGGGCTTACGTTTTTCTTTAGGTCTGGTTTGGGTATTGCTGATTGTGGCTGAAACCATCTCTGCACAAGCAGGTATTGGCTATATGACCATGAACGCACGTGAATTTTTGCAGACTGATGTCGTGCTGGTAGGCATTTTACTTTACGCCTTGCTGGGCAAACTGGCAGATGTGCTGGCACAAAGCCTAGAACGTTATTTGCTGCGCTGGCATGCAGGCTATCAACAATAAGAGGTCATGATCATGAGCAATTTAAATGTCCCGCTGTATCTAGATCAGTCAAACACAGCAGCCACTCCAGATGATACAAAAGCGCCTATCGGTGCAGAAATTTTAATCGAACAACTGCATAAGTTTTATGGTCAGGTTAAAGTACTCGAAGATCTGGATTTACACATTCAACCCGGCGAGTTTATTGCGATTGTTGGGCGTAGCGGCTGTGGTAAAAGCACCCTGCTACGCCTCATTGCGGGGCTTGAAGACACCAGTTACGGTGAAATCAAATTTAAATCGGCACGCAATTTCCGTGAAGGCATTACATCAGACGACATTCGGGTCATGTTCCAAGATCCACGCCTGTTGCCATGGAAAAGTATTGTGCATAATGTGCAGTTGGGTTTAAAGAAAGAACAGCAGCATCATGCCGCTACCTTGCTTGAAAAAGTCGGCTTAAAAGACAAAGCAGAACAATGGCCGTCGCAGCTTTCGGGTGGTCAGCGCCAGCGTACAGCCTTGGCACGTGCGCTTTCACATTTCCCACGCATCTTATTGCTAGATGAGCCACTGGGTGCGCTCGATGCCCTGACGCGCCTTGAGATGCAAAGCCTGATTGAACGTTTATGGACTGAGCAAGGCTTTACGGCTATTTTGGTTACACATGATGTCAGTGAGGCGGTGCAATTGGCAGACCGCATCATCCTGCTGGATAAAGGCCATATTGCACAAAGTTTTGAGGTGAAATTGCCGCGTCCGCGCCAGAAAAGTCTAGAGTTTGCCCAGCTTGAGCAACAGGTGCTTGAAGCCGTTTTAGCCACCTAAATACTACTGCCCAAATAAAAAACAGCGTGTCATCTGGCACGCTGTTTTTTTTATTTTTCTTTTTAGGAGGAATGCGGTGTTGCAGGATGAATCGTTTTTTCGGTCGATGCATTCACTGTTGCGACAGGCTGCTGCTGAGTTCGGTTTAAAAGCAAATTCAATACAATCGCCGCCAGCGTAGCCGTGCCAATACCGCCCAAATCAAATGCACCAATATGCAAACTAAAGTTACCGGCCCCCATAATCAAACTGACCGCCGCGATAATCAGCGTGCTGTTTTGACTAAAATCAACTCGATGATCGATCCAGATTTTGGCTCCGGCCACTGTAATCAGGCCAAATACCACAATCGATGCACCACCCAGCAGTGCCACCGGAATGGTATGAATAATCGCACCAAATTTTGGAGATAAACCCAGTAAAATCGCAAAGACACCTGCAAATAAAAAGATGGTGGTGGAATAAACCTTGGTCACCGCCATCACACCAATATTTTCTGCATAAGTGGTCATGCCGGTGCCGCCTACAGAAGCCGATAAGGTGGTACAGACTCCATCGGCAAAAAAGCCACGCCCCATATACGGCGAAAGGTTACGACCAGTCATGGCCGAAACTGCTTTAAAATGTCCCAGATTTTCAGCCACCAAAATTAAGGCGACAGGTGCAATTAACAAAATGGCATTTGCCTGAAATACAGGCTGATGAAATGTGGGCAAACCTATCCATGCGGCTTGTGCAATTGGCGCAAAATCGATGGCTTTACCCAACCCCATCAAGTTGGCCAACACAAAGTAAGCCAGATACGCCAAACATAGTCCGACCAGTAATAATAAGCGCCGCAACATGCCTCGCGTAAAGACGGCAACGGCACTGATACACAAAATGGTCAGGACCGCCATCCATGTATCAAAGCCATTAGCAGAGACACTTTTGATGGTGACAGGTGCCAGATTTAATCCAATAATCATCACAATTGCACCCGTGACAATCGGTGGCATCAGTTTTTCAATCCATGCTGTTCCTGTTCGCATCACGATCAGCCCAATTGCAGCATAAATCAGACCACACACCACCGTACCACCCAGTGCCAATGCAATATTGGGATTGGCACCCACACCATTGTATCCTGTGGCAGCAGCAACCGCCGCAATAAAGGCAAAGCTTGAACCTAAATAGCTGGGCATCCGCCCGCCAGTGAGCAGAAAAAATAAGATGGTGCCAAATCCGGTAATCAAGATAGTCAGATTGGGATCAAAACCCATCAACATGGGTGCCAGCACCGTGGCACCAAACATGGCAAAGGCATGCTGCATACCTAAAACCACACTTTTTCCTGCGGGAAGATATTCATCGATTTGAACCGGCTGATGATTCAGGTCGCCTCGATAAGGTTTAAATTTGGTAAACCACGGTTCATGTTGCGACATGACGATTACTCCTGCTCTTTAGCTGCTTTAAGCCACAGCATGTGGTTCACAATAGTGACGATTAAAATACATCAAGGGATTTTTTCCCTGACATTGCTGTACGGCACGTACCTCACAGATCAGTACATCATGACTGCCTACCGAAACGCTTTTCACGACTTCACAATCAAACGACACCAGCGCATCTTGCAATACGGGTGATTGCGTAAGCAAACAATCCCACTCCCCCTGCGCAAAGCGATCGCTCATTGGGGTTTTACCACCAAATAAATTTGACAGATGTGCCTGATGAGCTGCCAGTGTATTTACGCAGAGCACCTTATTTTGCTCAAAGGTTTTAAACACCGATGCCCCCCGATTCAGACAT
The DNA here is from genome assembly GCF_023614015.1 of Acinetobacter sp. ACZLY 512. Classification (NCBI taxonomy): domain Bacteria; kingdom Pseudomonadati; phylum Pseudomonadota; class Gammaproteobacteria; order Moraxellales; family Moraxellaceae; genus Acinetobacter; species Acinetobacter sp. ACZLY 512. The sequence goes on from NZ_JAKIVI010000009.1 coordinate 149,606, forward strand.
ACCAGTAAGGTCGGTGGAGAATCGGTGACGCTACATACGGCCGAAGCTGTAAAGCCGGATTTTCCTGCAATGCCATCGGTGGTAATCACGTGGACAGCGGCACCCAAATTAGACATTCCCTGTCGAAAAACCTGTGAGTCGACGTGTAAAGTGGTCGAACGTTCAAGTGGTGAACTGTGACGAATCAACGTTTCAATATGTTTTGCAGTGTCTTCTAATACGGTCATAACCTGTCTCCTGCCTCACTGGGCTAAGCGTGGTATCTCATACGCCGGTCGCTTTAAGGTTTTAATACTTTAAGGGGCCACATGAGCCACCGATGCAATTTCGATTAAGGCTTCGGGCTTAACCAAACCCACCTGTACGCAGTAGCGTGCTGGACGCTCATCTGGAAAGAATTCGGCATATACGGCGTTAATCGCCGCATAGTCAGACCAGTCACGTAAAAAAATATGGTTAAAGGTGATGTCTTTGAGCGTTCCTCCAGCATGACTGACAATGCCTTGAATGGTTTCAAGCACATGCCGAGTTTGGGCTGCGGCATCGCCGACATGCACCACATTGTTGTGTGCATCGAGCGGTAAAATACCAGAAACATAGACAATATGATCTGCCTTGGTGGCAGGTACATAAGGTGCCAGTGGGGCTGGTGTTCCGGCGGGTAAAATAATTTCTTTTGGCATACGGCGACTCGCTAGGCAGTTTTGGCTAAATGAGATTGATCGAAAGTTTCGACAAAGGTCTGGGTATCCGATACCCAGCCAAAAAAGGTTTTAATGTTGTACATGCTGGCCTGTTGCATCTCGACTGGCCCAGCCTGATAGCAGGCATCTTCCAGTGCAACACCAAAATATTCTAAAAAGAAGCCGTCTCGCAGAGTCGATTCCACACAGACATTGGTGGCAATACCCACAAAAACCAGATTGCGTATGCCGCGTGCACGTAGCATGCTGTCTAGCGCGGTATTGAAAAAGCCACTATAGCGAGGCTTTTCAATCACGATGTCTTGTGCCAGCGGTGTCAGTTCATCAATCAGCTCAAAATCCCAGCCACCTTTTGCCAGTAATTTGCCTTGTAATTCGGGTTGTTTGCGCATGGTTTTTAAGGCATTGGATTTATGAAAGTTCGGAGATCCTGAACCTCCTGCCTCAACATAGGCCTTGTCCCAACCATTTTTAAAATAAATGACTTGTATACCCGCAGCATGCGCGGCAGCGACGGCTTTTTGAATATTCTTGACCACAGGTTTGGTTTTCGAGACATCAAATCCGGCCAAGTCCAGATAACCGCCAATCGAGGTGTAAGCGTTTTGCATATCAATCACAATCAGCGCGGTATGCTCAGGTGCCATTTGGATGGCTTCTGGCTCGGCTTTAAGTACACATCCCGTTCCGGCACGTTCGGTAAAATCAGCAACAACGGTATTCATGCGCTTTTCTCCAATGCGGTGAGTGGACGATATTCAGCAACTGCATCTTGGCGCGACATCATCAGCGGTTGGATGCGCTCGCCAAAATCTTCAACACCTTGAACAAAATCATCAAAGGTGAGCAAGATGCCTTCAGTCCCCTGAATCTGGGCAATTTCATCGAGCATGGCAGCCACACTGGCATACGAGCCCACCAATGTGCCCATATTGATATTGACCGGTGACACACTCGAAGCCATCTGACGTACATTGGTATCTGTGCCTGAGCGTGTATCTTTACTGCCTTGATTCATCAGCCAGTTAATCGCCTCAACGTCTGCACCGGCATTGTAATGTTGCCACTTGGCCATGGCCTCAGCATCAGTTTCTGCCGCAATCACCATAAACAGCACATAAGTTTGTACATCACGCCCGGTTTGATCGGTAAACTGCTTTAAACGGTCATTAATTGCGGCATAGGCAGTCGGGGTGTTGAGGCCTTTGCCAAACACAAAATTGTAGTCGGCATGTTGTGCCGAAAATGCCAGCCCCGAATCGGATTGACCCGCACAAATAATTTTCATATCGGCTTGCGGCGTAGGGCTCACGCGGCAATCGTCCATCTGGAAGTGTTCCCCTTTAAAATCGGATTGTCCTGTCGCCCAGAGTTCACGCAGGATCTGTACATACTCAGATAAATAGTCATAGCGTTTGGCAAAATACTCATCGCCTGGCCACATTCCCATCTGGCTATATTCAGGTGCTTGCCAGCCCGTCACGACATTAAGTCCAAAACGACCATTCGAAATCGAATCAATGGTTGATGCCATTCGCGCCACAATGGCTGGTGGCATCACCAGTGTTGCAGCAGTGGCATAAATTTTGATTTTACTGGTGACCGCAGCCAACCCTGCCATGAGTGTAAAGCTCTCCATGTTATGATCCCAAAATTCAGTTTTTCCGCCAAAACCACGAAGCTTGATCATAGAGAGCGCAAAATCGAAGCCGTAATGTTCAGCGCGTTGTACAATTTTTTTATTCAGTTCAAATGTCGGCATATATTGAGGCGCATTTTCCGAAAGCAGCCAGCCGTTATTTCCGATAGGACAAAAAACACCAATTTTCATACTACCCATCCTTCTTATGACGGCAATAGGTCACGCTGTGCGTGATCGCCTAGATTAATAATCGTGGTACGTAGAATGGCCAATTCTTAATTTTTTATATTGCATACAACGTGCCAACTTTAAATAAATATTATTTTTCATATACTTAATAAAAATATATGGTCAAACAGTTTTTACCATTTAGTAAAATAATGTGGCATTCAGATGCACTGTTTTTGTGTACAGCGATTCAATAGTGTGCAAAAATCGCGCAGCAGAAAATCTGGCTGCGAAATAGGCGACTACAACCCGTTGTATGCAGCATGTGTTTACTTCCTAATCAAACTAGATAATCTCTAAACAGATGAGCGACTTAAGCGGACATAAAGCGAAAGAAAATCGCCAAGAACTGTGCACAAATCATTCGATTTCCCTTACAATGAGCTGACTTTCCCCAGTTTGTTAAATCAATGGAACAAAAAAAGAGTACGCAAAAACGTAATCAGCTTCTCAATGCCGCTCTGGATGTCTTTTCTACGTATGGCTTTAGTGGGGCGAGTCTGGACGAAATTGCGCAATTGGCACAAATGCATAAGTCCAACATCTTTTATTATTATGAAAATAAAGAAGCACTCTACGTTGAGGTGCTGACCACTGTTTTACAAAAATGGCTGGCGCCTTTACAGACGCTTGAAGTTGAGTTGGAGCCAACCGAGGCTTTGGCCCATTATCTGATTCAAAAAATTGAAGTCTCACGTACCCAGCCAAAAGCATCCAAACTGTTTGCGCTTGAGATTATTCAGGGTGCGCCGCATATTCTGGAAATTCTAAAAGGGCCGCTGAAAAAACTGTTTAAGCGTAAAGCTAAAGTTATCCAGACTTGGCAGGAACAAGGCAAAATCTCGGCAGAGATCGACCCAGAATTACTGATCTTGAACATTTGGGCCGTTACCCAAAACTATGCCGATTTCAGCACGCAAATGGACATGGTCACCGGCAAAACCTTGAAAAATAAAAGTATGCATCAGCGCGCGATCGAACATACCGTGCACATGATGCTCTATGGTGTACTGCCGCGTACGTGATTCAAGCTGATTTGAGCTGAGCATTATCTGTTTGATTCAAAAACTCAATCAGACAAGTATTGACCTGTCCAGCTTGCGTGACCGTGCAGGCATGGCCGCCTTGCGGCAAAATCACCAGCTCTGCATGACCCAGCGCCCGATACAATTGCAAAGATTGTGTATAGGGCACCAGCATATCGTCCTGATTGCACAACAGTAAAATCGGAAGTGAGTCTAGAGCGGTACAGCGCGGTTTATCCAAAACATAGTGCATCAAGGCATTTAGGCGCGCCAGAACGTTGCCATGTGGTGGAAAATCTTGCTGCAACTTGGCTTCGTGTTCAATCAGCATCGCGCTATGACTGGAAATCCAAGTGGGTGGATATAAAAATAGGGCCTGGGCATGTAAGTAAGCCTCAGCCCCGGCCTGCTCAAGTAAGGTGCGCCGAGTGGTAAAACATCTCCGCGTATGCGCATCGAGAGATTGCCAGGCATTAATCAGACTCAGACTGAGCATCTGGGCGCTGGTTTGCGCAAATCGATATGCCCATTCCACGCCAATAAAACCACCCAAGGCATGACCAATAAAATGAAAGCGTTTGATCTGCAAATGACAGAGTAACTGCTCGACCTGCTCGGCAAGATTAAAAAAAGAATAGTCTTTAGGCAAAGCCGCGCTGTCGGCATGACAGCCTTCCTGATCGTAGACCACCACATGAAAGTATGCTTGCAAGGCCTGTATTTGCGGTTGCCAGAAACTGGCATGACCACCTAAACCCGAGGCCAGCACCACATAATCGGCCTCTTTGGTCATATTTGGATAAACCTGATAGTACATTTTCAACCATTTGGTAAAATCATGATTGAAATGATCAGCAAAATTTATGCCGTTTTATAGCATATGAAAATCTTTTATGAGCAAGCCTAATCGAAATATCAAAAATCGTGCACTACACTGTTTGATGAAGGATCACCTATCCATCAGATCATAGAAATACGTATTTATCCTTTTTCATCACAAGCAGTATTGGATTATGTATATGCCGATGGGATCGATTCAGATTGACCCGATGCAGTGCGTATATTTATCATGAAAAACAGGAAAACTGATTAATGACTCATAAAAACATTAGAAATACTGATCTATAACAATAAAAAGAGAAAGTTTTCCTTTGCATAAAAACACAACAACAAGACGAATGCGTTAGATTATGGCAATATAAAGCCTCTGCAAAATTCTCAGTATTTAACGCTCATGAAGTTGCTTCGTCTTAACGCATTATCGCCAGATTTTCAGTTAGCTCCAACTGCGGTCACGATCGGCAATTTTGATGGTGTTCACTTGGGACACCAAGCGATGATTTCACAGCTTAAAGCATTGGCTCAGGCTGAGGGATTAAAAACGCTGGTCATGATTTTTGAGCCTCAACCGCTTGAATATTTTAAAGGCTACGATGCTCCACCACGTATCAGTTCTCTTCGCGAAAAAGTCGAATATTTGACTGAACTGGGTGTCGATTATATTGCGGTTGCTAAATTCGATCAGTTCTTTCGCAGCCTAAATGCCACCGAATTTGCAGATTTGCTCAAATTTAAACTCAATGCCCAGCATCTGGTCTTGGGGGACGATTTTCATTTTGGTAAAAACCGTCAAGGCAATAGCGAGTTTTTACGCGATTACGGCTTTGATGTGACCAACTTAAACACCATCAACTTTGAAGGTGACCGCGTCAGTTCCACCCGTATCCGTCAGGTTCTGGCCGAAGGAGATTTGGCACTGGCTGCGCAGCTTTTGGGGCGTCCGTATAGTATTATTGGTCGGGTTCAATATGGTGACCAGATTGGTCGTACCCTAAACTTTCCGACCATCAATGTTCGTCTTGGGCGCCATAAGCCTTGTTTAAGTGGCATTTATGCCGTAGACGTGGTCTGTGAAACCACCGCCTTAAATGAAAAAGTTCGTGCGCAAAATCCGGAGCAACCCGGCGTAGCTGGTTATCGAAGTGACAGCCTGTTTGGCGCAGGCCATGTAGGTACCCGTCCTGCCATTGCGCAAACTCATCCCGAATGGCGATTGGAAGTACACTTTCCACAAGTTTCTGCTAATCTGTATGGCTTATTGATGCGGGTGACGTTTTTGCACTATTTACATGGTGAACGACCTTACCCTTCGCTTGAAGCACTCAAGGCCGGCATTGACCAAGATGTTGAAGATTTGCTCGAATATCGTGAGCAACATTCACAACACCCTTTTTAATTTCGAATTTTTTGATAGTAAAACACGTCAGCGTTCGAGCTGATTGAACTGGAAGACGACTTGCATGAGCGATAAGCAAACTCCTGAAAATGCAGTGGATTACAAAGCCACGTTAAACCTGCCGGGCACCGAATTTGCAATGAAAGCAAACTTGGCCGTACGCGAAGTAAAATGGTTAGAAGAGTGGTACGCCGACAACATTTATCAGAAGATTCGTGAATCGCGTATTGGCAAGAAAAAATATGTATTACACGATGGCCCTCCGTATGCCAACGGTCAGATTCATTTGGGTCATGCAGTCAACAAGGTACTCAAAGACATCATTATTAAAAGCCGCGTGATGGACGGCTTTGATGCGCCGTATGTACCCGGCTGGGACTGCCACGGCTTGCCAATCGAACTTAAAGTTGAAGAAAAAGTCGGTAAAGTCGGCGTTAAAATCGATGCATCGAGCTTCCGTAAAGCCTGCCGTGACTACGCCATGAGTCAGGTCGACTTACAGCGTAAAGACTTTATCCGGATGGGCGTTTTTGGTGACTGGAACGATCCGTACCTGACCATGAACTTCAAACAAGAAGCTGATATTGTGCGTGCCTTGGGTGAAATTCAAAAAGCAGGCCATATCGAACCTGGTTTAAAACCTGTGAACTGGTGTATCGACTGTGGTTCTGCATTGGCAGAAGCTGAAGTGGAATACGAAGATAAAAAATCCGACGCCATTGACGTTGGTTTTGGCGTGGTCGATCTTCACGATCTGGCACAACGTGTCAATGCAGACGTCACCGCACCAACCGATATTGTGATCTGGACAACTACTCCATGGACATTACCTGCCAATCAGGCGGTTGCACTGAACGCCGAGATTGATTACCAACTGGTACAAGTTCAAGGCGAACGTGGTCTGCAAAACTTTATTCTGGCCAAAGATCTGGTCGAATCGGCGATTGAGCGTTACAAGCTTGAAAATCCAGTCGTGTTGGCAGACTTTAAAGGCGCAGCACTTGAGCATCTCAAGCTGCAACATCCATTACTGGTGGATCGTCAGGTTCCTGTGATCTTGGGCGAACACGTCATTGCCACGAGCGGTACGGGTGCAGTGCATACCGCGCCGGGCCACGGTGCAGACGACTACAAAGTTGGCTTGCAATACAACTTAAAAGTAGATAACCCAGTGGGTGGAAACGGGGTTTATTTACCAAGCGCACCTATTTTTGCCGGTGAGCACATCTACAAAGCCAATCCGCAAATCATTGAGGCATTGGGCAGTGTTGGACGCTTGTGGGCACATCAACCAATCAAACACAGCTATCCACATTGCTGGCGCCACAAAACACCAATCATTTTCCGTGCAACACCGCAATGGTTCATCAGTATGGACCAAAAAGGCTTACGTGACGGTGCAATGAATGCCATCGAAAATGAGATCAGTTTTGTACCTGATTGGGGTAAAAACCGTATTCAATCCATGATTGAAGGTCGTCCAGACTGGTGTATCTCACGTCAGCGTACATGGGGCGTTCCAATTCCATTCTTTGTACATAAAGATACCAATGAATTGCATCCGCGCACCGCTGAACTCATCGAAGAAGTTGCCAAACTGATCGAACAAGAAGGCATCGATGCATGGTACAACCGTGATGCCAAAGACTTCATTGGTGAAGATGCAGCGCACTACAATGCAGTCCGAGACACACTAGACGTCTGGTTTGACTCAGGTACAACACATTATGCGGTTTTGCGCCAGCGTGAAGAATTAACCGATCCGGCAGATTTGTACCTTGAAGGGTCTGACCAGCATCGTGGCTGGTTCCAGTCATCTCTGCTCACTTCTGTCGCGATTAATCAGCGTGCACCTTACAAAGGCTTACTGACGCACGGTTTCGTGGTCGATGAAAAAGGCCGTAAGATGTCGAAGTCTTTAGGCAATATCATTACCCCTCAAGACATCATCAAAGACATGGGTGCAGATGGCTTACGTTTCTGGATTGCGTCAAGTGATTACCGTTATGAGATGACCGCAGGTAAAGAAATTTTCAGCCGTGCCTCAGATGGTTATCGTCGTATTCGTAATACCTTGCGCTTCTTGCTGGCCAACCTCAATGGCTTCAAACCGTCTACAGATGCATTGCCTGTCGATCAATTGATTGCACTGGATCAATACATCTTGCAACGTGCTGCTGAGGTTCAAAAAACTATTCAGCAAGCTTACGAAGATATGAACTTCCATATCGTGTGCAGTGCATTGACTAACTTCTGTATCAATGACTTGGGTGGTTTCTATCTTGATATCATCAAAGATCGTCAGTACACCACCAAAGCAGACTCACAAGCGCGTCATTCTGCACAAACCGCTTTGTATCATTTGGTTCAGGCATTTGTACGCTGGATGGCACCAATCTTAAGCTTCACTGCACAAGAAGCATGGCCGTTAATTCCAGAGCAAAGCGAGCAATATGTCTTTACTACCGAGTGGTACGATATTCCTGTCGCAAGCAGTGCAAACTTGGTGTCTGAGGCCGACTGGCAAACATTAATTAACGTAAAATCAGCAATTAATAAGCAGATTGAAGCGGCACGTAACGCTAAGATCGTGGGAAGTAATCTTTCTGCCAAAGTTGAAATTTGGGCCAAAGATGACATTCAAAGCGTTTTAAACCAGTTGGGTGATGAACTCCGTTTTGTACTGATTACATCGCAAGTGCATGTTTATGCCTATGCAGAGCACGGTGAAGCGACAGAGCTTGATGGCCTACGTGTCAAAGTGACTGCGGCTGAAGGTGAAAAATGTGTGCGCTGCTGGCACGTACTTCCAGATGTCAATACACATGTAGATCACCCAGGTTTATGTGGTCGTTGTATTATTAACGTCACGGGCAGTGGCGAAGTGAGAAAATATGCCTAAGCTTCAAGCAAAAAAGGGCTTATTCCAGTTTTATCCTCATAACCTGATTTGGCTCGCACTTTCTGTGCTGGCCATTGTGGTGGATCAGTGGACCAAGTGGATTGCCAGCACCCATCTAAATTATGCAGATCCGGTGCCAGTTTTGCCCTTTTTAAACTGGACCTTACTGCATAATTATGGCGCAGCATTTAGCTTTCTGTCCGATGCAGGAGGCTGGCAGCACTATCTATTTACAGGTTTAGCAGGCATCGTATCCATCATTTTTGTGTTTTGGCTGATGCGCATGCCTAAACAGACCGTTGTGCTGCCTGCTGCGATTGCATTGATTTTGGGTGGTGCATTGGGCAATCTGATTGACCGTGTGACCTTAGGTTATGTGGTCGATTTTATCCATGTATTTTATCAAGATCACCACTTCCCCGCGTTTAATATTGCCGACAGTGCGATCACTCTGGGTACCATTTTATTGTTAATCGATACGTTCTTTCTAGAAAAGCAACGCATCCAACGTGCAGAAGCCAAACATGACTGAGATTATCCAGCCTAACGAAGAAATTCGTATTGAAGAAGGTGCAAAAGTCGATTTGCACTTTTCAGTGGCCATTGAAAATGGCGTTGAAATTGATAATACCCGCAGTCGTGAAGCGCCTGTTAGTCTTACCATTGGCGATGGCAACTTACTGCCAGGCTTCGAAAAAGCACTGTTTGGATTACGTGCTGGTGACCGCCGTACGGTACATTTACCACCAGAAGACGCTTTTGGTGAATGGAATCCAGAAAACATACAAAAGTTTGATACGGTCAAATTCGAGCAACGACCTATTGTCGGCCATATGATCGAGTTTGAAGATAAAGCGAAAGCCACCTTATTTGGTGTGGTGAAATCGGTCGACGACAGTATTACCGAAATCGACTTTAATCATCCACTTGCAGGAAAAAATATCACCTTTGAAGTTGAAATCTTTAAGGTAACACCTGCTGGCCAGCAAGGCATTAAACTGATGTAAATCAAAAGCACTCTTCGGAGTGCTTTTTTTATCACGTTGTCAGCAAAAGCCTACACGGATCATGGTGAATCACCCATGTTGTGATTAAGAATTTTTAACTAAGATACAAGACATAGAGAGACAGGAAGTCTCATTGAAAATAAAAATACACAGGACGTGGTCGTGAATAGGACATTAACGACACAATAATCGGAATACAAAGAACCCCTGTCAGGATGATAGGGGTTCTTTTTTGGCTGTTATTTTTATATATGGTTATAAATCTTTTAGGTACTGCACAATCTGTGTATTTTGTGCCATTTCTGCCAGTTCCAGTGCCGTATATTGGCCTTTAAAACTGATATCGGCACCTTTACTGACCAAAAGCTTTACAACATCCAGATGATCATTTTCAGCAGCAGCCTGAAGAGCACTGTAACCTTCTTCATCGCTCTGATTCGGATCGATACCGTCTGCGAGTAATTGCCTTACCCGCGCTGTATTACCAAGTGATGCCCAGTACACGAGTTCAGGTAGATTGATTTCGTCATCATCTTCCGGGAGTGGGGAGAAGGAATTGAGTTTCATAATAGATTCTTTTATTCTAATGGAAATTTTAGCTTGCCTTCTATAACAAATTTACTCATCGCCTTCATTCTGCGGTAATGAGCCATTAGTAATTTAGATACTTCTTCTTCGTCTCCAATTTTTTTATACATGTCATCTAGACTATCAAATCCAAGACCCTTTGCAAGTTCATCATTTAATTTACGAGTATGCTTTATATTTTCAGCATCAAGTTTCAATAAATTATTTTGCTTCTCTTTTCTTTTTCTTCCAAGTTCAAGATAGATATTATGTAATTTATTATAAGTTTCAGCTGTGGCAGTTAAACCTTTAATAAAAGCAGCAATACTCAAAGCTATTTTTATTGCTATTTCATAATTTAAAATTAACTCTATAAATCCGGGAGATGCATATGAAATAGCACGTACTTTAGGTCTTTCTTTATCGGGTACATGTCTAACAAATAAAGAGTAAATGTTTACATAAGTTAATCCATCACGAAGTTTATATTCATTTAACTCAGAAGCTAGAGTTACAGCTCTTAAATTATTTTTATTATTCTCAAGACAATATAAAAAAGCATAGTTTTGCAAATATAATCTTGAAAAATCATTTAGATTTTCTAATGACCATCTTTTATCTAAAAGCACTCTATAATTATCTGAGTCATACTTTTCAACCATCATGAAATACCCTTTTTGCCTGATATTTAAATTTCTAATTTTCTTATTATTTATAACAGAACTTTTTCTTAGAATTAATATATATCTACTTTTATTCTCTACTGTATTCAGAATTTCATCAAATTTTCTTCTTTCCAATAAATAAAGCCCCCTTAACGTATGTTAAGGGGGCTTAGTATTTAAAAGCTGGCGATGACTTACTCTCACATGGCTAACGCCACACTACCATCAGCGCGAAGAGGTTTCACTTCTGA